>JAAYGM010000168.1 GCA_012727735.1 Bacteroidales bacterium | reverse complement strand
TTGGGCTGTACTAAGCTATAAAAAAAGAGGTTGATAAAATTAAGATTCCAGGGGCCGGGGAAAGTATTTCCTTGTATCATTGGCAATACGCACCAGCATCAGCATCACCGGCACCTCCACCAGCACCCCTACCGTGGTGGCCAGGGCTGCCCCCGACTCAAGCCCGAAGAGCGAGATAGCCACGGCGACAGCCAGCTCGAAGAAGTTGCTTGCCCCGATCATACCGGCAGGGGCGGCCACATCATGCGGCAGCCTCCATGCCCTGGCCCACCCGTAGGCGATGAAGAAGATCAGCACCGTCTGGATGATCAGCGGAATGGCAATCAACAGGATATGAAGCGGGTTCTGCAGGATGGTGTCACCCTGGAACGAGAAGAGGATGATCAGCGTGAGCAGCAGCCCCCCCACGGTGATGTTGTTGAATTTCTTTATAAAGACATTGTTGAAGTAGTCGATCCCCCGCCTTTTCACCACGTAGATGCGTGTGAGCATACCGGCCAGCAGCGGTACCACCACGAAGAGCACCACCGAGAGGAATAGCGTATCCCAGGGTATGGCGATCCCTCCGATGCCGAGCAGCAGCCCCACGATAGGGACAAACGCCACCAGGATGATGAGGTCGTTCAGCGCCACCTGCACCAGGGTATAGGCTGCATCACCCCGGGTGAGGTGACTCCAGACGAACACCATGGCGGTACAGGGAGCAGCACCCAGCAGCACCGCGCCAGCCAGGTACTGGTCAGCCAGCGCAGCGGGGATGAGCGACTTGAACACCACGAAAAAGAAGAACCATGCGATGGCGAACATGGTGAAGGGTTTGATCAGCCAGTTGGTCACCCCTGTGATCAGGATGCCTTTTGGCTTGCTGCCCACATTTTTCACGCTGTTAAAATCCACTTTTAACATCATGGGGAATATCATCAGCCAGATAAGGATGGCTACCGGAATGGAGACATTGGCGTACTCGAACTGATGCAGTGTGGCAGGTACGGATGGGATATAGAGACCGATCAGAATACCCGCCACAATACAGATGGCTACCCAGAGTGTGAGGGTTCGTTCGAAAAAACTTATGCCTTGATTTTTCTTCATATTTTTATTTGATAATTGAAATCTATCTGTTTTTTTTGCAAACTGTGAATTGAAAACTAATTTTTATATCCTGATACCGTAATGCTGTAAATACCGTTATCACTATCTTTAAAACGGATACCCTCTGTAACGGATAGATACTTATCCATTATCTCCTTTGGGATCAGGATTTCTTTTTGTTTGTGAACGGTGATGTTTTTAAATCCCTGCAGTGCTATGATGCTGAGATATTCATTTATCTCAATTGCACCCGAAACACAACCTACGTACATCTCGGCATCATTCTTTAACTCTTCGGGTAGATTGCCTTTGAGCACCACATCTGAAACGCAGAAATGTCCCGAAGGTTTTAAGACCCTCATCATTTCAGCAAAGGCTTTATTTTTGTCAGGTACAAGGTTCAACACACAATTGGAGACGATTACATCAAACGTACTGTCGGTAAAAGGCATCTCTTCAATATCGCCTTTCACAAACGAAATGTTCGAAAGTCCGCGCTTTTGGGCA
Organism: Bacteroidales bacterium; assembly: GCA_012727735.1. Taxonomy (GTDB): domain Bacteria; phylum Bacteroidota; class Bacteroidia; order Bacteroidales; family Dysgonomonadaceae; genus Proteiniphilum. The sequence goes on along the minus strand of JAAYGM010000168.1, from coordinate 25,583 downwards.
TTTTCAACTGCTCTGCGGACCATGGCGTCTGTGAAATCCAAACCGGTTACCCTGCCGGTATCACCAACAATGACTCGCGCAACAAAGCAATCATTCCCAGCACCACTTCCAAGGTCGAGCAGATGGTCTCCTTTCTTTATATCTGCAAATTGGGTAGGGATACCACAACCTAACCCCAAATCGGCATCAGGATTGTAGCCTTCCACATGTTGATATTCATCGCCAATCATGCTGAATTCCAGTTCGCCACAGCATCCTGAAGATCCGCAACAGGATAATGGAGCCATTTGTAAACTGTGATTGGCAATAGCTCCATACTTGCGCTTCACCACCTCTTTTAAATCCTCTGACTTCATAACTGAGGTTTTAATTGCTCTATATACAATTTGTGAAAATCATTTTTTATCTGATCGCGAATCCTGTAAAACTCGCTCAAAATAAATTCTTCAGTTCCTTTTGCATGGGATGGGTCCTCATAGCCCATGTGCAACCGCTGTTTCACTTTCCCCGTAAAAAGAGGACATGTCTCGTTGGCATGGTCACATACCGTAATCACATAATCCCATTCATCTTTGATGTACTGGTCTACCATTTGAGGCGTATGATGGCTGATATCAATCCCCACCTCTTTCATCACTTTGACGGCGGTTTGGTTTACCTGCCGGGCAGGTTCGGTTCCGGCCGAACGAACAGTTAACTTCTCATCGAAACGCTGCAAAAAACCATGTGCCATCTGGCTGCGGCAGCTGTTGCCGGTACAAAGAATAAGTATTTTCATCTTGAAATAAATTAAATTGATTTTTAAAATGTGAACTATTATAACAGAATCGTGTTACCAACGGTTTATTGTCAAAAGAACGTACCATAAACCATTCCGGAGAAGGTAGCCATGATCATCACCAGCACCACGTATACAAGCGTCTTCCTGGTCCCCATCACACCACGGATCACCAGCATGTTCGGCAGTGAGAGCGATGGTCCGGCAAGCAGCAGTGCCAGCGCGGGACCTTTACCCATACCACTGGAGAGCAGTCCCTGCACAATAGGTACCTCGGTGAGCGTGGCAAAATACATGAATGCCCCGGTGAAGCTGGCGAAGAAGTTGGAAAAAAGAGAGTTCCCTCCTACAGCCCACTCAATCCACTCGTTGGGCACCACGCCGGGAATGGCTACATTGTCGTGCGTCGATCCCAGCAGGAACCCGGCGGTCACCACCCCGATGGCCAGCAGCGGCATGATCTGCTTGGCAAAACCCCAGGCAGAGAGCGTCCACTCCCTGTTCTCCTCATCGTTCCGGTCGAAGAGGGTCACCACAGCAAGCGCGGCTATACCCACAACCATCGGCACCATCGGCGCCAGTTTTGGGTCGGGGATAAAATGGCCGGCAAGAAGTGCCGACAGTGCTGTTGCAACAACACCCAGCAATACCCACTGCCATTTAATCTTCAGAATCTTTATCAGCGACCAGGCAAGCATCAGCGACAGGAAGCCGGTGATGTACCATTTGTAGCTGAAGAGATAGAACCATACACTTGCAGTGTCACCTGATGCGGGTGCACCCCAGTTGGCAGCCACCAGGATAAGCACCAGCGTAAAAAAATGGAACATCGTCTGCCACACCGGACGTTTTGCCGGTGGTGCCTCGAAGTTCATCTGCTCCTCCTGTTTTGCTTTCTCCTCCTTGCGGTAGATAAATGCCATCACCAGTCCGATCATGACCGAGAAAAGGACAGCTCCAATCATCCGCGCAATGCCCATCTCCGTGCCGAGGATGCTCCAGGTGAGAATGATGGAGAGGATGCTGATGGCCGGGCCCGAGTAGAGGAAGGCGACAGCAGGTCCCAGACCTGCTCCCCGCTTGTAGATACTTGTAAAGAGTGGGAGAATGGTGCAGGAGCAGACCGCGAGGATGGCTCCCGAAACCGATGCCACGCTGTAGGAAAGCCATCTGTTGGCATTCGCACCGAAGTACCGTATCACCGATCCCTGGCTAATGAATACGGCAATCACCCCGGCAATAAAAAATGCCGGAAGCAGACAGAGGATCACATGTTCCTGTGCGTACCATTTGGAGAGGTCGAGGGTGGCGGTGATGGCGGTCATAAAACGCTCACTGCTGATGGGAAGAAAGAAGATCAACCCGAAAAGAAGCACCATTAAACCCAGATATTTTAATTCTTTTTTTGTTTCCATTTTTTTCATTTACAGACAACACAATATCGTTCCACGTCGTTTGCGCGGTTACTGTAATATCTGATATGCTGCTGTTTAAAGACCAATAATCTTTTTTATCTCTGCTTCGGATGGTACATGACCTTTCACCTTCACCTCACCGTCGACCACCACTGCCGGTGTCGTCATCACGTTAAACTTCATGATCTCCATAATGTCCTCCACCTTGCGGAGGGACACCTCTGCTCCGGTCTGATTCACCACTTTTCTGATGGCGTCGTAGGTCAAAACGCATTTTTTACAGCCGGGTCCCAATACCAATACTTCCATAATTATTTTATTTGTTGATTGTTATTTGTTGATGTTATTCTTTCATTTTTTATTCAGAGACTGATGATGATATAATAAGCGCCTATTATCATAAACAGTGCTGCAACCACACGCTTGAACCACTTTTGAAAACTGTTCATTCTGTTGTAGAACTTACCTATATTGCTCACGCTATAGGCCAGGAGCCATGCGATGATGATCACCGGGAGACCTGTGGCTATGGCGAAAATCGGCGGCAGCAACAATCCCGATGCAGAGGCGATCGTCATCGGTATCAACCCGCCGAAATAGAGCATGCCGCTATAGGGACAGAACGCCAGTGCGAACAAAAGTCCCAGCAGAAAAGCATCCCAGTAGGTTTTCTTACCCTTCTTGTTGCCGAACTTATCCGTCAGCTTCCCCACGCCGGGCATGTTCAGCTGTATGATATCAAGCATAAAGATGCCAATCAACAGTAGAGCCACACCCAGCCAGATACCGCCGAGACCCTGCAAGAGACCGGCAATCTTAAACTGGCTTGCACCAAAAAAGAAGAGCATGCCAAGCACCGTATAGGTAAACATCCTTCCAAGTGTATAAAAAAGGCCGTTGTACAACACCCTTTTTTTGATGGTGATGTCTTTGCTCAGATAGGCGGTGGCTGTGATATTCGTGGCCAGCGGACAGGGGCTGATGGCTGTCATCAGTCCCAGTAGGAATGCAGTGAGCATTGGCCAGCTCGAGCCATCTGTCAGGCTCTGAAGAAAATTCATCATTGTTCAGCGCTATTCTTTCTTTTAAAGCCTCTGCTCCACCTCACCCTTTAGTTTCTCTCCCAAATCCTCAGGATTGCTCACGGCATTGGCAAATGCATATTGTGTCAGGTCGATATGGTCATCACCTTTCGCAACGATCAGTGCATTCCATGTCACCCCATACCTGTCCACAAGTTCCTTGTTCTCTGCTTCATCGGTCTTTATTTCCAAAAATTGCACTTTCTGATTGTCACCATACATCCGGTTCACTGTTTCCTGAGCGGAATTTTGAACTGCTATGCAGGTCTTGCAGCGCTGTTTCCCATGAAAATAATAGACATATACCGTTGCAGGATCGGCGCTCGCAATAGAGGCTGCTTCTGAGCTGTTCACTGAAGCATCTGCGGAAGTCTCTGCTGCATTGGTTTTTTTCTCGTTTGTGCTACCACAGGAGGTTAAAGTGATTGCTGCCATTAAGATAAAAAGAACTCGTTTCATACGTTTTTAAATTTTAATTGGTTCATTGAAGATTATTCGTTTTTATTTCGAATCTGTAAATTTGTTGCCGAAATGTCTCATAGTAAGTGAGAAACAATTTTGTCAGCAGTATCTTTTTACCTGTGCAATGTTGTCAATAAAAGTCTCTATTATTTCTCTTGCACTCTCCCAGTTTTCCTTGTTGATGCAGTACTTCACAGTGGGAGGTGTAAATTCCCCCTGTATCAACCCTGCTTCCTTCAGCTCATTCAGATGCTGTGAGAGAGTGCTCTTGGCTACCGGTATGATTTCCGACATGTCGCCATGATAACAGCAGTTTTGGTTAGCCAGCAGTTGCAAAATGGCAATCCTTACCGGATGAGCCAGTGCCTTGGCGATTCGGGAAATTTTCATCTGCTCTTCAGTGAATTCTTTTTTGGACATAATTACTATTACTCCTGATTCGTTTCAATTCGCAAATATACGAATTGTTTTATTGTTCGCAAATATACGAATGGATTTTATCTTTTCAATTGGTTGAAAAAAATATATCTTTACTGGAAATTCATTTTCCATGATTGCTCAATGGAAAGAAAACAAGCATAAAGATGATACTGGATAGATTACCTGTGGAGAACAGTGGCAGATTAAATCCCGGAATTACAAGGAAAGAGGCATTTGCATTGGTTGAAAAATACAATAAAGAACCTTTTCACCTACAACATGCCTCAACGGTGGAAGCGGTGATGCGTTATTTTGCTGCTAAACTGGGCTATGGTAGCGAAACGGACTTCTGGGGGTTGGTGGGATTGTTGCATGACCTCGATTTTGAACAATACCCCGACGAACACTGTATAAAGGTGTGTGAGATTTTCGACGCCGAAGGGATTAACCCTCAAATCAAGCGTGCCGTGGTTTCTCACGCTTACGGATTCACACAGAACGATGTGAAACCGGAACATCAGATGGAAAAAGTGCTCTATGCTGCTGACGAACTTACAGGTCTCATAGGTGCAGCCATCTTGATGCGACCGAGCAGAAGCACGCTCGATTTAACGGTTCAGTCGCTGAAAAAGAAATACAAAGACAAAAAATTTGCTGCTGGCTGCTCCCGTGAGGTAATCAGGGAGGGGGCTGAATTGTTGGGCTGGGAACTTGAACACCTGATGGATGAAACCATTAAAGCCATGCAGCAGAATGAACAGAGAGATAGAGAAAATCTATCTAATATTGAGATGTAAATATTTTTTTGTTATGTTATTTATCTATATATTTGCAATAGACATAAACAAAAACAATTAAAACAGCTGAATTATGAAAACATTGGATTATTTACAACTGGATTTGAAAAGTACAAAAAAAACAGTAGAGGGATTGCAGGAACTACTTGCAAATCTCCAGCTTTATTATACCAACCTGCGTGGCTTTCACTGGAATGTGAAAGGAATTGAATTTTTCGGAGCTCATGCCAGGTTCGAAGAGTTTTATGATGACACAGCTGCAAAAGTGGATGAAGTGGCAGAACGCATACTGATGTTAGGTGGTGTTCCTGCGCATAACTACAGTGAGTACCTGAAAGCCACCACCATCAAGGAGAGTGGAGTTGTCAGCAATGCGAAAGAGATTATCAGGCTTATCCTTGACGACATGAAGGTATTGATCGGCCTGGAACGGCAGCTGCTTGAGACAGCCTCTGAAGCTAACGATGAGGGTACTGTTGCCCTGATGGGTGATTATATATCGGGACAAGAGAAGAATGTATGGATGCTTACGGCATTTCTCTCGTAAGTCATTAACCTGACCAACAATATAAGCCGCTTCAATCTGTCGGGTTGAGCGGCTTTTATTGTTGGGGGTGCATTCACTTTTTTGATTTCAGGCTACCCCTTCTCTATGGCAGCCATAAAATGCTTGCGATAGGTCTCTCCTACCGGTATCTGTTTCTTGCCCATCACAATACGGTTTTTGTTGATGCTCGAGATTTTTGCTCTCTGAATGATATAGGAACGATGCACCCGCATAAACCTTTCAGATGGTAACTCCTCCTCTAGTGATTTGAGACTCATCAATGAGAGGATGGGCTTGTTATCACTTTCAATAAATATTTTCACGTAATCTTTCAGCCCCTCAATATACAGTATCTCGTCATACAATACCTGAATAAGTTTGTATTCCGACTTCACGAATATCGCTCTTTTCTCCTGTACCGGCTCAGGTACCGGTTTTGCCCCGGTTATCTCAAACCAGCTTAATGCTTTCTTTGCAGCTAAAAGAAAATCGGCAAAAGAGAAGGGCTTGAGCAGATAATCAAGGGCACTCACCCTGTAACCTTCCACAGCATACTCACTGAAAGCAGTGGTGAAGATGACACGTGTGCTGCTACTGATGGTACGGGCAAACTCCATTCCATTTACCTCCGGCATCTGGATATCCAGAAAAATCACATCTACCCTCTCTTCTGCAATGTTTTTCATGGCAGTGAGTGCGTTGCTGTATTTACCCGTTAACCGCAGAAAAGATGTTTTTTGCACATATGATTCCAGCAGTGAGAGAGCCAGCGGCTCATCATCCACGATCCAGCAATTTAGTGTCATCTTCTTGTTTTTTTGTATCAATCACCAGTACGGTTGAATAGACATTATCTTCAATGGTTGTATGCCACAGATAGTTGTTCGGGTAAAGCAACTCCAGCCTTTTCTTTACCAACTCCAACCCAATGCCGCTGCCGCTTTTATCGTAATCCGTCTTGGGAAAATAACTATTTTTGGAGACAAACTCCACCTTCCCATCGGGATGTTCTTTGAGCGAGACATTGATAAATGATGGCTTATCACCACTGATACCATGCTTAAAAGCATTCTCCATCAAAGATATAAAAATTAATGGAGAAATTTTGGTGGTGCTTGTTTCTGAATAGAAAAAATCTGTTGTCAGCGTCACATTGTCGGCCAGCCGTATGCGCATCAATTCAATATAGTTACGCATGAAGTCAGCCTCCTGGCTTAACGATACGAAAGCCTGATTATTGTCGTATAACAGATGGCGTAACAACTTGCTCAGGTCCATCACGGCCTGTTGGGCTTTGGGAGGATTAAACTCTATCAGCGCATAAATATTGTTAAGTGTGTTAAGCAGGAAATGGGGATTGATCTGATTCTTCAGGTTCTGCAGTTCAGCTTCAGATTTAGCTTTTGCCAACTCCTTGCGTTCACTGTCCACCTCAAACCACCGTACCGTCATTTTCAGGGCCACACTCAATCCCATCATTAAAAAGAGAGAGGTGGAATTACGTACGATAAACAGCCAGGGGAAGAATTTGGGCATTCTGCCCCGCCATCTGGGTCTCAATTCCGGAAGCAGGTACTCAAGTAGTTCCCTGCTGTAATGCATCAGAAATGAGACAACGATAATGAGTAGCAGATTGTAGAATATAAACGGCCTTGTTTTCCCCTTGTGTAAAAGTTGATCGATCAGTACAAAAAAATTCAGATAGAAGACCAGCATGAATCCCAGCATTTCGGGAATGGATCGCATAAACGGCTTCCAGGTGAAGATACGCTCCGAGTCCATGAAGAAGTATGGGAGGATGAAAATCACTCCCCACAGGAGAAGGTGAACAAAGACGTTGTTCCAGATACTTCCCTTTTTTTGATTGAATGGCTGATCCATATCACAAATATATTAAAATTATTAGGTCATCATCATCTGCCATGACCACCTCCTGGCCTCATGCCACTACCGAAACCTCTGCCTTGCATCATATCCTGCTGGGTGGCACCTCCTTTGAATATGTTGAACCGGTAAATGAAATGGACCATAAAATAGCTTGTAAGGGTATTGGTTGTGGTGTCACGGATATAGTTTGACGTGACGCTTCTGCTGATGTTGCTTCTCTGCTGCAGGATATCATAAATCTTAAAGCGGAGTGTGCCGTTCTTTTGTTTGAACAGTGCTTTCTGGATTGATGCATTCCAGAGCCATTCGTTCTGCTCGTAGCCATCGGTATAGCCGGAGTTGGTGGAGTAGTTGATATCGCTCTCCAGCGTCATGTCCCATGGCAGATAGATTGATGTATTCGCACTACTGCCGTAGTTTAAATACTGCTGGTCCTGTTGTCCTTCAAGGCTATTGGTCACGTTATTGAAATTGACGTTACCCCTCAAAGAGAAGTCGAACAGGTCGGAACGGTAATTCAGTCCCAGCATCTCCATCAGTGAAAGGCGGTTATTGATGTTAAGATCATCATTGGTAAACACTTTCGATTCATCTTCATCTGTAATCGACTTGGCGTATCCTTTACTCTGATTATAGCTTACAAATGACATGGAGAATAGTGAGAACTTGATGTTACCCAGCGGCACGTTGAACATCATCCTTCCGTTGGCGTTCCAGTTGCCTTTGACATTCTGGTAGGTTGTCTCCCTGCGTCCGGTATTCACATCGGTGATAGTGGCAGACACGATATCATTGGTCATATAACCGGCGTTGATGAAGGTGTTGAAAGAACTCGCCTTCTCCGGGTTCGACTGCTGGTAGCGGATGTTGATGCGATGCTCGAACGAGGGATTGAGATCCGTATTACCATAACTAATATTCAGCGGGTTCGTTACATCCACCACCGGAGAGAGCTGTGTCAGCGACGGCTGCTCTGTATCACCGTAATAGCGTATGCGGAGGTTCTGCGTACGGCTCCAGCGATAATTGAGTTGTGCCATGGGTGAGTAGTTGATCACTTTCTGTTCACCGTCAAAGATCATTTCGTTACCGACATATGTCTTGCTGCGGGAGGAGGAGGGCTGCATGGAGAAACCAAACATGTAGTCATATTTCTCTCTTACTCCCTTGAAGTTGGCTTCTATCTCCTGGTTTACAAAATTGTTTTCCAGCCTTTTACTGTAGTCAGGATCGAGAAGGGTGTATTCACCTGATTCGTCCTGTGAACGGGTATCTCTGTCCGATTCCGATAAATTCTGATTGTACTGATATGCCAGCTGCAGGTAGTGCGCATCGCCCAACGGTTCCACATAGGAGAGATATCCCCGCCAGTTACGGCTGTCACTGGTGTTGGTGAAGCGCTGATCTATCAGGTCGTCGGGACGGGTACCATTATAGAATGTTCCTGACCGGTTGGCGCCGGTGTTCTCAGAGTCATTGGCCTGTCCCCGCACCTGTATGCTCAGTATTCTGCCCTCCTTGCCCAGCTCACGGCTTGCATCTAGCCTGAAGGAGAGGTTCTTGCCGGTACCTTCGGAGGAATTCCTCGAGTCACCGTTGTTGATTGTATCTCCTGTCGCTTCGCGGAGGGTGAAAAAGTCACCGGTCTCTTCACGCTGGTTGTTGTAAAAAGATGCGGCCGGGCGAAAGATCACCATGGTCGCAGAATCGGGCTCCCATTCAAGACGCAGGTCCATATTAAAGTTCTCGCTTATACTGTTCGACCAATTCTTCTCATTCTCAAGCGTGTTGCCAGCGCTGAGAATATTTTGTGAAAAGACACCCGATTCAACATTGGTATCGGTGGATCCATAACGCACGTTACCACCAAGTTTCAACTTGGGTGTGAACTGCTTGCTGAAGTTACCCCCTGCGTTGGCCGATGTGGATATTCCACTGCTGCCACCAAACATCCCTCTGCCACCACCGCCTCCCCTGCCACTGAACATGGAGGAGGCAATGTCAGAGAATCCGGCATTATTGGTGTTGTTCAAACCTCCCAGAAAGGTGTATTGATCTTTGTCTTTCATGTAATTGGCCATCACATTACCCTCATAGCGGTCTTTACTGCCGTATCCCGCAAATGCATTGCCAAACAATCCCTCTTTCATTCCGGGGCGGACAGTAAGGTTGATCACGTTCTCTTCCTCACCATCATCGAATCCGGTCATCTGCGCCTGCTCCGTCCTTCTTTCCAGCACCTGGAGCTTATCGACCATTTTAGCTGGTAGATTCTTGGATGCCACTTTCGGATCATCACTGAAGAACTCCTCACCATCAACCAGTATCTTTGTGATCTCTTTGCCGTTTACTGTGATTTTACCGTCTTTGTCAATCTCCACACCCGGCATTTTTTTCAGCAGATCCTCCACTACGGCGCTCTCGGTCACCTTGTAGGAATCGGCATTGTACTCCAGCGTATCTCCTCTCACCGCAATCTCAGAAGCCTTGGCGGTAACAACCGTTTCAGATAAAAGGATATTGTCGTTGGTAATGGAGATATTCCCTAATTGTGCTCCGGGAAGGGATGATGTCACTTGCACATCGCGATAGACATCATTGTATCCGATAAATGAGATATGCACAATGTACTCACCGTTTCTAATAGGGATGTTAAATATGCCTTTGGCGTCGGATGCTTTACCTGTGACAAAAGTACTGTCCGATTTTTTCAAAATGCGCACATTTGCCAGTTCAACCGGTTTCTCCGACTCTTTGTCGATCAATTTCCCCGAGATGGAACTGTTTGATTGTGCCTGTGCCATCACTGAGATTGTGAATGAGAGGGCTAATAACAGTAAAGAATAAACTTTCTTCATAATGCTTTTACAATAAAATCAATTGAACATGATAGAATTCGCTCACAAAAATAAGTTCAAAGTGAGGTCCATACAAATGAAATAGATTAACTGCACATTTTTATCGACCAATGGTTGTTTTTGCTCTGTTAATGCCGTTTATACATCTGAAGAAAATGAGTCATTATGGTTAAAGTTTTGCAAAAAATATTTACTTTTGCAATTCGGTCAGAAGTCATATTAGAAATTCGATACTCAATATGAGTAAATAAAAACTGTTTGTCTATGTTGAAATCATTGAAAGGTGAAGATTGGGTTGCTACAATTATTGGTGCTATAATCCTCTTTCTTGTGATTTTCCTGCCGTCGGTGATGAAGAACTACATCTTCATGTCTGTGATTGTAGCCGCGCTGACTTACCTGGGTTATCTCTTTATGGGGAACAAAGATAGGGGTAGCTTCCTTCTCTCCTTTGTGGTTGTTTACGCGCTTGCCTGGCTGGCAAATTACATCGCTGCTCTTTCACCCATCAAAACAATTGGTCTTGAGTCGGTATTTTTTGCCGTTATAATAGGACTACTCATACGTAATACCATTGGTTTACCCAAATGGATGGCACCTGCCGTGAAAAGTGAGTACTTTATCAAAGCAGGGTTGGTGATACTGGGTAGTTCCATCCTCTTCAATGAGATCATGAGAGCCGGTGCGCTGGGGATGGTGCAGGCAGTAATTGTGGTTCTCTCCGTTTGGTATTTCAGCTTCTGGATCGCGACCAAAGCTTTCAGGATTGATAAGGAGATGTCGATACTGCTCTCCAGTGCCGTCTCCATCTGCGGTGTGTCCGCAGCTATCGCTACAAGCGGTGCCATCAAAGGGAATCCCAAGAAACTCTCTTTTGTCATCTCCCTTGTTCTCATCATCGCTATCCCGATGATGTATCTGCTGCCATACATTGCTAAAATGATCGGCTTAAGTGAAGAGGTGGCAGGTGCATGGCTGGGCGGCACCATTGACACTACTGCCGCAGTGGTGGCTTCCGGTAAGTTTATCGGGGAGACAGCCGAGCAGTACAGTGTCATCATCAAATCGGCACAGAACGTACTACTTGGTGTAGCCGCTTTTGCCATCTCCATCTATTGGTCCTACAAAGGCTCAAACAGTGATATCCGGCCTTCGGGCAGTGTCCTGTGGGAACGGTTTCCGAAATTCGTCCTCGGATTTCTCATTGCCTCCCTGGTTTTCAGTTTCGCATTCGATGCAGAAATGGGTAAAGAGTTATCTCGCGTAGCCAACAAGGGAGCCCGGGGACTGCTGTTCTCGCTTGCTTTTGTCTGTATAGGTCTGGAGACCGATTTCCGTTATATTTTCAAAAAAGAGAACACGAAATACATCTGGTCATTCCTTACAGCTCAAACATTCAATATCCTGCTCACCCTGCTGGTATCATGGCTGCTCTTCAGATATGTGTAGATTGTTAAAAATGTAGTCTCGCGTCACGCAGCAATGACTGCAAACCCGGGGTAATTACTTTGACAAATAAACGTACTGATTAACAGATAACCAAATAATGGCCTGTTTGTCTTCAAATGGTACAGGGCATGACCATGCCTTATATATTGCCCGATATCGTATTAATTTCTACCTTCATTGAATAGTAACATACTCTTTTCAACTTCGAATAAATTTGGACTATATTCGAAGGATATTCGAAGGAGATACGAAGGAGATACGGAGATTACCCAACGAAGAGAGGGGGAATGATGCACGAAAACAGGGCGAAAAAGAGTCAGGTTATTCAATTGTTCGTTAGAATTGATGTCTCATAAATACCACTTAAGCAAATCAGACAAAACAATCTATTCCACTCATCTGTTCTTTGTGGGTCTGGTTATATGAAAAAACGTACGATGAATCGATTTATTCGAGTTCTTATCAACATAGCCGTAGCCAATACAAGCGCTTATCTGCTCTGGAGTGCATTCAGTTTCTGGATCTATCTCGAAACAAAATCGATACTGGTCCTTTCCGTACTCAGTGGAACCTATATGTTACTGGTGACTATATCCAGCATGTTTTTCGGTACGATCGTAGATAAGCACAAGAAAAAGAATGTGATGATGGGAGCATCACTGGTTACAATGTTCCTGCTGCTGCTGGCCAGCGCCATCTTTATCTTTTCAGACAAGGCCGATATTGCCGATATGTCTTCTCCCGTCTTCTGGCTATTTTCACTGCCGCTGCTATTAGGTGCACTTACCGGAAACCTGAGAGGTATCGCACTCTCAACAACCGTTTCTATTCTTGTGCCAAAAGAGGATTACGGACGTGCCAACGGGCTTATTGGCACCATCCAGGGCTTTGGTATGATTGCAAACATGGTATTTAGCGGACTGATCATTGGGTTTCTGGGTATGGACTGGGCTATTTACATTACACTCCTGTTATCGGCAGCCACGCTGCTGGATCTCTTCTTTATTAAAGTCCCCGAAGAGCATATTGTACATGATGCTCATCTTAAGCAGACGCAAATCGATTTTCGAGGAGCATTCAGGGCAATTCATTATGTCCCCGGTTTACTGGCGTTGATATTCTTCACCACATTCAATAATTTTATTGGTGGTGCATTTGCTGTATTGCTCGATCCCTACGGACTCACTCTTTTCCCGGTAGAGGTATGGGGCATTATACTTGGTTTTACCGGTATAGGTTTTATCATTGGCGGACTAATGATAGGTAAACTGGGGTTGGGTAAAAAACCCCTTCGTTCACTACTGGGAGGTTATGTAATCATAAGCCTGATCTGTATCATCTTTACTCTTCGTGAGTGGCCTGTGCTATTTGTTGGAGGTATGTTTCTCTATATGTTAATCGTACCGGTTGTTGAGGCGGGTGAACAGACCATTATTCAGACGGTGGTACCATTATCGATACAAGGGCGTGTGTTTGGATTCGCGCAAACAGTTGAATCTGCGGTAACCCCCATCTCCATCTTCATCATTGGTCCGCTGGCACAATCCTCGATCATCCCATACATGGAAAGTGGTTCAGGTAAAGAGGCGTTTGGATGGATGCTGGGAGAAGGCAGCACACGTGGTATCGCTCTTACGTTTGTGTTTGCCGGCCTTTTCATGTTGCTGCTGTCACTCCTCGCATTCCGGACGAAAGCTTATCACATACTCTCATCATCCTATGAGAAAAACATGCAAAAGGAGGCGTGAGCTGTTAACGGCACTTTATTTTTCATCATAGCTCTTTGGCCAGTTTCAACCACATGAAGTTGGCACGTTCCGCTGAAATATCCACCCATGAGTCTACATTGAATTCAAAACATACTGCCGAAGCGGTGGGTAGATTATCGAGCCGCACCCCTAAATCATTGATCAGGTCGGTGACTCCCGGGTTGTGGCCAACGTAGAGGCAACTGTTCACCTCATCAGACAACTTGGAGACATTGTTCAGTATCCACCTCGCAGGGGCAAAATAGAGGTTCTGGTCTGTTTGAATTTCCTCTTCAGGATAAGTGATAGCGGCGGCTGCGAGGATAGCAGTTTCGTGTGCTCTTCTCGCCGATGAAGCGAGTATCAGATCGGGGATTCCCGATCGTTTGAGTATAAAGTCACCCATGCCTTCAGCATTTTTGCGACCACGTTCCGTGAGCACGCGATCATAATCATCTTTTGCCATGGTATCCTGTTCCGCTTTTCCGTGCCGGAGTATAATAAGTTGCTTCATATATTTTTTTTATAATGGTAGATGTCATACGCAACGATCATCTGCTAGAGTGAGTTCACTCAGATGCTCGTTCAATATGATTGTTTTGGTTCTTTCCCTGCTTTCCTGTCTGTTTTTGATCCACAAAATTACAGATAATTTTTCAAATTGAGTTCATTAGATCTCGTCGCTAACATAAGATAACAGAGAAAGAGTTTTTATGCTTTTATCAAACCTTTATACCTACTTTTGTGTTCTATTACAAACAACTTAACTATGACCAAAAAGTTCGCAAAAACAATCGGCGTTATAGCTGCAGCTATTCTCCTTTTGTTGATAGCGGGATATCTCTATCGCACATTTTTCAAACCCACCTACGCCGGTAACGCGAATATGCTGGGTGTGATGTTCTTTGGACTGCTTATCGGGGGAGTGATCACCTACCTTATTTCTCAACTCCGGAGTGCACGCAGGGGCCGTTCCGGGTCAGTGACAAGCTCACACACGGTCGTTGAAAGCGTGAAGAAAGTGTTTAAGATTGTGGTGGCAGAAGGACAGTTGAACGAGATTTACAACTATGAGAACACGAAGAAACTGCTCAAATTCATCCCCTCCACCAAAAAAGCACTGGTGATTGTACGTGCCAGGGTGTTGATAGGTTACGATGTGAACAAATGCAAATGGGAGATTGATGAAGAGAACAAACAATTGCGGTTGATTGATTTCCCCAAACCGGAAATTTTCTCTGTTGAGACCGACTTCAACTATTACTATTTCGAGGATGATCTTTTTAATTTTATCGGCAGAAAAGATCTGCAGCAGATACAGGATCTGGCGAAGGAACAGGTGAAGAAAGCAGCGCTCCAGAGCGGGCTGATGAAGATTGCCGCCGATCAGATGAAAATGTTGCTTGAGGAGGTGGTGACGGTGAACAACTGGAAAATTGAAAACAGCAGCCTGATAGATGATTACACATATCTCCATGAGCCGGAAGAGGATGAAAAAGAGGAAGAGGAAGCGGTCACCCTGAAAAAGACCAATATTCTCGACAAAGCGATCAACCTGTTCAGATCCTGACTTTATTCATCAAAAAATAAAACGAGGTGACGTT
Source organism: Bacteroidales bacterium (assembly GCA_012727735.1). Classification (GTDB taxonomy): domain Bacteria; phylum Bacteroidota; class Bacteroidia; order Bacteroidales; family Dysgonomonadaceae; genus Proteiniphilum. The sequence goes on along the minus strand of JAAYGM010000168.1, from coordinate 10,536 downwards.
ACTTTAAAAGGAACGCCACCTCGTTGTTTCTCCCTCAATGCTTCAGGCAGATGATTAATCCCAGCTCAGGATCACTTTCCCGCACTGTCCGCTTTCCATCACATCGAATCCTTTCTGGAATTCATCAATAGAAAAACGATGCGTAATGATGGGTGACAGATCGAGACCGGATATGATCATCTGTTCCATCTGGTACCATGTCTCCCACATCTCACGACCGTAGATGCCCTTCAGCGTGAGTGCCTTGAAGATGATTTCATTCCAGTCGACTGTGGTATTGTTGGGCAGTATACCCAATAGTGAAATTTTTGATCCGTTGTACATGTTGTCAATCATTTCGCGGAATCCGGCCGGTGAGCCGGACATCTCCAGTCCCACGTCAAAACCGCGCATACCCAGCTTTTCAACTGCCTGTGCAATGGTCTCTCCTTTTGAAGGATTGACAGTGACTGTAGCACCCATCTTCCTTGCAATATCCAGACGATATTCACTCAGATCACTCACCACGATGTAGCGGGCTCCGGCAAAACGACAGATGGCGGTGGCCATGCTGCCTATCAGGCCTGCACCGGTGATCAGCACATCTTCAGCGATCAACGGGAACGAGAGCGCCGTATGTGTGGCATTGCCAAAAGGATCCATGATGGAAGCAATCTCATCGGAGATGCGCGGGTCGAGCTTCACCACGTTCGCGGCCGGCAGTGAGAGGTACTCGGCAAAAGACCCGTCACGGTTGACTCCCACACCGATGGAGTTCTCACACACATGCAGTTTACCACGGCGACAGTTACGGCAATGACCGCAGGCAATATGTCCTTCACCCGTGACACGGTCACCCACCTTCAGGTTCTCTACGCCGTTGCCCATCTCCACAATCTCACCTACATACTCGTGCCCGATGGTCATTGGTGTCCTGATGGTCTTCTGCGACCAGTCGTCCCATTTATAAATATGCAGATCAGTACCGCAGATAGCTGTTTTCTTTATCTTGATAAGTACGTCATTCACCCCAATGGAGGGAACAGGAACATCCTCCATCCATATACCCTTTTCGGGTTTTAATTTCACTAATGCCTTCATAATTTTTTGTTTTCAGCTGTCAGTTCTCAGCAGTCAGCTTTTTTTGCTGAAAGATTCACTGGACAGCGGTTTGGTTTGTTAAATGATTCCCAGTTTTTTTCCCACTTTGATAAAGGCGGCTATCGCCTTGTCGAGATGTTCACGTTCATGTCCGGCAGAGAGCTGTACGCGGATGCGTGCCTCTTCTTTGGGTACAACGGGATAGTAGAACCCTGTCACATAGATGCCTTCCTCCAGCAGATCAGCAGCGAACTGTTGTGAGAGTTTGGCATCATACAGCATCACGGCACAGATAGCCGATTGTGTTGGCTTGATGTCGAAGCGGGCCTCTTTCATTCTTGTCACGAAGTACTCCACGTTTGCGTGTAGTTTGTCCTGCAGATGATTGGATTCCTGTAACAGGTGAAAAGCTTCCACACCCGATGCTGCCACCATGGGAGGGATTGAGTTGGAGAAGAGATAGGGTCTGGATCGCTGGCGCAGCATATCGATGATCTCCTTTCGTCCCGTGGTGAATCCTCCTATGGCACCGCCGAAAGCCTTACCCAGTGTTCCAGTGATCACATCCACTTCTCCCAAAACGTCAAACAGCTCTGTCACACCCCTCCCTGTATGTCCGACCACACCGGCAGAGTGGCTCTCATCCACCATTACCAGCGCATCATATTTCTCAGCCAGCGCCATAATCCTGTCCAGTGGAACAACGTTACCATCCATTGAAAAGACACCGTCGGTAACAATGATACGAAAACGCTGCGCCTGCGCTTCTTTCAGTTTCTCCTCCAGATCGCCCATATCGGCGTTGGCGTAACGATAACGTTTGGCTTTGCAGAGACGTACACCATCGATGATGGATGCATGATTCAGTGCATCTGAGATGATGGCATCCTCAGCGGTGAAAAGCGGTTCAAACAGACCACCGTTGGCATCGAAACAGGCAGCATAAAGGATTGTATCGTCTGTATGAAAAAATTCGCTGATTGTCTTTTCAAGCTCCTTGTGATAATCCTGTGTGCCACAGATAAAACGTACCGACGACATGCCATAACCGCGTTCATCGAGCGCATTTTTTGCGGCGGCGATCAACCGCGGATGATCGGAGAGCCCCAGGTAGTTGTTGGCGCAGAAGTTAAGTACCTTCTGTCCCGATGCCACCTTTATCTCTGCTCTCTGTGGTGTTATTATGATTCGTTCGTTCTTGTAAAGACCTGCTTCTTCAATGGCTTTCAATTCAGCCTGCAGATGTTGTTTCATTTTTCCGTACATCGTTTATTATTTTTATATGTTATTAGCTCTCAGTTGTCAGCTATTAATTTTCCTCTATCTCGTCGAGTAAAGAGGGTGGCAGTATTTTTTTTACCTTCACCCCCAGCTCGCGCAATTTCTCTGCCTGTCCTATCAGATTCCCCCTACCCGACTTCAGTTGTCCGTAAGCATTCTCATAACTACGTTTTGCCCTGTCGATATGTGTTTCAATATCGGTGAGGGAGGTTGTGAAATTGACAAATTTATCGTAGAGAGCAGCACCTCTTTCAGCGATATCGAGCGCGTTACGGTTCTGGTATTCTCTTTTCCACAAATCAGCGATCATTTTCAGTGCGGCGATAAGGTTTGTAGGGCTGATCAGCAGAATCTTCTTATCATAGGCATACTGCCACAGGTTCTCCTCATGCTGCAGTGCCAGCAGGTAAGCCGGTTCATTCGGTATGAACATCATCACAAAATCGAGCGTGACAGCGTAATCCTGATAGCTTTTACGGCTCAGTTCATCAATGTGCTTACGCACTGAGCGGAGATGCTCGCTGATATATTTTTTCTGTTCGTTGTGATTGTCGGTTGCCACGTAACTTGCATATGCGGTAAGTGACACTTTGGAGTCGATGATCACTTTACGGTCATCAGGGTAAGTGATGATCACATCCGGCTGCATCTTGAAACCTTCCAGGTTGACATGTTGTTTTCCATCCGGATCTTTCAGATACTCCTGTGTAAAATATTCACGTCCTTTCACCAGTCCCGAACGTTCGAGGATGTTCTCAAGAATCATCTGTCCCCAGTCGCCCTGCGTTTTAGAGTTACCCCTGAGTGCATTGGTCAAATTAGTGGCTTCGGTGCTGAGCCTGTCATTCAGCTCCCTCAGATTCTTCAGCTCCTGACCCAGTGAGAAACGCTCCTTCGCCTCGGTGACATAGACCTCTTCCACTTTCCTCCGGAATGAATCGATATTCTCTCCCAGCGGTTTGAGTATCATGCTCAGATTGTCCCTGTTGAGGTTCGTGAACTTCTCTGTTTTCTCCTCGAGTATCTTCGATGCGATATGTTCAAACTCAAGGTTGAACTGTTTGCGTATTTCGCCGATCTCCTCTTTCTGATATTCCAGCTTTTCGTGCAATGATCTGTTCTCTGCTGTGAATGTTGCCAGCGTTCTGTTAATTTCGTTTGATTCTTCGGTTTTTGCTTTCAGCTCCTCCCTGTAAGCGGCAATATCCTCAAGGCGACTTTTGATGGTTTCGTTTACCGCATTCAGATTCGCTGTGAGCTCAGCTGTTTTTCCGTGCAACAAAGCCAGCTCCCTGTTCAGTTCATTATTTTTTTCTGTAACAACCGTGTAATCGCTTTTCGAAACCGCTTTTGATTTCACTAGTAGCGTGGCTATGATCCATGCTACAATTCCACCCACCACGAAACTGAAAAGAAGATAAAGAAGATTCATGTTTTGTACTATCTGATAATACCTGTTCAATTCCAATGAAGAAGCATTCGTTTATTTTATGCTCTTCAGCACATGTCCCATCCTGTTCTTTTTTGTCTCCATATAATAATGGTTGAATGGATTGGGAGTAATCTCCAGCGGGACATTCTCCACCACCTCCAGGCCATATGACTCAAGTCCAATTCTTTTGGTGGGGTTATTACTCATCAATCTCATTTTCTTCACATCCAGGCTCCGCAGAATCTGGGCACCCACGCCGTAATCTCTCTCATCGGCCTGATAGCCGAGATGCAGGTTCGCATCAACAGTATCGAGTCCCTGCTCCTGCAATTTATAAGCTTCTGCCTTGGCCATCAGCCCGATACCGCGTCCCTCCTGGTTGAGATAGACCAGCACGCCCTTGCCCTCCTTTTCAATCAGCTGCAGTGCTTTGTGCAGCTGTTCACCGCACTCGCAGCGCATGGATCCGAAGATATCGCCTGTGATACAGGATGAGTGCACCCGTACGAGGATAGGTTCATCGTCATGCCACTCCCCCTTTATCATTGCCACATGCTCCTGCCCTGTAGCTTTTTGCAGGAAAGGAATCATTTTGAATTCACCGTAACCGGTGGGCAGCTGTACTGCTTCGCCTCTCTCAATCAGCGATTCAGTCTGAAGTCGGTATTTGATCAGATCGGCTACTGAAACAATTTTCAGCTTGAACTTACGGGCCATCTCCATCAACTCGGGCAACCGTGCCATGGACCCATCCTCATTCTTTATCTCTGCAAGGGCACCGGCGGGGTAGAGACCAGCCAGACGGGCAAAATCGATAGTTGCCTCCGTGTGTCCTGCTCTGCGCAGAACCCCTCTGCTCTGTGCGCGGAGAGGGAAGATATGACCGGGCCGACCAAAATCCTCAGGAGCGGTCTCCTGCCGGGTGAGAGCAATAATCGTCTGTGCTCTGTCGTAAGCCGATATGCCGGTAGTACATCCGTGGGTCAGCAGATCGATGGAGACAGTGAAGGGTGTTGCGTGCATGGAGGTGTTGTGTGTTACCATCATGGGCAACTCAAGCTCTTCGGCACGCTCCTTGGTGACCGGTGAACAGATAAGGCCACGTGCATGTGTCTCCAGGAAGTTGATTTTCTCCGGTGTGATGCACTCTGCTGCGATGATCAGATCACCTTCATTCTCCCTGTCTTCATCGTCGACCACAATAATGAAATTGCCTTTTCGTATCTCCTCGATGGCTTCTTCAATGGTGTCTAAAGTAAATTCTTCTTGCATTTATCTAATTTTATTTTTTTATGCTGTTATAACTTTACCCGTGGGGGTATGCTCACGCTCAATTATCACATTCAATTCACTGCTTAACCGTTGAATAGTCCGCAAATCATTTCTGATCCTGATCTCAAACGGTCTGGACAGGAGTCTCAACAAAATCCCGACTGGAAACAGGTACATACTTATCCTGGCCAGCAATGAATTAGCTTTGAACGGACGTACATTATTGATCAAAACAGGAAACTCTTCCGCTTTTGCCAGCTCCTCCAGCCTGCTGGAGTTGGATAACTGACTAAGCACGTTCTCCACACCGCTTTTAACGGAGTGCAGCTCTCTGTCATATTCTCTGTCTGTCCAGTATGTTTTATATGATAAGCGATTATATTTACGCATGAAGAGATCAATCTCATCGGATAATTCCAGTAACGTGCTCTTTATCTCACCATAATCAGGTCTGTCAATAATCACACTCTTCACCTGGTATTTTCTTCTTTCACGCAGAAAAAACAATCTTCTGAAGAAAATAACATATGTGTCCGCATTCATAATTACAGAGTCGTTCATTGCCTTGTGTGTAAGGAAGATACCTACAGGTAAAAGGACGAGCGAGCTGAACCACATACCGAACCAATGCACCCAAACGCCATCACGTGTCATCTTATAGCCCACATTCTCTACAATATAATAAATGATGAACAGTGCTACCGATATCACAATGGGAGTACCCAGCCCCCCTTTTCTGACAATTGATCCCAGTGGTGCACCAATAAAAAAGAAGATCAGGCAGGTGAATGGAATGGTGAATTTACGGTGCCATTCTACCCAATGGCGGTTGATGGTCTTCTGTGTTGTTGTCTTGTTGAGTGATCTGAAGAGAAATTCATTGCTGTTATTATCCGCCTTCATGAAAGCGCTTTGAAGGATTGTAGACTGTATGGGGAGGTCTTTCGATTGCAACAACGTGTCGGGCCGGGGCACTTCCATCTCCGTTTGCTGTGCGAGAAGGATGATTGAATCCTTCTTTTCAGCGGGATAACTATTCCTGAAGGAGAGATAAGCGTTTCTCTTCATCATCTTCCGGTCTATAATGTTCACGCTATCCATGATCACGACCATAGAATCGATGGAATAACCCAACTCAGACAGATTCTTGGAGACATAATTGCTTGTTGAACTACCTTGTATAACCTCTTCACCCATACGATTGAAATTGGCATCATATGAGATCATCATTGTTTTTACATCGAAATTCTCCCTGGCATAGGGAACAAATTCAGATGAGCTGCGTGAAGCAGTACCCTGTGAAAAGTTCTGAAACTGCTGCCCACTGTACATAGTAAAAATAAGCATCGTCTTGTCCTCAGTCATGCTCATCCTGGCAGAGTCGCAGACAATCACAGCCATGTTGTTGAAGCCACTCGCCACATCATATATTAACACATCATACAACATCCCTGTTTTCTGGTCTTTCTTTTCCACATATAGGTTATAACCATCAATCTCCTTGTAGAAGACACCCTCCGGCACATCCAGTTCAGGTGAAGCCTGACGGATGGAGATAAGGAGCGAATAAAATTTGGTCTGTATCTTGGGGAGGGCATTATTCTGAAAGAAGAAGGCGCCAACACTGATGAAGAGAATGAGTATGATGAGCGGTTTCATGGTCTTCAGCAGGGGTACGCCGGCCGATTTTATCGCCAGCAACTCCAGGTTTTCTCCCAGGTTGCCGAACACCATCAACGATGCCAGCAAGATAGCTAACGGCAGTGCCATGGGGATAAGATTCAATGCCGCGTAGAAGAACATCTCCCCTATTACATCAAGCCCTAATCCTTTGCCTACCATATCCTCTACATATTTCCACAGGAACTGCATCAATACCAGAAACAGGCATATGGCAAACGTCATCAGAAAAAGCGGGATAAAGGTCTTTAATATATAGCTATACAACCGCTTTATGTGGAAAAATCTACTCATCGGGATCGAACAAAAAGAGAGCCGTTTAATTATATGACAAAGATAATAAAATCAAACGTACAATTGTCGTATAGAAAAGGTAAAGATAATTAAAGGTGGTAGCAACAATAGAACAACCGGTCAGATGCCTAACCTTCTTTTCATCTCTTCGACCTGTGTTTCCCATAAAGCGATGGCATCGCCCTTTTCATCAGGATCGGCGAAATCAGTAACCTCAAGTGTCATGTCACCCGAGAGATCAAGTTTACGTAGTATGAACTCGAAATAACACCCCTCCTCTTCTTCGTCTAACCACTGGTAACGGATGTAAGATTGTGGTTTCTGCGCCAGGATAACAGCCTGATTACTGGTTTTACCCCAGTTGAAGGTATAAATTGTCTCCTTTTCATTCATCGAAACCTCGTCTGCGAACCATTCTGAAAGACCGTCAATCTGGCTAATCATACGCCACAAACTATTCTGAGTTGCGTTTCCCATAAGGAACTCGATATGAAATTTTTCTTTTGGCATCTATTTTAAAAAATCTGGCCCCAATATACAACATTTTTTTGATTTTGAATGTAGAACCACTCTATTAATTCTGATAGACGAAGAGATGCCCATAATGTCAATTCATTCGTAAACAAGGAAAAAAGAGACTGTCCGTAATGAACCGACCCCCAAAAGTCAGACAAATACTTTTGGGGGTCACACTTTTTTTGGGACAGTCATTTAACTTTTTTATAAAAAACCTGGATTTATTGAACCGGGATGTACTCAACGAAAGCTTCGATCGCTTCATAAGAAGCCAGCCCCAACTTCCAGTAAGTATCGGCTGTGGCTCGGTTTCGTTCTTCCGAGCGTTGCCAGAACAACCGTTCATCATCTCCAAGAAAGGGGGCACTCTCCATTTGCGACTGATGTCTGAGAATAGCATTCCGCTTCTGTCTGAGCTCTTCGGGTGAGAGGGGCACAGCCATTTCAATATGGTCTATCTCCCATTCCATCCATGCACCGCGATACATCCAGATCCGGCAATCGCGAAACCATTCATCCTCCTTCATCTGGTCTACTGCCCCCAGGATGGCATCGAGACAGACCTTGTGCGTTCCGTGCGGGTCGGCCAGGTCACCAGCCACGTAGATCTGATGCGGTTTGATGGTTTCGATGAAGTCTTTCACGATCATCATGTCCTTTTCGGTAATAGGGTTCTTTTTAATCTTGCCGGTTTCGTAAAAGGGAAGATCGAGAAAATGCACGTTCTCCTGTGCAAGTCCTACATACCTGTCTGCTGAACGTGCCTCCTCGCGGCGTATCCTTCCTTTGATGAACAGTATGTCGGGGGTATCGATATCTTCTCTTGTCTTCTCATGCATGAGATAATGGCGGATGCTATCATATTTCTCGAGCAACCCCTTGTTCTCAGGATTGAATTTCTTGCGCATGCTGTTTAGAACAGAGATATAGCGAATCACTTCCTCATCACCCACAGCGATATTCCCAGAAGTCTGATAGGCCACATGTACCTCATGACCCTGGTTGACCAGTCGCTGGAACGTTCCTCCCATCGAGATAACATCATCGTCGGGATGTGGACTGAAGATAATCACTCTTTTCGGGTAGGGCTTGGCTCTTTCGGGACGATAGGTATCATCCGCATCAGGTTTACCTCCGGGCCAGCCGGTGATTGTATGTTGCAAATCGTTGAATATCTTGATATTCACATTATAGGCCGATCCGTAGAGAGTGATCAGCTCACTCAGGCCATTATCGTTATAATCTTTGTTCGTCAGCTTCAGTATTGGCTTATCCACCACACCACAGAGCCAAACGATTGCCCTGCGAATCAGCTTGCTGGTCCACTCACAGTTAGTGACGAGCCAGGGACGACTGATACGGGTAAGCTCTGAAGCAGCTGAGAGATCCACATATACCTTTGTTTCGGGATGTGTTTGCAGTACAGAACCGGGAACCATGTCGTTCACCGTTCCCTCCACAATATCCTTTATGCTTTCCGCTTTCTGTTCACTCCAGGCTAACAATGTGATTTTTTTTGCATTCATCATGTCGGAAAGACCCATAGTGATGGCACTCACCGGCACCTTATCCAGAGATCCGAAATTGTGCGCAATATCAGTTCTGGAATCACCATCGAGCATCACCAGGCGTGTCTGTGAATGGAGACTGCTACCGGGCATGTTGAAACCAACATTTCCTTTACTGCCCAGCCCTAACAGGAGATAGTCCAGTCCTCCTTTATTCTTAAGATCTTTTTCGAAAGCTTCGCAGTTCTCAGCAATCAGATCCTTTTCTGTCGTTGCGTCAGGAGAATAAATATTCTCGGGATCCATATCAATATGATTCAATAGCACATCCTTCAGCATCTGAAGGTTGCTGAAAGAGAAATCCATTACAGGGTAGAACTCATAAGTGTTGAACACAACAAGATTTCTGAAACTAACACCCTCTTCCCTGTGTAGTCTTAACAGCTCTTCGTAAACCGGCAGAGGTGAAGCACCGCCACTGATACCCAACACAAACGGATCTCCTTTTTTTTGCCTCAGCATCATTTCATTCACGATATCCTTCGCAATCTTTTGTGCTGCACTTTTTGCATCTTCAAAAATAGCGACCGGCAGCTTTTCATACCGCGCAAGATTATACTCTTCAAAATCATCTTCCGGTTTATAATACTTTTTTGGAACACGATCAAGTGTAATGTGCGAACTAAGATCTAATCTCATACTTATTGGTTATTAAAACATTTTTTTATTATCTATTATAACACCTTTCGGGGTGACAAGTTTCATTTTTAACAATTAAACATTTTCCTGTAACCCGTCTGTCGAAGCAAGCCTGTTCTGCAGATCCATTTTGCGGGTTATTCGTGCATAAAAGAATAGTGCGATGGCTGAGACAGCACCTATACCAACAAAGACATACCAGATATAATGTGCATTCTCCGTCGCTGCGGCATAGCTGACAGTGTCCACAATCCCGGCATCATTCATGAAGAGGCGCGGATCGGGACAATATTTATCGAGCAGAAATCCTGACAGACCAAAGGCAAAGAGGAAAGAGAAAAATGAGTGCAGATGACTGAATCCAAGATAGAGCCCCTCCTCTCCCTGAGGTGCCTGTAGTGAGAAATACTCCAGGTAACGGGGTGAGATAAAACACTCGGCTAACGCCTGGAACGCAATACCCACAATCATCATAAAAGCAATTGGATGCAATCCAAGGATGTACGCCTCGCCGATCAAATTTCCAAAAGACATAATCAATGCTGACACAGGGATGATAATCATACCTATCATCATGGAGGTGATGGCACTACGTTTCTTCATCAGAGAGGTAACCAGGTTGACCATCACAAATACCACAAGGGGATTCACATTGGCATACCATCCCGGAGAGGCGCTCTCACCAATCATACGTATCACGTACTTAGGCATGGTGGCATACATCTGACTCTGTATCATCCAGAATCCGCTCACGATGATAATCAGCAGCATCAG
>JAAYGM010000167.1 GCA_012727735.1 Bacteroidales bacterium | reverse complement strand
GCAGGTGGCGGGACTGACAGAATCAAATCGTTCTTTTCGCTCGGTTATCTCGACCAGGAAGGCACACAGATAGGACAATCCTATGACAGATACAATGCCACGATGTCGACTGATATCAATCCTACAAAGTGGTTCAGCATGGGTGGATCAATCAATGCGGCATGGAGCAATCAGAGTTATGGTTATTCCCGCACGGGACAATCCACAAGCTCCGGACCGACTGAGATTTATGCAGCTGCAAAACAGATATTTAACGTAGCAAGGCCTTACGACGAAAATGGAGAGATCATATTGACTCCGGGAAACCTGAACGGGGTTTACACCATCATAGATGAGTGGGATAAATCGGATGAAAAGAGGCAAACATTACGTGCTTTGGGTAGTTTTTATTCAAATTTCGATTTCGGCGAAATTTGGAGTCCACTCGAGGGGTTGAACTTCAAAACCAATTTCGGGCCTGATTTCAGATATTACCGTCGTGGTATCTATATTGATAAAACTTCTGCAGTCCGCCAGGGTGGGACAAGCTATGCCTCATGGAATTACGACAGGAGATTCTCATGGGTATTGGATAATATCCTCTCTTACAACAAAACAGTGGATAAACACAAATTTGATGTGACATTGCTGCAATCGGCTTCCAGATACGACGCTGAAAATGGCAGCATGAGCGAACAGAATGTACCCAAGGAAAGCTATAAATGGAACAATATGGGTGCAGTGGATATCACCAGTACCGATGCAAATGCATCAATGGGAACAGGATTGACTCAAACGCAAATGGCTTCCTACATGGGACGTATTAATTATTCATTCAATGACCGCTATCTTTTAACTGTCTCAGGACGGTATGACGGATCTTCTGTGCTTTCACAGGGTCATAAATGGGCATTTTTCCCAAGTGCTGCACTGGGATGGCGTATAGATCAGGAGGCGTTCATGCAGGATGTTTCATGGCTTGATCAGCTAAAACTACGTCTCGGCATGGGTACAACAGGAAACTCAGCTATTGGAGCTTATGCTACATTAGGCAGCATCCGTTCATTCTACGTACCTTTTGGTGGTATTGGGAATGTACTGGCTTACGGCACCAACGAACCCTACTATTTCTCCGGCACAACATTGATGGCTAATCCCGAGTTGGAATGGGAGAAGACCACCCAATGGAATATCGGGCTCGACTTCACCTTCCTGAGAGGACGTATCGGCGGGTCAGTGGATATATATAATTCCAACACGAATGATCTTTTGATGGAGATGACTATACCCACACTGACCGGCTACAGTAATACAATGGCCAACGTTGGTAAAACCAAAAATAGAGGAGTAGATGTATCTTTACATTTCATCCCTGTTCAAACAAGAGACTTTAGCTGGAACTCATCACTTAATATGGCATGGCAGAAAGATGAAATCGTTGAGCTGGCTAACGGTAAAAACGATATGGTCGATAACTCATGGTTTATCGGTCAATCAATCAGCGTTTTCTACGGTTATGAGAATGATGGCCTGTGGCAAGCAGGGGATGAAGCCGAGATGGCTAAATTCAACGATAAAGGGGAAAATTTCTCTCCGGGTAGTGTGAGACCTGTTGATCAGAATGGAGACTATATCATTGATAGTGATGATCGTGTAGTCCTGGGAAACAGAAACCCACGCCTGACTACCGGATGGAGCAATAGCTTCACCTACAGGGGACTTGAACTGAATATTGAACTGTATGGCCGCATGAACTATCTGGTATCTACCGGAGGTGAAGTACAAAACGGCATCCCCAATCAACGGATGATCGATTACTGGACACCCGACAACACGGGTGCTGAATGGCAGAAGCCGGTCTATACCGGAACACCGGGCGTGGGTGGCGATGCCTATTCAAGTCTGATTGGATTCAAGAAAGCTTCCTTTATCAAATTCAGGAATATCTCTTTGGGTTATTTCTTACCAAACAATATCTGTGAACCACTCGGAATAAACAAACTGAAGTTATTTGCTCAGTTACGTAATCCGGGCAATCTCTATTCATCGATCGATTTTATCGACCTTGATTATGGCACTTCTTCCTATTATAACAGAGGTATTACTTTTGGTATTGAGATAGGATTTTAATTATTTAATTTCAAACTAGGATATATTATGAAATATTTATATAACAAAACAGTGATAGGCGCAATACTGGTGTCTCTCCTTGGATTTTGGTCCTGTGGCGATGATTTTCTTTACGAAGAGAACACCACAGCATATACAACCCAATACTTTGAAACGGAAGAGGGGTTGACAGCACTGGCAACATCCCTTTACGGGAACATCCGATGGCATTTCGGTTACGAATGGGCCTACGGCATCACACTTTACGGCACGGACGAGTTCACCAACGGGGCCGACCTTACCAGTGAACCCTGGAACACCTACGACAACCGGCTTAATTCATCAAATGCCACCACTGAAACAGGTGCGGCGAATAAGAACTGTCCACCGGTAGATGGTCTCTGGAATCAGATGTATTTTGGTATCTCTTCGGCGAATCTGGTTATTGCCAACGGAGAAAAAATCACCAATGAAGATATACGTAATAAATGCATGGGGGAAGCCTATTTCCTGCGCGGATACAACTACTATCGCCTGTTTGCCCAATACGGAGGTGTGGTTCTACAGACAGAACCAGTGAGTGGCGTGGTACGATATTTTGAACGTGCCAGTGAAGAAGAAACCATGGCTCAGATTATCTCTGACTTTGAAAACGCATATAAATTCCTGCCTACCGACAACTGGCGCGGTTTTGGTACCTGGACTAAATATGCGGCAGCACACTTCTGGGCAAAGGCACTACTGTTTCGTGCTTCAGAACGTAACAGTGCATGGAATTCTGGTTACAAAGATGGAGACCTGACCAAATGTATCTCTCTTGCTGATGAGGTGATTGCTGCCCGTCCGCTTGCAAGCGACTACTGGGATCTCTATGCCCGGTGGACCGGTGTGGATAATCCAAATGAAGGATTGCCCGAGATTCTGATGTCTGCCCAACACAATGCAGATTCATCCACCAAAGGTCGTTTTGGTAACCGGACACACTCCTACTTCTCACCGCAGTTCAACACCTTTAGTGGTGGGTGGGTTAGCCGCGGTGCGCATATTGGCGGACAGGATTTTCAGCGTTGCCGTCCCACGGAGTACAACTACTCCACCTACGACAATGTGAATGATGCCCGTCTGTGGAAATCCTTTAAGACTGTTTACGGTGTAAATAATATTAGGGACAATGATTTGAATCAATCGTTCGGTGAGAGTGCTGTAGAACTGGGTGACCAGGGTATTGTCTTTATCATGAACAAAAAAAGTGACTCACGTTTCGATGGAGAACCCTATGGAAAATTTGGCCGTCCTACTGCAGGTAACACCTTTATCAATCCGGAGACAGGTAAGTGGGTACCCAACGCTTTCCCCCTCTACCTTGAAGGGGAGTATGTACTGCCCAACTACAACAGCAATGGTGATGCAACCAAATCAAACGTATTCTGTGGATTGAACAAAACACAGGATGGAACGCGTACAGCTGAGGGAGGTGATGGTTACCGTGATGTGACCATGGCCCGCACCGGCGAGACCTACTTAATCAAAGCAGAAGCACTGGTGAAGCAGAATAAATTCGCCGAAGCTATCTCAACAATCAACCAGCTGCGCGCACGCGCTCAGTGGAAAGCAGGAGAAGATCGTGAATTCTATGTAGATGCTGCTATTGCTTTCCCGTTAAGTAACTCCCTCTATTCTCCCTCAACTAATTTCAGTAAGAACGGAAAAACGGATAACTATGTCAACTGGTTTGCCAACTCGCATCCCGGGTACAACGACGGAGCACTGAAAGATGCTGCTGGCAACGTTTACCTGAACCGTAACAGCTATTATCTCTCAACAGGGATTGAAAAAACAACCGATCCTTCATCATTGCAGATAAGCAGTTTTACCAATCTGCCTGAAGAGGATGAAGCAATCCTTGCACAGCTGGGTGTTTCCGGTGATTATGACCGCATGCTTAACTTTATCTTCAACGAGCGTACCCGTGAGCTGAATGGTGAATGGAACCGGTGGGAAGAGCTGAGTCGTGCAGGTTTGCTTGTAAAACGTGCCAGAACATTTAATGCACAGGCAGCACCCAATATTCAGGAAAAACATGTGCTTCGTCCCGTACCTCAAACATTTATCGATGGTCTGACACAAGACGATGGTTCACCCCTGACAGAAGAGCAGAAAGCCGCTTTCCAGAATCCCGGATGGTAACTGATTACTAACATCTATTTTTGAATTATTATCGGATGGAGACCAGGGATTTAAAAAAAATCCCGGTTTCCATCCGTTTTATTTACAGGATGTCAATTATCATATCTCTATTGTCATAAAAGTTAGTCAAAGCAATTCAGATAATCATATTTTTGTAGACTGCTAATTGAGCTAATCAATAAAGGTCAACTACTAATTCATCAATTGAGAGGTATACTATGAAACATCATCTTATTACAGCGTTGCTGATCCTTACATCGGTCAGCGGTACCATTGCACAGGATTTGAGAGAACGGCACTATTACTATGAAATCCTCACCCCGTCACATGAACCTAAACCTCTCGTGGAGGGCTATGCAAGCAAACGGGTAACGGAAAATCTGAACAGGGGATTACAGGCAGCATTGAGTGTTGACGGTAAAGGAGTGTACCTCAATTGGCGTCTTTTGCAAACGGATGCAGAGGGAATCATATTCAATGTCTTTCGTTCGGTGAACGGCAAAAAGAAAAAACTCAACAGAAAGTCTATTTCCGTGACAACAGACTTTTCCGACAATGCTCCGTCAGCAGGAAAAGCATCCTACTGGATTGAAAGCGTGGAAGGGAAGAAAAGTTCACAATCGGAAATAATCGAAGTTGACTTCTCCGGGCTACAATCACCCGGTTACAGAAGCATCATTCTGAAAAATGGTGTCACAGCCGGTAAAGTGGCTGTTGCCGATTTGAACGGAGATGGCAACTACGACTTTATCATCCGTCATCCCAACAGCAATGTGGATCCCGGGGTAGCCACTCCCGATGATGGAACCACCTACAAGATAGAAGCCTACCTGAGTGACGGCACCTGGCTGTGGACTAAGGACCTGGGACTGGGAACAGAACCGGGGGTGTGGTATTCACCTTTTATAGCCTATGATTTTGATGGCGACGGAAAAGCAGAGATCGCACTCAAAACAACAGGAGATGACTACCTGAAAAACGAAAGTGGTCGCATTTACGGGGGCATTGAATATCTCACGGTACTGGATGGTATGACCGGTAAGGAGCTGGCAAAAGCGGAATGGCCGGAGCGTAATTTCCGTTACGGCAACGTCAACAGACAAAACCGGAATCAGATAGGGATGGCTTATCTGGATGGCAAGACACCCTCCATCCTGGCTGCAAGGGGAACCTATAAACTGATGGTGGTGGATGCCTGGCAGTTTCATGACGGAAAACTGGAAAGGCAATGGCGCTGGGATGGTGATGAGGAGAATCCGGTTGTACGCAGTCAGGGAGCACACAATATGGTGAGCGGAGATGTGGATGGTGATGGCAGAGATGAGATCCTGTTGGGCTCCTGTATGCTGGATGACAATGGTACTCTGCTCTGGTCCTCCGGTTTGGGACATCCTGACAAAGCCTATCTGACCGATATTGATCCGCGGAGACCCGGCATGGAGGTCTTCCTTGCCATCGAACCCTTTGAGGAGACCGGTTATGGTGTATCTGTGCTCGATGCCGCAACAGGTGAACGGGTATGGGGTATCGGTCACAAGACATTTCATGTGGGAGACGGAATGGTGGCTGACATCGACCCGTCAACACCCGGGTTGGAGTGCTTTGCAAGTGAGGATCGAAAAGGTGGTTCTACCGACAAATATCTGCTCAGTTCCGACGGGCAGCGACTTGCCTCAAACGATGATGTGCCTCCCTGTCGCAACTGGATCTGGTGGGATGCAGGCAACATCAGACAGACATTTTTCGGAGATGACAACCGATGGGGCTCTGACTCACGCTCAGGAGGAAATGGGCAACAGATCGGTTACTGGAAAGGTGAGAAGATAGCCCACGAAATATATGGAGATATCATCATGATTGCCGACCTGATGGGCGACTGGCGGGAAGAGGTGGTCACCTCGCTGCCGGGAGAGCTACGCATCTACCACACCCAGATCCCGGCTTCTGACAGAAAGATCACCTTGATGCAAGACCCTATTTACAGGAGTTATGTATTGCAACGCTCACAGGGTTATCCACAAGCACCGGTACCTGGTTGGTACCTGGGAGAATAATAGTAGATCCCGGTAGAAGTTCTTTCATTGGACCCAACGATGTTAAATACAATTTTTATCTATAATTCACTAATTTACCTGTAATGAAGAAAATGTACAAACTGTTTATTTCGTTGTTATGCCTCACACACCTGGTGGGGTGCAGCAATAGTGACAACACATCATCATCCCGTCCTGAGAAAGAGGAGGTATTGGATGCGCTGAGACTGGCCAACGATTATTTCATGAACAAGTGGAGCGATCCGTCCCAACCGATACCCTACCCTTCCCGCAACAAAGCGTATGAATCAAATCTATGGACACGGGCTTACTATTATGAAGGATTGATCGACCTCTGGAAGATCGATCCTCAGCAGCGTTATCTCGACTACACCCTGGAATGGGGAAACAAGCATGAGTGGGGTCTTCGGAACTCTGCTGAGGGATGGATGACACGCAATGCTGACAACCAGTGTGCCGGTCAGGCGTATCTCTTCCTCTACGAGCAGGACCCCGGAAAGCCTGCACACTATATCGAAAATATCAAAAGATCTGTCGACGCCATGATGAAAACTGACAAGGTTGACGACTGGAACTGGATCGATGCCATTCAGATGGCGATGCCCATCTTTGCACAACTGGGCAACACTACCGGCGATACCGCGTATTACAACCGTGCATACGACATGTATATGTACACCAAACTTCATCATGGAGAGAATGGCCTTTACAACCCGGAGGATCAGCTTTGGTGGAGAGACGCCGATTTTGATCCTCCTTATACCGAACCAAATGGAGAAGACTGCTACTGGTCACGCGGCAACGGATGGGTGGTAGTAGCCATGGCGCGTATGCTGGATCTCCTGCCACAAGATGAACCGCATCGTGCTGAGTATGAAACCATGCTTGTGGATATGAGTGAATCACTCAAAAAAGTACAGCGGGAAGATGGTTTCTGGAATGTCAGCCTGCATGATCCGGATAACTACGGAGGCAAGGAACTTACCGGCACCGCTATGTTCATATACGGAATGGCCTACGGCGTGAACAACGGAATGCTCGACAGGGCAGAATATGAACCGGTTATTCAGAAGGCATGGAACGCCATGGTAAGTGACAGTCTGCATCCCAACGGTTTTCTGGGGTATGTACAGGGAACAGGCAAAGAGCCCAAAGAAGCACAGCCGGTCACCTATGAGCGGGAACCCGATTTCGACGATTACGGGTTGGGGGCATTCCTGATGGCAGGAGCAGAGATCTACAAAATGCTCTGAGCAGCAAAACAAACCATACCATATTAACAATTCACCCCAATATCTTTCAAAAGCTATTGGGGTGAACTCATTTTAAGCAGGTCGACTCAGTGTCTTATCTGATGATTTTGACCTCCTTTGGTGCATCAATCTGCGAGCTTATCTCACCGTTGGGCAACCGCTCATGGCGTACTCTCACCACCCCGTGGGGCGTGGGGAAGGTACCCTCCACCCATTCGAGATCACCCAGATGGGGCTTCACCTGCAGGGTGCTGCATCCCGGTTCAACAACCGTGATACCCAGCACATTCTCCGTGAGCCAGGCTGTCACACCGGATGACCAGCCATGGCACAGGCTGTGGCGGAAGCTGGGGTAACAGTAATCACCAAAATCACCGTGGATATCGTTCATCCCCTCCGGCTTAAGCTGGTCTATCCGCGCTGAGTTCTCCATCCACTCGATGTTGAAGTCCTCCCAGAAGGTGGTGGCACCCATGTCGAGCATCCCACCCCAGTAGTCGCTTACGATCTGCAACGCCTCATTCTGCATACCGGCCAGCGAAAGGGCATCGAGCATGTAGAGGCCATAGAAGGTGGAGAAGCGCCTGGCGCCATCTACCGCCACCACATCCTTGCTGGCAGTCGCGGGATCCAGGATCCCGGCTACCGCCATCAGGGCGGCAGCCTGCTTCAGGTCGTTGTGGGGCATGATCTTTTGGTTCAGCTTACTGGCAGCATCGGCAGCCACGCGGGCAGAGCGATCCTCACCGAGCACCTCACACAACTTCTGTGCATCTCTCAACGCCCATGCCAGGAGGGCCCGATAACCGGCTTCCACCCCCTCCTTGTTGGGTGTGGAGGGCCAGTCCAGAAAGCGAAAGGGGCTCAGTGTCTCCGTCCCGTCGGCTGCTATGCGCGAGTCGATCAAATCGATCAGTCCAACGATGTAGTCGCGGTGCTGCTGCAGGAAGGCGAGGTCTCCGTTCTGCATGTACCAGTCGTGGTGGATGATCAGGTACCACATCGAATAGGAGCTCATCCCGTTCATCCACTGCGGCAGGGGGTACTGTTCACAAGCCAGATCGAGGCTTTTGGAAACCACCTCATTGTATCCGAAAACGGTGTTGATCGCTTTCAGTTCCGGGTGAAAGTCGCCCAGCCAGACCAGCCGGTCACGCTTGATACCGTCCCAGAGATACTCCTGCATGTTGAGGTGAGTGGTGTAGGCCCCGGTGATCCAGATGGAGTCGAGACGTGGGTTGCTGCTCCTGAAGGATCCCAGGTAGGGGATGTCGCGGTAGCGCAGGATGGCACGTGCCTCCTTGATATTGATGGTGGTACCCGGTTGCAGCAGGTCGATCCGCACGAAGCGGAAGCCCGTGTTGCCGATTTCGATCATCCCGGTGCGGGGGATCTCCATGATGATGTCGCGCTTGGCATGGTCGTCGGTAGAGAATCCCATCAGCCAGTCGGAGTTGTAGGTGTCGCTATTGGCCTCCCCCACCGATTCGCCGAAGCGTATCCGTACCAGGGAGGGTTCCCGGCGGGAGGAGCCGCCCATCACCAGCTGGAGGCCGCCGTGCAACTCCTTGCCATAGTCGAGCAGGATGGAGGAGGTGTCACTCTCGCTGCTGGTGATGGAACAGAAGCGTGTGGTGCGGCTCATGTCCGACTGGCTGTTGCCCGGTTGCAGCAGCACCTGGCTGTTCTTTACCAGTGTTTCTGTGCTGTCGGAGCTCCAGATCACCCTTACCGGTGAGATGTAGACCCGTGTCAGTTCATCCTTTTGCGCCGTTCCACTGTACTCGGGACCGAAAACCGGGGGGAGCACTGTCTGAGAGGCTCCCTCCATGAAATGTTTTTTCATGAAGGTGACATAGATATCATAATCCCCGGGGATGGTACCGTGCCCCCCCTCATGCATGTAGTATCCCAAATCATTGAGGATAGGCTCACCCGAAGCAGGCATCTCCGTTCTCTCCAGGCCTTTTTTGCCGAAGAGGTGATAGACCGGTTCAGCGGCGACAGCTGACAGGAACTCACCCCTGGGGTCAGACCAGCCGTCGCTGTCACCCGTTTGCAACAGGAGCGGACGGGGAGCGATCAGGGAGACCAGCATGTGCGCATCGACGGGTGACTGTTGCGGATCATCTCCGTAGCGGGCACGGTTGCCGCAAAACTGGTAGAAGTATCGCGTGGAGTCGATCATGTGAGCGATGGTCTCACCGTAGTCACGTCGTGAGAGGGCTGCACCTCCCTCACCGGAGCAGCTGGCGATGATCATACCGAAGCGCTGATCGAGAGCTCCGCTCCACAACACCGTCTTACCCAGCCGGGAGACACCATGCAGGGCCACCTTAGAAGCGTCGACACCGGGATCTCTCTCCAGATAGTCCATCGCGTAGCTCAGTCCCCAAGCCCAGGCAGAGATGGTGCCCCACTCATCGGGGGCAGGCCACTCCCGGCCATCGGGCAGGAAATGGCCCCTGACCCCATGTTCGATGCCAGCGGGGAAATCGGGTTCAATGTCACCGTAGTAGAGCGTGGCCACACCCATCCCTTGCGAGATGAACTTCTCCACATCGAGGCCTCCCATGCGGGGAGCACCCTGGCGGAGCTGCACCGGGACCCTTTCTCCTTCACGATTCCACAAGTAACCGGGGGCAAGCCCGGGATCATCTACCATCAGGGCGTTGGGCATGAAGCTGATCGTCAAAAAGAGCGGCACCGGACCTGTTGCCTCTGCCGGCAGATAAATCACCATGTCGGCCTGGTGCCTCGCGGTGTCGTCGGTGAAGTAGAGCCTCACCTGCTTTCTGAGGGCCTTGCCTTCGAGTGCCGGG
>JAAYGM010000166.1 GCA_012727735.1 Bacteroidales bacterium | reverse complement strand
GCGTAACTGTTTGCTGTATAGGGCATCCTTGCCCAGCAGGTCGTTGGCTGCTGCCGTGCGGGTGAACAGGTCGAACAGCAGCTGGTTGTCCATGGTGGTGCCGGCTGTCACGGGACCATGCTCAGGTGATACCGAGGGGCTGACCACCATCCATCCATTGTCGGGATGTGCGACCAGGGTGGAGAGGAAAAAGTCAGCTGCACCTTTCATCACGGGGAAGTATCTCTCCAGAAAGGCTTTGTCACCAGTGAAAAGATAGTGTTCCCACAGGTGCTGACAGAGCCAGGCACCACCCGTGGGCCACATCCCCGCAGCGGCAAAGTCGACCGGGCCGGTGATTCTCCAAAGGTCGGTATTGTGGTGTACCACCCATCCGTCGGCATTGTACATGTCGCGTGCGGTCTGCTGGCCACTTTGACTCAGTTCCTCCATCATCCGGAAGAAAGGCTCATGGGTCTCAGTGAGGTTGGTCACCTCCGCCGGCCAGTAGTTCATCTCGGCATTGATGTTGAGGGTATACTTGCTGTCCCATGCGGGGTGGGTGCTATTGTTCCAGATACCTTGCAGGTTAGCCGGTTGTCCCCCCGGTTGAGAAGAGGAGATCAGCAGGTAACGGCCGAACTGAGTGAGCAGCGTCACCAGGGCAGGATCCTGTGTTTCTTCGAAAGAGGCGATTCGTTGTGTGGTGGTCAGCCTTTGGATATCGACCTGTTGTCCCAGGTTAAGGGTGAAGCGGTGAAACTGGCGGCCGTAGATCTCGGTATGCCTTTTGAGCGCTTTGTTGTATCGCTTTGTGAGTGCTGCGTCCAGCAAGTCAGCGGCCACTGCTGCCGGATCCCTGTCCAGGGTCTGATAATCCCTGAAGCTGGTACCTATTGAGATATATAGAATGACTTCAGTGGCATTGGTCACGAGGATACTGTTCCCGGTGAGTTCCACCTCTCCCTCTTTCTGTCTGATAGCTGTCTGAATCTCATAGTCAATTTTCCCGTTGATTCCCTCATGATCGACACCTCTACCCTTCAGTACCAACTTGTCACCTTCATGGATGATGGTGTGTCGTGCCGGGTTCTGATAGGTCGCCTCAAAAGTGAGGCTTCTCTTTTTATCAGCCGACAGCCGCAGGATGATCACATCATCGGCAAAGGAGGAGAAGAGCTCGCGCGTGTAGGTGACGCCGTTCACGGTATAGCGGGTGGTGGCGACAGCGCTGTTGAGGTCCAGCTCACGATAGTAATCCTGCCATTCGCTGTGACCCTCAAAACGAAGCAGCAGGCTGCCGGCTGTCTGGTAGGGCATGCCGTGCGGACCACCGAAAAAGGTCTCATTGATCCGTTTGTCGGCCTCCCCATATTCTTTCCGGAAGATCATCTCCTGTACCTCCTTGAGTGCTCCGGCGGCTTTGGGGTTGTCGTTCCGGTGGGGTGCTCCGCCCCAGATCGTCTCCTCGTTCAGCTGAATCTCTTCCTGTGCGGGATTTCCGTAGACCATGGCCCCCAGCCTCGAGTTACCCAGAGGGAGTGCTTCCTCCCACAGCGTGGCCGGGGTGTCGTACCATAACTTCAGATCCTGTGCGGGCAGATGAAATGCAAACAGGAAGATCAGCGTGGTGATAAAAAGTGGTATCTTGTTC
>JAAYGM010000165.1 GCA_012727735.1 Bacteroidales bacterium | reverse complement strand
TCGGTACTTTTTGCCCAGAAATCTATCCCGTTGCTGATCTCACCCGTAGCCTTGAGAGCAGGACCATATACCCTGAAGGCGGTACGGTTGTTCTCCCAGGTGAAGTCATCCTTCCGCTCCGGCACCATCCTGCCGTAGACAAGGGGTTGGAAAGGTTGCGGGTCTCCTTTCGAGATACGGAAGGTTCCCTTCTCTCCCGCTTTCAGTGAGACAGGGAAGATAAGTGTCTCTGCTGTTTCATTCCCGTTAGTCACCAGCTGGTAGGGTAGCTGCAGCCCTTCGTCACGGGTGATGATAATGGTTTGATCTGCCGTCAGTGAAAGTTTTTGTTGTACCTTCTCCCACGCCACCTCAACCATCTCATTTTCCCGGTCAGTCGTACCGGGATTCTCAATATGCAGTGTCATCTCACTTTTCGTTGTGGTGCATCCGAAAAGAAGCATAACGGATAATAGCAGCCAATAACCTGTTTTCATAAGATCAATATTATTTATCAGGGTTGTTTACCGATATATGCCAGTATACCGCCATCCACGTAGAGGATATGTCCGTTCACGAAGTTGGAGGCATCCGAAGCAAGGAACAGCGCCGGCCCCTTCAGATCTTCAGGCGTGCCCCAGCGTGCTGCCGGTGTTTTGGCAATGATAAAAGAGTCGAAAGGATGCGGTGATCCATCCGCCTGTTTCTCCCTGAGCGGAGCTGTCTGCGGCGTGGCGATGTATCCCGGTCCGATGCCGTTGCACTGGATATTGTACGCACCATATTCAGAGCAGATGTTTTTCGTCAGCATCTTCAACCCCCCCTTGGCGGCGGCGTAGGCCGAAACAGTCTCGCGTCCCAGCTCACTCATCATGGAGCAGATATTGATGATCTTACCATGTCCTTTTTTGATCATGTGCGGGATGACCGCTTTGGAGACAATAAAAGGGCCGTTCAGGTCAATATCGATCACCTGGCGGAAATCGGCTGCGCTCATCTCATGCATCGGGATACGCTTGATGATGCCCGCATTGTTCACCAGGATATCGATCACACCCACCTCTTCCGTCACCTGAGCGATGAAAGCATTCACCTCCTCTTCATTGGTTACATCACAGACGTAGCCATGTGCTTTTATACCTATCTCACTGTAGTTGACAACACCTTTGTCCACCAGCTCCTGCTTGATATCATTGAATACGATTGTAGCACCTGCTTCAGCCAGTGCCGTAGCCATGGCAAAACCAATGCCGTAAGATCCTCCTGTAACAAGAGCTACCCTTCCTTCTAACGAAAATTGAACCATCTTATTTCTTTTTTTATTGTAAATCGACTATTTTTGAAAAATCCTGATCACCATAATCGAGGTTTTCTCCTGCCATACCCCAGATAAAGGTGTAGTTGCTTGTTGCGGCAGCTGAGTGTATCGACCACTCGGGAGATAGAACAGCCTGATCGCCTTTCATCCAGATGTGGCGTGTTTCATCTACTTCACCCATAAAGTGGCAGACAGCCTGCTCTTCAGGCACCTCGAAATAGAAGTAAGCCTCCATCCTGCGGGAGTGCACATGCGCCGGCATGGTGTTCCATACACTGCCTGCAGCCAGTTCGGTCATACCCATCTGCAGCTGGCAGGTGGGGAGTACCTGGTTCACGATCATCTTGTTGATGTTCCTGTGATTAGAGCTCTCGAGAGAACCCATTTCAGCAACAACGGCATCGGCTTTGGTCACTTTTTTATCAGGATAGTTGCGGTGCGCATTGGCTGAATTGAAATAGAACTTGGCCGGAGTTGCAGCATCTTCACTTTCAAAGTAGAGCTCACGGTCGCCCGATCCTATATAGAGCGCTTCCTTGTAATTGAGTTCAAATACGATTTCTCCCACTCTCACCCTACCCTTACCTCCAACGTTGAAGATACCCAGCTCGCGGTTGCGCAGGAAAACAGGCTGTTTCAACGGATCAATCGCTTCAAGCTGGAGTGATTCTTTCACAGGCATCGCCCCTCCCACAATCATGCGGTCATACATGGAGTATACCATATTCACCTCGTCCGCACCGAATACTTTATCAATGAGGAAATCATTGCGGAGTCGCTTTGTATCGTAAGATTTTGCATCTTCCGGATGTGCAGCATAACGTAACTGATAATTTGTTTTCATTACTGTCTCTTTTTTTTAATTACATATCTTCAGGCGATTGTCCCAGGGGTATTTCACCTGTTCATCACTTATCTAAAAGAAGTGTCAATTCATTATTTAATAGTAAGTGAGCAATCTTTTTAACTACAAATGAGTCATCCTTCTCATAAATGCAAATATAGCATTAATATTTTAGTTGTGAACGAGCACAGTATGTTTCGTTCAGCTAATTTATCAAAAATATGTTTATCACTGTTTTTAATTATATCAATTGCGCAGATGCAATCTGACTGATTCATTTCAATAAAAGGTGTTTCCAGCCTCTCTGACCGGGATAAGTCAATACATAATATTATTGAAGCTTTTATAAAAATCGATATTCTCCCGGGTTAAGATATCCAGCTGGACGTAGTTCTGCTTCTGCACCGGCTTTTTGAATATCAGATACTCAAGCATCGTCTTCATTGCATAGAATCCCTGGTATTCAGGTTCCTGCCCGATAAGGTAGTCGATCTGACCTTTTTTAAGCGCTTCAATATTCGCTGTGGTCAGGTCCATACAGATCATCTTCACTCCTTCTATAAGATTGGTCTCAAGGTAATTGGCAATGAAATTACCCCGTGAATTTAATACCACGATGGCAGGAATATCCTTTTGACTGTGGAACAGGCGTGTGAGATACATCTCGTTGTCCTCCGGTTCCATCACTGAAAACGGGATGCTCAGGATAAGGTTCGTGCATTTGTTTTTTTCAAGATAGTCGGTAAAGCCTTTTTTTCTGAGAATGGTTGTATTCGCACTTCTGTCACCGGTTCTCACAGCCTGAAAGATAGCGATATTTGTATGGTCGGGAATAATGGAGGTAATGAGTTTGGCGATCATATACCCGCAGACATAATGATCGGCAGAGAAGAACGCCAGAGGAGAAGTATCCTCAATGTTTGAATCAACGAAGATATAGGGGATTTCCCGTTCATCCATTCTTTTGCACAGATTCACCGTCTCCTCCTTAAAGGTAGGCCCAATTATTATGGCATCCATTTCGACACCGGCAATCTGCTCATATGTCTCCCGGCAGGAGTAAATATCGTACTGGTTGTAGGTGAAAACCTGGAGTTCCACCCTCACGTTTTCATATTCCTCCAGCGCATGTTGTATCCCGTTGTGAATACTTGCCCAATAGGCACCAGGCGACACTTCCGGTGTGGCAACAACTATCTTGTATCTGCTCTTTAATGATATGGAAGAGACATGTATATTGTGTTTGTAATTAACCTGTTCCAGTACCTTTTCGATAGATTTACGGGCAGCTTCCGAAACGTTCCCGCGGTTATGCATCACCCTGTCTACTGTCCCCTTTGAGACGCCGGCCATCTTTGCTATATCTATTATCCGAATCTTTTTGCGCATGGATGAAAAGTTAGACTTTATTTTTATACATTTGTGCTCGTGCACGAAGGTACAACATTTTTTAAATTTTCAAGTATAAAAGTGTCATTAGTGGAGTGGTTATGCATTTATGTACTTTGCATATTGATCTTTAATAGGGAAGGGACAATTTTTAGACATCTCATCCATTCATCCTTTTGATCCCACAGGAGTTAAAGTCGGATCATTTTGACTACATTGTTGTAATCCAACAGCATCAGGTTGGACAATTCACTCTGATCTCTTTTAAGTTACGGGGCAACAGGATAAATATTCAGCCCAAAATCGAAATCGTGATGATATACAGTATGAGGAAAAGTGCGTTAAGCATCAGGGGAAGTTTGTTACTGCTGGCGGCAGGAGTGCTCATCTCCTGCGGAACAGGTCCGGTTGAAAAAATAGACCGGTTGGCGCTGGTAAAAAGGAATAATCCGAACATATCCGAAATTGAAGAGCTATCTTCTCTCTCTGCAGGCAATGGGAATTTTGCCGTAACGGTCGATGCAACAGGTCTGCAGTCATTCCCCGAACGCTATTCGAAAGGGGTACCCCTGGGAACGCAATCGCAGTGGGGATGGCACAGTTTCCCAAACACTGAGAGATATACTTTCGAAGAGACATTAAAAGATTACAATTTCAGAGGATGGGAGGAACCTTATGCCGTACAGTTCAATGAACCGGGGAGAAAGCAGGATGCAGCCAACTATTTCCGTGAGAACCCGCACCGTCTCCATCTTGGTTACATAGGGCTGGAGCTGACAGACAATGTCGGGGAGCGCATCACAGCTGATCAGATCAGCGGTATTGATCAGGAGCTGGTTCTCTGGGAGGGTGTCATCCGCAGTCGTTTCCTGGTCGGCACCGACACTGCCCGTGTACAGACAGCTGTGCACCCTGAGAAAGATCAGCTGGCGGTGACGCTAAGCTCGCCGATGCTCGCCGATGGGAGGATGAAGGTGAACATGCGGTTCCCTTATCCCACAGGGAAGCACTCTGATGATGCAACCGACTGGAATGTTCCCGGGAAGCACAGGACAGAGCTGATCACAAAGGATGATCATTCTTTCGTGCTGAAGAGAACAGTCGCTTCGATCATCTATTACCTTACGGTGACATATGAAGGTGAGGCCACTCTGACAGAAAAAGAAACCCACTATTTTGTGCTGACACCTGTGAATGATCGTTTTTCCTTTACATGCGATTTCTCACCGGAAAAACCACAGCTGCCTGAAAATACAGCCCAAGAGGCTTTTGAAGCTTCGTCCCGCTACTGGGCGTCATTCTGGCAGAAAGGAGGGGCAGTAGATTTTTCGCAATGTACCGATGAGCGGGCAGCTGAGCTGGAGCGTCGTGTCGTGCTCTCTCAATACCTGATGGCTATTCAGTCCGCCGGTGACTATCCACCCCAGGAGACGGGGCTGACCTACAACAGCTGGCATGGTAAATTCCATCTTGAGATGCATTGGTGGCATGCCGTTCATTTTGCATTGTGGAACAGAACATCGTTACTTGAAAGAAGCATGGACTGGTATACTACAGCCTATCCGAGGGCTAAGGAGATCGCAGAGCGACAGCAGTTTGAAGGTGCCCGCTGGATGAAGATGACCGATCCTTCTGCAATGGAGGCTCCTTCGAAAGTGGGTTCGTTCCTGATCTGGCAGCAACCTCATTTCATCTATATGGCTGAACTGATTTACCGTAACAATCCTTCTCAGGAGGTGTTGGATAAATATGGATTCCTGGTGGAAGAGACCGCCCGTTTTATGGCATCATTTGCCACCTACGATGAACAGGAAGGACGTTATCTGCTCAAAGGTATTATTCCTGCTCAGGAGACACTGCGTGCTTCCGAAACGATCAATCCGCCATTTGAACTCTCTTACTGGCACTATGGCATGTCGGTAGCCCAGCAGTGGAGAGAGCGCATGGGACAACAGCGTGACATGCACTGGGATGAACTGATCGACAAGCTCTCGCCGCTGGCATACCAGGATGGTCTCTACCTGGCTTCGGAGGATGCTACCGACACCTACATGGATATCCGCTTCACCTCTGATCATCCGTCAGTGCTGGGTGCTTTGGGTATGATGCCTGAATCGAAGCTGGTGCGTCGCGAAACCATGCAGAATACGCTGAATTGGATCTGGGACAACTGGAACTGGGACAAAACATGGGGCTGGGACTACCCGATGACCGCCATGAGTGCTGCCCGCCTTGGTGACCCGGAGAAAGCTGTGGGTGCTTTGCTGATGGACAAAAGGACCAATACCTATCTGGTGAACGGTCACAACTACCAGGATGCAAGGCTGCGTGTATATCTGCCCGGTAACGGGGGATTGCTCACCGCCGTGGCCATGATGTGTGCCGGCTGGGACGGAAACAAGGAGGACACCCCCGGATTCCCTAAAGATGGAAAATGGGATGTGCAGTGGGAGGATCTGGCTCCCATGCCCTGATTACGAATTGTACCGGGAAAAGAGCTTCCGGCCATTGTGCGGGACCTGCCCGAGAAAAATGATGTCTATGAGAACGCTCATTTCGCTGTTGCTGCTATTTACTGTTGCCACTTCCGTGGTTGCTCAGCCGATGGGTTCCTGGCATAACAAGGAGCGACAACTGAGATATACCCCAGAGGGAGAGGATTTCGTGATCGTGAATGGCGATCGGAAATTCAACCGCGCCCTCTACGGCACCAACACTGCTTTCAGAATCGAAACGGGTGATGTGCCCGAATTTGGTCTTTTTATGCCGCACATGGGGGGCAACATTCAGCTGGGGATGCTCTCCGGCGGAAAGAGCCTCTGGCTGAATGATGCGGAGTATGTGAAATCGATCTACAGGCCCGGGAGCCGCATCTATGAGATCAAAGATCCGCTTCTGGGTGCGGGCAGCCTGACGATCACCGCTCTGGCGCTGGCAGATGCCGAAGGTCTCATCCTACGGGTTGAGGCCAACGGTCTGCCTGATGGAGGAACGCTGGTCACTCTCTTCGGCGGTGCCAGCAACCGCCGTTTCTTCCGAAACGGTGACCTGGGGGTAGATGATCCCGAGGCGTTCGCACTCAAGGCTGACGCCTGTGAAGGCAATCAGTTTGCGATCCATGACGAATCGTTCCGGCTTACCTATGGTGAGGGCACCAGAGGCGGTCCTCTTTATACCATCGGTCTCTTCTCCGAAGGAACCACCCTGAAGCTTGGTTCACCCTACAGACTCAACACCGTTTCTGCCCTCACCCGTTCAGAGGTGAGCGGCAACAGGCCCCTTCTGGTTGCCCAATCACCCCTGAATGGGGATGAGATCTATGTGGTGATAAAGGCTGACGACGGTGAGGCGCTTACGAAGGAGATGCTCTCTTCCCTCTTTGAAGAGGCCGAACAAAAACGAAGCAGTATTGCAGGCACCGTGAAGATCAACACACCTGATCCTTTTTTCAACACCCTGGGAGGGACACTCAGCATCGCTGCCGATGGTATCTGGGATGAGGAGACCGGTGTATGGCAGCATGGTGCCATAGGGTGGCGTATGCCACTCAACGGTTGGCGCGCTGCCTATACCGGCGATGCCATCGGGTGGCATGATCGTGCCAGAAGGCACTTCAACGGTTACGCCGCCTCACAGGTGACCGGCGTGGAGCCGGTGATCGCACATCCGGCACAGGATTCAGTGCTGAACCTGACCAGGGCTGAGAAGAGGTGGGGTACACAGATGTACAGCAACGGCTACATCAGCCGCAACCCCCGCAACAACACGCAGATGCACCATTACAACATGAACCTGGTCTATATCGATGAGCTCTTGTGGCACTTCAACTGGACCGGTGATATGGATTATGTGAGGGAGATGTGGCCTGTGCTGCAGCGTCACCTGGAGTGGGAGAAGCGTAACTACGACCCCAATGATGACGGCCTCTACGATGCCTATGCCTGTATCTGGGCCAGCGATGCATTACAGTACAACAGCGGTTCGGTCACCTACTCCTCTGCTTACAACTACCGTGCAAACAGCATGGCGGCAATGATTGCAGAGAAGATAGGTGAGGACCCGCAGCCCTACAAAAAGGAGGCAGAGAAGATACTGAAGGCGATCAACACCACGCTCTGGCTCCCTCACAAAGGGTGGTGGGCCGAGTTCAAAGATATGATGGGCGAGCAGATGATTCATCCCATGGCCGGAATCTGGACGGTATACCATGCCATCGACTCTGAGATCCACACTCCTTTTCAGGCCTATCAGGCTACCCGATACATCGACAGTTCCATTCCCCGGATACCTGTCAGGGCACGGGGACTGGAGGATGAGGGTTACTATACCCTCTCCACCACCAACTGGTTCCCCTACTCCTGGTCGGTGAACAACGTAGCCTTTGCCGAAGTGGGGCATACCAGTCTTGCCTACTGGCAGGCAGGCAGGAACGAAGAGGCTTTCAGGCTCTTCAAAAGCAATCTCCTGGATGGCATGTACCTGGGAGCCAGCCCCGGCAACATCGGACAGATCAGCTTCTACGATGCCGCCAGGGGTGAATGTTATCGTGATTTCGGCGATCCCGTGGGTGTCTATTCGCGCACACTGGTGCAGGGTCTGTTCGGCATCCTTCCCGATGCCATGAATGAGCGGCTGGTGATTCGTCCCGGCTTCCCCGCCGATTGGGACCACGCCTCCATCGAGACCCCCGACATCGCGTTTGACTTCGCGAGAGAGGGGCGGACCGACCGATATACCATCAGACCGTCATTCCCCCGTGAGCTGGCCCTGACAATGCAACTGCAGGCTCCCTACGACCGGATCGGATCGATCATCGTCAATGGGCGCAAGGTGCGTTGGAGCATGGAGCAATCGGTGGGTGCACCGGTGATTGCCATCGCCTGTGGCATGGCAGATGCATATCTGGTTGAGATTGTCTGGGAAGGATCAAATACAGCCACCACTGCGATCGGGGTAACTACAACACAAAACAGTCCGGTTGAGATCCTAATGGAAAATAACATTCGTGAGTTATATGATCCTCAAGAGGTTTTAGGGTCGGCAAAGATCCGCAACAACACCATCAGGGGCACCGTAATGGGTGAACCGGGAGACCGTACACTCTTTGTCCGTGTGAAAGAGGGTGAGTTGGAGTGGTGGAGGCCTGTCTCCATTGAGGTGATCGTACCTCACTCAGCCACAAACGGTTTCAATTGGGAATTGGCAGAGGAGGATGCTCATTATGAGACGGTTGATATGGATGCCTATATGAATGCATCGGTAGATCAGATCTTCACCAATGAGTACCTCTCCCCACGATCACCCTTCACCACCTTACAGATACCCAGGCAGGGTATAGGGGAGTGGTGTCATCCAGCACTCACTGCTGCCATCGATGACAGTGGTCTGAGAAAAGCAAGCCGGGAAGGAGTTTTTGAGACACCCTTCGGGATCCCTTTCCGGACACCATCGGATGAGTCACCCAATATCGCCTTTACGTCGCTGTGGGACAACTATCCCTCATCGGTCACCATCCCCCTGGAAGGGAATGCATCGCATACCTTCCTGCTGATGGCTGGATCTACCAATCATATGCAGGTGCATGTTCCCAACGGTGAGGTGCTGGTCACCTACCGCGATGGTTCTCAGTCGCGGCTCGAGCTACGCAACCCGGAGACCTGGGTTCCTATTGAACAGGATCTCTTTGTGGATGACCATGCCTTCCGCCTCTCAAACCCGCGACCCTACAGGGTGGGCCTGAAGTCCGGAAAGGTGAGCCGCAACTTCGATGATGAGATACCTGCAGATGAGGTCTACGGCCGCTCTATTGATGGTGGAGCCGCCATCATACTGGATCTGCCGCTGGAGAAAGAAAAGGAGCTGGAGAGCATCACCGTGAGAACCATCGCCAACGAGGTGGTCATCGGACTGATGTCGGTCACGCTCGCAAGATAAACCAACAAAGTGTGTGTTGCCGTACGCAGAAAACAACGATGGCACGTTAACCCTCACCCGGTGTTGTTCCGTGGGTGGGTTGGGAGGCAACCCCTTTCGTGACGGCAGCTTCGAATATTACATCAGTGAGAAGATAAGAGACAACGATGCCAAGGCTACCGGTCCCTTCATCATGGGATGCCTCGAGTTGAATAAATAACGATTGATATAATGCATACATTTTCAAGATTCACCCTCTCAGTCACCAACTGTCATTATGAAATTATTTAAGATAAAATACACAAGAATGAAGATCAAAAAAACAATCCTTGTTTTGTTAAGCGCTATGCTGAGTGCTCCCATTTTCGCAAACGAGCGGTTCCCCGACGGAACTGCTATCCCCGACTGGTTCAGGAACATCGAAGAGGTGAAGATTGAGAAGCTGGGTAAGCTCTACCGGATCACCGATCATGGTGTGGTGAACGACAGTACCCTGCTCCAGACAGAACAGATACAGGCCATTATCGACAAGGCTCATACAAGCGGAGGGGGAGTGATATCCATCCCCAAAGGGGTGTATCTCAGCGGGGCTCTCTTCTTCATGCAGAATACGCATCTACACCTTGAGGAGGGTGCAGTACTGAAAGGGAGCGACGATATCAGCAACTTCCCCATCCTGCCTACCCGCATCGAGGGGAGGAGCATCGACTATTTCGCTGCGCTGGTGAATGCCGACGGCCTCGACGGGTTCACCATCTCCGGCAAGGGTACCATCGATGGCAACGGACTGCGTTACTGGAAATCATTCTGGCTGCGCAGGAAGTTTAATCCCCAATGTACCAACCTGGATGAGATGCGGCCGCGACTGGTTTTCATTTCGAACAGCAGGAATGTACATCTCACCGGTGTACGACTGATCAACTCCCCTTTCTGGACCACCCATCTCTACAAAAGTGAGAATGTAAGGTTGTCTAATCTATATATATTCGCTCCCCGGGAGCCGGTGAAAGCACCCAGCTCTGACGCTGTGGACATTGATGTGTGTACCAACGTGCACATCACCAATTGCACTATCTCGGTCAATGATGATGCCATCGCACTCAAGGGAGGCAAGGGCCCCAATGCCGACAAGTTGGAAGAGAACGGAGCCAACCACAACATCATTATTGAGGATTGCACCTTCGGCTTTTGTCACGGCGTACTCACCTGCGGCAGTGAGTCGATACACAACAGGAATATTATCGTCCGCCGCCTACAGGTAGATCAGGCGGTAAGGCTCCTCTGGCTGAAGATGCGGCCCGATACCCCCCAGAACTATGAGCATATTCTGATTGAGGATATCACGGGCAATGCAAACAGCTTTTTATATATCAAACCCTGGACGCAGTTCTTTGATCTGCAGGGAGAAAATGAGATTCCTCTCTCTTATTCAAGTAATGTGACGATGCGCAATATCACGCTGGAGTGCAATACCTTCTTTGATGTGACTGCATCGGATCAGTATATCCTGTCTGACTTCCTGTTTGAAAACCTTGTTGTCAAGGCTTTGAAGCCGGAGATCAAGACAGATTTTATCAAAAACTTCAGGTTGAAGAATGTGAGGGTCAACGGGCAGGTGCTGGCTCAATGAGCCGAATACAGGATTATATGAAACATATATTCTATACCTCTATTAATCACGATGCTATTGCTCTTTCTGAGTCACTGTACGATTCTGCTCATCCTATTCTCCGGCCGAATTGTACAAAAAGAGAAAGAAACCTTCTGCTTTTTTCCTATATTT
>JAAYGM010000164.1 GCA_012727735.1 Bacteroidales bacterium | reverse complement strand
TCACATTGGCATACCATCCCGGAGAGGCGCTCTCACCAATCATACGTATCACGTACTTAGGCATGGTGGCATACATCTGACTCTGTATCATCCAGAATCCGCTCACGATGATAATCAGCAGCATCAGTCGGCCGTTGAGCAACACTTTTACCATTGAACGGCCGATCTCCAAAAAGCTTTTTCCTTTCCCTTCTGTCTTAACAGATTTGTAGAAGAGATAGACGGCAATCAGTGCCAGTAGCGTCATCACTGCCGAAAAATAGTTCAGGTAGACCAGCCCCTGATCACCCATGCTTCTGCGAAGTGGATCCACGACGGTCTTACCGGTGAAAGCACCGATATTCACCATCATATAGAAGAGGGAGTAGCCACGGGCTCTGTTTTCAGGTGTCGTTTCACGGGCAACCGTGCCGGAAATCACCGATTTGATGAAGGCGCCCCCTATCACGACCAGAATCAGCGGAGCGATTATCGACCAGCGGAGAGGGCTCTCTTGCAGCCCCGTATAGGTAGTGATCATCTCATAATCCACCAGCCCAGCACTCTCGAGCATCGTGGGAAGGATCCCCAGGCCGGCGTAACCGACCGTAAGCAGGGAGAAAGCAAGGATGATTGCGGTTCGGAAACCGATCTTATCGGCATAGGCACCGGCGAACAATGGCAGCAGATAGAGCATGGCAGAGAATAGCCCCGCGATCACTCCTGCCTCGATATCTGAGAATCCCCAGACATTCGACAGATAAAGGGTGATTACGATAAAAACGGCATAGTAAGCCAGTCGTTCAAGCAGTTCAACAAAATTTGCAACCCAGAATGGTTTGGAAAATTTAGCCATCAGCGATGATATGGTTGTTAAAGATTATATCTTTTATTATTATGCGCAAAGATAAAAAAAATAATTAATAACAGAAGGGCCGTAGCACCGTAAAAATTGATGAAATGAGCTTTTCACTCGAAATCAATCACAGTGATACCGGTGCCACCAAACTGTATATGCTCATCCTGAAAATGGGCTACGCCATTCACTGTGGACAGGTATTCTCGGATGATCTGCCTCAGGGCTCCGCTGCCTGTTCCATGGAGGATGCGCACTCTGGCAACACCCAGTTGTATGGCATCATCGATAAAATAGACCACTGCCTGCAGTGCTTCATCACCACGCATGCCTCGTACATCGATGTCCTGTCTGAAGGTTAGCTTGCGCTCATGCAAAATATCACGGGTGTTGGAAGCCTGTTTTTCTCTTTTTATCTGATTATTGCTCACCACTTCCAGCATCTCCAGCGGAACAGTTGTTTTGATCATCCCGAAGGCGACGATTGCTTTTTTTCCAGAGATCTCAATAATCTCTCCAACCGAAGTCTGTCCTTTCATCCGTACGGTAAGACCTACGGCGGGTTTCACCTCACCATTCACCTGTCTTGTTGCGGCTGCAGTCCTGTTTCTATTCGCTTTTTTTCGCTTTCCTGCTTCTTCCGTAGGTTCAACGGTTGAACCAACCTTCTCTCTGAACTGATTCAGTGATTGACGTGCCATCCTGGTAGCATCTTTATCGGCTTTCATCTCCCTGATCTCACGGATGGTATTCTCAATGCGGGCATTACTCTCCGCCAGCAGCTGCTCCGCCATTTTTCTGGCTTCAGTCAGGATTTCTTTTTTCTGCTTGTCAATCGCTTCGAGATCGGTCTCATATTTCGATGTCACCTCTTCGAGATGTTTTCGTTCGCGACGTATCTCGTCCCGTTTACGCTCCCAGTATCTGCGGTCACGTGAGATGTCCTGTAGGTACTTATCCATGTTGATATACTCGCTGCCCACGATCTCCGAAGCCTGAGCAATGACCCCTTCCGGCAGTCCTATCTTGCGAGCGATCTCCACGGCGAACGAGCTGCCGGGGTTACCGATGGAGAGGCGGAACAGTGGCTGCATCTCATGCCGGTCGTAGAGCATGGCACCGTTCACCACACCCTCATGCTCATTGGCGAAGTGCTTCAGGTTCTGGTAGTGGGTGGTGATCACGCCAAACGACTGCTGCTGGTTGAACCTGTCGAGCAGCGCCTCCGCGATGGCAGCACCTATCTGTGGCTCGGTGCCACTACCGAACTCATCGATGAGCAACAACGATTTATCATTGCAGTGCCGTTCGAAATATTTCATGTTCATCAGGTGTGAGCTGTAGGTGGATAGGTCGTTCTCGATGGACTGTTCATCACCAATATCAATAAAGATATCGCTGAACATCCCCACCTTTGAGTTTTCTCTCAAAGGAATCAGCAATCCGCACTGCACCATGTATTGCAGCAGGCCGACAGTCTTGAGGCAGACCGACTTACCTCCCGCGTTGGGTCCCGATATCACCAGGATCCTGTTTTTTCCTTCCAGTGTGATATCAAGCGGCACTATTTTTCTGTGCTGCTTCTTCAGCGATAGATAGAGCAGAGGGTGCACCGCCTGCACCCAGTCCATCTGTTGTCTGTTATCCAATGATGGCCTGATAGCATTTATCTGGAGCGCGAAAGAGGCTTTGGCCCGGATGAAATCAATCTTCGCAAGAAACTCGTACGACTCAAGCAGATCAGGCAGGAATGGACGCAGGTAGTTGGTGAAATCGGTCAGTATCCTGATAATCTCTCTCCGCTCATCACCCTCCAGCTCACGGATGCGGTTGTTGGCCTCCACCACCTCCGACGGTTCAATGAAGACTGTTTTACCGGATGCAGACTCATCATGGACGATACCCCTGATCTTCCGTTTGAAAGAGGGGTTCACCGGTATCACCAGTCTCCCGTCGCGCATGCTGGGCGATACATCCTTCTCCACGTAACCTTCAGCCTGTGCCTTACGCAGGATAGTGTTCAGGCTTCTGGAAATACCGCTGGCTGTCGATGTAAGCTCACGACGAATTTCAGATAACTTAGCAGATGCATGGTCTTTTATCTGGCCAAAACCATCAAGAATAGTGTCAATCTTTTTTGTGATCTCGGGATAGGTAATCACGTTCCCTGTCAACGCAAGCAGATGCGGATATCCGGGATTTTTATCCTCATCGCGGTGCAGGAAAGCGACAATACCATTGATGGTCTGAAGTGACCGGCGCAACTCGAACAGGGCACCTGTGTCAATCCACGAGCCCACTACCCGTGTACGCCTCAACACCGGGCGCATATCGTAGAAATGATCGGCAGGGAAGGAGTCCTCCTCCTCAATGATACGGACGAACTCCTCAGTCTGTGAGAGATGTGCTTTTATCTCATCGTAGGAGACAGAGAACTGCATCTCCTCCACCTTCTCTTTTCCCAGGGGGCTGAGGCATCGGTCTGTAATCAGCTGACGGACTCTGTTAAACTCTATTTTCTGCTCGAAATTTTCGGGATAGATCACTTTTTAGAATTTGAAAATCGTGTGATACACAACATTTAGATTGCAAAATTACAATTTTAAACCGAAAAGCGCTATTTTATCCTTCCTATCCGCAAAATAATTATCTTTGAAAAAACAATAAAGCAAATGTCTAATGCAAATTCCTGAATGAACAGAACCAAAAACAGATATTTACCATAATTACAAAGTCAAATGAAATTTACTCTTTTATCCGTTCTCTGCCTTCTTTCAATCATACCTCCAAATCTCCATGCGCAAGGTGTGCCCTCCTTTACGGATCAGATAGCCACCAATCTGTCAGAGCTGCCGCTGAATTGTATCGGGCAGGAGTACCCGAACAAGACGGCGCATATCATCAATAACAAGACCGAGGCGAAGCTCACACCGGAGGAGCTGCACCCTGCCTTTTACGGCTGCTTCGACTGGCACAGCAGCGTGCACGGACACTGGATGCTGGTGCGACTGTTGAAGACAAGACCCACCCTCCCCAATCGGGAGGCAATCATAGATATACTAAACCGATCATTCACAAAATCAAAACTACTAACTGAGGTAGAATATTTTACAAAATATGAATCTGCTTCTAATTTCGAGAGGACCTACGGATGGGCCTGGCTGTTGAAGCTTGATGAGGAGCTGGCAGACTGGGATGATCCGCTGGCCCGGAAATGGCATGAGAGCCTCCAACCGCTCACGCAATATATCGTAAAAACATGGAAGGACTACCTGCCCAGACAGACCTATCCCAACCGTACGGGTGTGCATCCTAACACCGCCTTCGCCATGGGTTTCGCCATCGACTGGGCGCGTGCAGCGGGCGATGAGGAGTTCCTGCAAAAACTGACTGAGAAGTCGAAAGCGTTCTACCTGAACGATCGCAACACACCAGCCTATCTGGAGCCGGACGGATCGGATTTCTTCTCCCCCAGCCTTCAGGTCGCCGACCTGATGCGGAGGATACTGCCCCTGGAAATATACACAGCCTGGCTGGATCAGTTCTACGATGAACGAAGCCTGGCAAATATCAGCCTGAGCGCAGAGGTGAGCGATATCCATGATTTTCAGATCGTACACCTGGTAGGGCTCTCCTTCTCCAAATCATGGTGTATGAAGCAGACTGCGGCAGCCCTGCCACTGGTGCACCCGTTGAGACGGTGGTTCACCGAGACGTCGGAGCGACTGCTCAGCGATGCCCTGCCCTACGTTTTCGAGGGCAACTACGGTGGTGAGCACTGGCTCGCATCCTTCGCCTTGATGGCATTGGAATAATTTTTACTCTTTTGCCGCTTTTTTCGGTTCCGGGGTTGCAGAATTGAAAAAGATGTTCTACTTTTGCACCTTGAATTCGGGAACGAATTTCTTTTTTTTGCAAACTGGTTCGGCCTCATGATTCATAATCATGGGTTCTTTAAAAGAAACCTTTCGCAAATCGATTATGTTGGCGAGATAGCTCAGTTGGTTAGAGCGCATGATTCATAATCATGAGGTCGGGGGATCATGCCCCCCTCTCGCTAC
>JAAYGM010000163.1 GCA_012727735.1 Bacteroidales bacterium | reverse complement strand
CTTGTATCGTATCATAAAATGCAAGGTTTATGAAGTAAAAATACTCAATTTCTTGCAGTTATGCAAATTTTATATCGATTAATATGCTGATATTCAGCATAAATATCTATTATTCAGCAGACCCTACATAAGCAATCATGATATCGGGGTTTCTTATCTGTTCGTTCACTCTGTCCATTCCCAGAATAACTGAATCAATCTGACTCAGTTTTGGTATTTCCTCCAATGCCCCTTCAATGAATTCAACAGGGATGGCATTGTTGCCAGAGATGAACTGTGCCAAGTCCTTGTCATTCCTGTAAAATCCGAGGCTCCTCCGGGCACCGGCACATGTAACATTCTCACTAATGAGCTTGATTGGATGATTAAATGAAAGATGAACCGCTTCACAAAAGCGCACCCCATGCCGGTAGGGGGAGAACTCCTTTGCCGATTCATCATTTACCCATACCGATGTTAATCGGGTAACCAAAAGATTTTTCAACTGATCGATCATTACCCTGATATTTTTATCTTGATTACAAATTTAAATGAACATTTGTTCATAATGAAATTTTATTGGTTATATTTGTAAAAAAAATGTGATGAAAATATCGATTCTTACCGACAACAATCCCGGAGGTAATACCGGTGCTGAGCATGGGCTATCCTACTTCATCGAGCATGAAGGCACAAAGATCCTGTTTGATACGGGACAGAGCGATCTCTTCCTGCAGAACGCATCACTGATGGGGATGGATGTGGAGGAGAGGGATCTGATTATCCTGAGTCACGGTCACTTTGATCACGGAAACGGACTGCCACATCTCCCTGGCGGCAAGCTGATCTGCCATCCGGGCTGTTTTGTGAAGCGATATAGAACCATTGACCACACCTATATCGGTCTGAAGAACAGCCGGGATGAAATCGCACAAAAATTTGATCTCACCACCAGCAAAGCACCTCTCCGTGTCAATGACTCCATGCTGTTTCTGGGAGAGATCCCCCGCATAACCGATTTTGAATCACAACAGACCTCCTTCTCTTTTGAAGATGGGAGTCCCGATTTTGTGGCAGATGACAGTGCCGTCGCCCTGCAGACAGAGAAAGGGTTGTTTGTGATCACCGGCTGCGGACATGCCGGGGTGGTCAACACCCTGGAGCATGCCAAAAAAGCAACCGGGAAACAAAGGATTTATGGCTTCATGGGAGGGTTTCATTTGAAAAAAAGAGACAGACAAACCATTGAAACCATCCACTACCTTAAAAAAAACAGGGTGGAACATGTCATCCCATCTCACTGTACCGGATTGCCTGCACTTGTGGCATTTGCGGAGAGTTTTCAGATTCAATCGGTAAGAACAGGTGATACCTACACCTTTTAGTACATGAATGAACGTATGTTCACTTTAATTTAGGCTTTTTGCCATTGTCAATTTATTATTTGTTTCACTTAAAAAATTAGCATTATGCCATCAGGAGATCGTACCGGACCGATGGGACAAGGTCCCAGAACCGGAAGAGCAAGAGGATTTTGTTCGGGATTTGATACACCCGGATATGAAGATGGATTGTATCGCAACAGAGGTTGGGGAGCATGCAGGGACCAGATTGCCAGATCGGGTAGAAGAATAGCAGTAGCCAGAGGAACAGGATTTGGACGCAGAGCCGGAACAGGCAGAGGAGCTGGAGTTGTTCAGGGTTACAGCGCTGACCGGCTTTACAGTTTTGGCCTTCTTATTTCAGAATTGATTCAAAATATTCCCTGGCAGGATATCCTACACAAACGGGATGAGATGAAAGAGCTCAAAACGGAAGCACAACGGCTCAAACGTTCCAATGAGGAGCTGGAGGAGAAACTACGGAAGCTGGAGGAACGCAGAGAATAGGAACTTTTAAAACTGTCACATAATGGAGTCAACACTACCGGTCAACACCCTTGCTGAGGGTGACAAAGGGGAGATCACATCTTTTGAAGGTGGTTTTTTCTTCAGGAAGAAACTGGAGGAGATGGGTTTTCATATCGGGACAACCATCACGATTGTGGCAAGGCAATGGATGAGTGGCCCTGTTATTGTTCGTTTCGAAAACACAGAGGTAGCCATTGGTTTCAATATGGCAAAGAGAATCAGGGTAAAACGGGTTTGAATGAGCAGCAGAATAATACTGGCAGGCTATCCGAATGTAGGGAAAAGTGTTGTCTTCAACCGTCTTACGGGGATGGACGTGATCTCATCCAATTACCCGGGAACCACAATCGAGATTGCAAGAGGATTCCTCAAATGGGAAGGAGAACGGTATGAAATGATCGACCTGCCCGGTTTTTACTCTCTTGAGCCTACATGCAAAGCGGAAGAGATTGCGGTGAAACTGATCCGTGAGGGTGATCTGATTGTACAGGTCGTGAATGCAACCAATCTGGAGCGTAACCTCAATCTCACGTTGCAACTGATCCAACAGCGAAAACCGATGTTGATCGCTCTCAACATGTTCGATGAAACAAAACAGAAAGGGATCGACATTGATGTGGCAAAGCTGGAGCAGATACTGGATCTTCCGGTTGTCCCCACCTCTGCTTTAACGGGTGAGGGAATCAAGGAGCTTGTCACAAGGATGAAAGAGGCACGTGTATCACACTATCACTTTGAAGATGCACAACGGTGGAATGAGATAGGAAAGATAACCGGTCAAGTTCAGGTTATCCACCCGCAACATCGTTCATACCTGGAGCGACTGCAGCATGCATCCGTGAGACCGATCACCGGAATACCCATCCTGGTGGTGGTTTTATTTCTGATGTTCACGCTCATCAGAGTGATAGGAGAGGGATTGATTGATCTCCTCCTCGATCCGTTCTTTGAAAAAATGTGGAAACCGCTGATGACAACCCTATCAGCACGACTAAGCCACCAGTCACTGCTGCATGACCTGCTGATAGGGGATCTGATTGGAGGTGAGATTGATTTTGGTCAGTCATTCGGGCTACTGACGACCGGGTTGCATGTCACCTTTGGCGCTGTGTTACCCTATGTGCTCGCATTTTTCACAC
Organism: Bacteroidales bacterium; assembly: GCA_012727735.1. GTDB lineage: Bacteria > Bacteroidota > Bacteroidia > Bacteroidales > Dysgonomonadaceae > Proteiniphilum. The sequence goes on along the minus strand of JAAYGM010000163.1, from coordinate 4,553 downwards.
TCTTGTCTGTCCTGGAGGACACCGGTTATCTGCCAAGGGTTGCGGTAATGGTTGATAACCTGATGCATAAAGTAGGATTGCACGGTTTGTCTATCATACCCATGTTACTGGGTTTTGGCTGTAATGTGCCTGGAACGATGGCTACCCGAATCCTTGAAACCAGGAAAGAGAAGTTTATTGTGGCAACACTGATCGCGATCACCGTTCCCTGCATGGCCATGCAGGCGATGCTGTTCGGATTATTGGGCACCTACGGCGTGAAAGGGGTAGGTATTGTCTATCTCACATTGTTTGTTGTCTGGCTGTTGTTGGGCATGATCCTGAAGAGAACGGTGAGAGGCAGATCACCTGAACTGTTCCTTGAGATTCCCCCCTACCGGCGACCCTATTTCGGGGGATTGATGAAAAAGATATGGATGAGGGTTAGGTGGTTTCTTCAGGAGGCTGTACCCTTTGTGTTGGTGGGAGTGCTCATTGTCAATCTGCTTTACTCGCTGGGGTTCATGCAGTGGGTCAGCGATAAGGTCTCCCCTCTGTTCACGCTGCTCTTCGGCTTACCCGGGGAGGCCTCGGGGGCATTGATCATTGGCTTTTTACGGAAGGATCTGGCTGTAGGCATGCTGTTACCGCTCAACCTCACCTTTCAGCAGCTGGTGGTGGCTTCGGTGATGCTCTCCATGTTCTTCCCCTGTATTGCCACATTCTCGGTGTTACTCAAGGAGCTGGGGATCAAAGATCTGTTGAAACTGACCGGAATCATGCTGCTTTGCGTGGTGATTACCGGTTCACTGTTACATGTTATTTTAAGTCTATTCACAGGATGATAAAACGATTATGCCAAACAGAATAAGAGAGAGAAGAGTGATGATGCCACCCTTGATGGAAGGCTTTAAACCTTTTGGTATCGCCAGGCGGGAACTGGAGTGGGTGACCCTGTTCTTTGAAGAGTTTGAGGCGATCAGGCTGGTCGATTACGAGAAACTGCATCAGGAGGAAGCAGCCGGGATTATGAATATCTCACGTCCTACGTTCACCAGACTGCTGGATAAAGCGCACAGGAAAATTGCCAGGGCTTTTGTGGAAGGCAAAGGCATCCTTATCAAGGGAGGAACCTATGTGACAGAAAATTTCTGGTACAAGTGTCACAATTGCAACGAGACAATGATCACGATGAAACCGGCCAGTCAATGTCGCGGATGTGAGTCTGATGACATCATCCAACTGAGTGGAGATAGCAAATAAACGAACATGATGAACATCTATAAAGAGCTTTCGTTTGCAGAGGAGTATGATCAGTTCTACCGGACTAACGGGGGTAGAGCTGTTGACAAGGCAGAAAAAGCAGCGATCAGTGATCTGCTGGAGCAGGTAGACAGCAGGGAGATGCTCGAACTGGGGTGCGGTACCGGCCACTGGACTGCATTCTTCAGTGAGAAGGGGTTCCGGGTTACAGCTGTCGATCAATCGGCGGCGATGCTGGAACAAGCGCATAAGAAGGAGATCCCGGGGGTCCAATGGGTTGAAGCCGATGCCGCACATCTCCCCTATCCCGATGAACGGTTTGAACTGATCACAGCCATCACACTGTTTGAGTTTGCGGAGGATAGAAATGCAATTTTCCGCGAGATAGATCGCTTGCTGAAACCGGGTGGTTTTTTAATTGTTGGTTGGCTGAATAGTCTCTCTGAGATCGGGCGACAAAAGAAAAGCTCTCCCACCTTCAGCAAGGCACATCTTTATACACCGGCTGAGATCAGGAACCAACTCACACTCTTGGGATCACATCAATTCCGATATGCAGTCTATTACGACAATAATTTTGAACTATTGGATGAGCAGAGCGGCAGGGAAGGGATTCAACCTGCCTTTATCGCCACCATCCTAAAAAAAAAGAAGAACAATGCAGATCACCATTGAAATCAGTTACTACGCACTTAAGGGCGATTATGCTACTCCGGTGAAGGATTTCCTGGAGAGGCTGTCGCGTAGTCAGATGATACAGGTGGAGACGGGCAGCATGAGCACCCTGATCGCCGGAGAGTATCACCTGGTGATGCAAACCCTCACCGATACACTTGCTCCTTTGATGGTGCACTATCCATCAGTCTTCGTGTTGAAAATATCGAATGCATGCAAAGTGATATGATGGGATATCTACAAATCTATACCGGGAACGGCAAAGGAAAGAGTACGGCAGCCTTCGGCCTGGCACTGAGAGCAGCCGGTGCAGGGATGAGTGTCTACATCGCACAGTTCGTGAAAGGGAGAAACTACTCCGAGATAACAGCGGTAAGGCAGCACCTTCCGCAGATCACCATCCGGCAATTCGGCAGGGGTTGCTTCATCGTGGAGAGACCTACCGATGAGGATGTGGCAGCGGCAAGAGAGGGATTGGCAGTAGTGTCGGAGGTCCTCAATTCGGGAGCGTATGACATGGTGATACTGGATGAGGCAACCATCGCCATCTATTATGATCTCTTCACGGTGGGTGAGTTGATCGAAATATTGAAGACGAGAGCAGCCGGATGTGAGGTAGTGGTCACCGGACGTTATGCACCGGAGGAACTGATTGAGGTGGCCGACCTGGTGACTGAGATGCGAGAGGTGAAACATTATTACCGTCAGGGCATAGAGGCTCGTGAAGGTATTGAATATTAATAAACAGGAGAGAATCAATATGAGCCAGACGATGGAGCAGTTGCGAGAGGAGATGAAACAGTGTAGAAGATGCGATTTGTGGCATTCACGGAACCACCTCATCTTTGGTGAGGGGAATTATCATGCTCCCATCTTCATCATCGGCGAAGCTCCGGGAAGAGATGAAGACCGCGTGGGGAGACCTTTCATAGGGCCGTCGGGGATCCTGCTGGACAAGATCTTCACAGCCTGTGGGTTCAACAGAAAAGAGCATCTCTTCATCAGCAATATTGTCCGCTGCAGGCCACCGGGGAATCGCCCCCCCACCCCACAGGAGAGTGCCGCTTGCCTTCCGTGGCTGCACAAGCAGCTGGAGCTGACAGATCCCCGGATCGTGATCCTGTTGGGCGCAACAGCACTGAGGACTATGGCAGGTCCCGATTACCGCATCACACGAGCCCGGGGCAACTGGATCAAACAGGACAATCGGCTGATGATGCCGGTCTATCACCCCTCTGCATTGCTAAGGAACCCGGCACTGAAAAGGGATACCTGGGATGATTTCAAGAAGGTGGTCTATAAATACCGGGAGCTGGTTGATCCCGATCATTATAGTCCCCATATACCATTGAATACCAATCAGACAAAAAGAGAATCATAAAAGACAAAACTATGTTACATCATGTGGGATTAACCATCATCGAGCCGGCAGAGATCGGGCGTTTTTACGAAGCTGTTTTGCATTTCCACCGGTTGAAACAGTTCACCCTCGATTCAGAGGAGGTGCTCCACTCCATCTTTGCCACCGACAGGCAAACAGAGGTATTTATGCTGGTATATCAGGATCTGAAACTGGAGATCTTCATTGACCCCGAGGGAGAAAAAGGTCGTTTTACCACCTCTGTCTGGAGTACGACAACCCGGATGAGGTGTCGGACCATGCCTATCAACAGGGATACAGGCGATGGGTTAAAAAAGGTCCCAACCGTGTCACCCATTTCATCTGGGACAAAAGCGGGAACATGTTTGAGATAAAGAGAAAGGAGATTGCATCATGACAGATTCAGAACGGATAAAGAGGAACTTAACGGAGATCAAGCAGTCGCTCCCCCCGGATGTGGTGCTGGTGGCAGCTGCAAAAACGAGAAGTGCCGACGAGGTAAATACTGCGGTGACTGCCGGTATTGATGCCATCGGATACAATTACATCCAGGAAGCAGAGCGTATGCGTCCGCTTGTGGAAGGGACTCTGCCCTGGCATATGATTGGTCATCTGCAGCGAAACAAAGTAAAAAAAGCGGTCGAGCTGTTCGACATGATTGAGACCATCGATTCGGAGCGACTGGCACTGGAGGTGAACAAACAGTCAGTTGCCGTGGACAAGGTGATGCCGGTATTGATTGAGATCAACAGCGGCAAGGAGTCGAACAAGAGCGGCGTGCTACCGGAAGACGCGATTGGACTGATCCGTCGGATCAATCATCTGTCAAACCTTGTGATTGTGGGGTTGATGACCATGGGACCGCGCTTTGGGGACCCGGAGGATGCCAGGCCCTACTACCGGATCACAAAAAGAATCTTCGACGAGATCAAAAAGACTGAGATCCCGGGTGTTGAGATGTGTTATCTCTCCATGGGAATGAGCAACAGTTATCAGATCGCCATTGAAGAGGGTGCCAACATCATCCGTATCGGAACAGCCCTGTTTGGTGAGAGAGCAGAAAAAAGGAACATACCACTCATCACCCGGAACTGATCAATCGCACTACCTCAACCAACGACACAACAGAGAAACGCTCTTACCTAACTTTTTCATTGAACATGTCAGACAACAATACATTTTTCTGGATCGCCCTTTTTGCTATCCTTGCAGCCATCATCAACGGGTTGGGAATCTTTATCCTCTACAGGTACCG
>JAAYGM010000018.1 GCA_012727735.1 Bacteroidales bacterium | reverse complement strand
CCAGCGTGGCCTATGCCACCGTTTATCCTGTAGCAATGGTGTTGTTGATCCTGTTGATACAGTTGCTGGCAATGTTTGCGTGAAATGTGAACGAAATGGATTCTTCAGGTGTTAATCTGTAGCAACGCACTAACAGAACAAGACATGGGAATTATCAGAAGCATCCTCGACACGGACCTCTACAAGTTTACCACCAGTTATGCCTATTCAAAGCTTTTTCCTCGTGCCTGGGGTGAGTTTGAGTTCGTAGACAGAAGCAACGGCGATTATCCGGAGGGGTTCGACCGGTTGCTTAAGAAAGAGCTGGAGGAGATGTCCGGGCTCTCACTGACGAAAGAGGAGGAGGCTTTTGTGAAACAACAGATGCCTTATCTTCCTCCCACCTACATCGATTTTCTGAAAGGATTCCGTTTCGATCCCTCTGAGTTGGAGATACGTATGGTGGAGAAGAAGCTACAGGTGAAGGCTTCCGGACTGCTCTATCGCGTTACGCTGTGGGAGACACCCATACTGGCCACCATATCGGAGCTCTGGTTCAGGGAAACAGGACAACAGCCCGATCTGGTCTACATGGAGCAGGCTGCCATTGAAAAAGCGGTGAAGATGAAAGAACATGGCATCACCTTCTCTCTTTTTGGCATGCGCCGCCGTTTCAGCTTTGATGTGGAGGATAGGGTGACTGGACTGCTGAAGAAACATGCCGGTGAGAGCCTGTTCGGAACAAGTAATGTCTATATGGCTTTTAAGCACGATATCAATGTCTCCGGCACCCATCCTCACGAGTGGGTTCAGTTTCATGGATCTATCTACGGCTACAAGATGGCCAACTACATCTCTATGGAGGACTGGATCAATGTCTATGACGGCGATCTGGGGACGGTGCTCACCGACACCTACACGACAGATATCTTTCTTCGCAACTTCAGCAAGAAGCATGCGGCACTCTTCACCAGTCTTCGTCACGACAGTGGTGACCCGTTCCTATTCATCGATAAGGTGATCAAGCGCTATGAAGAGCTACGCGTGAACCCCAGAATGAAATACCTTGTCTTCTCCGACAGTCTGAACGTGGAGAAAGCAATCAATATAAAGGCCCACTGCGGTGACCATATCGGTGCCACTTTTGGTATCGGCACAAACCTCACCAACGATGTGGGGAATGATATCAAAGGAATGAACATCGTGATGAAGCTGTTCCGTTGTAAGATGACAGAGCGGGAGGAGTGGCAGGAGTGTGTGAAGCTTTCTGATGTGGAAGGCAAACACACCGGCAGTGAGCAGGAGATCCGTCTTGCACAGGAGACGCTGGGGTTATAGTGCGTTGTTATGAAAAATAGCAGATTGTATTATCCTGATTTTGGATTAGAATTATTAGAGACCTTTTCATCGTTACGAATTGTTATTTGATTTACAAATCTTCAAGCTCTTTCAATGAATTATCTGTATCATTCTGGATTTTTGAGAATCTGATCAGGGAATCTTTTATCGTTTCAGTCTTATAGCTCCGAATAAAAAAGGCTGATTTGGAGAATTCGGCTGAGAAAAATTTCAGCCACCCGATGGAGATTACTGATGCTGTATCTTCTCTGGGTTTTCTCCGTATTTCCTTCGTATCTCCTTCGAATATCCTTCGAATATCCTTCGAATATCCTTCGAATATCGTTCGAATATATCCGGAGTTGATAGGGGTTTGTTCCGGTTCAATTCCGGTTCAAATTAATACGATTATTGGCGATTTATTGGCTTTAACTGTTTCCCTGTAGTTTATTTGTAAGGAGGCATCTCATTTTCAATGGCATCTTGTAAGGCAATGATACAATTCTTATTGCGTCTGCAGTCATTGTTGCGCGCCGTGAAAAAATAATTTCCTGTACGCGTTGCTGTTGCCGGCTCCGTCTACTACTGTAAAGTTTAGTTCCAGCGGTTCTCCTTTTGGAAGGCGTGATGCATCGAACCGGTAAGTGTAGACAGATGATTTGGTATCGTGCGTGAAGAGTACGAACTTCCCGTTGATCTCTCCCCTGAAGGAGGCGATGCCACTTTTGTTGTCGGTAAGGCGTATGCGTATCTGTTTCCGGCTTGCCCAACTCCCTTCATCCAACGGTGTGATAACAGGTGCAATGGTGTCGGAAGAGATTGCGTAACTGTGACCTAACTCCCTTATGGACGTTGTAAGACCTCCCCGCGTGTATTCACCTCCTATCCAGCTTTCCTTTCCGTTGTCGCTGAGGCTGACAATGCCATAGTTTTTTTTGTTCCGGAGTGTATCGCTGCTGATCCCGATCCACATTTTTGCACTGTGGTGCAACGGCACGGGCTTGTTGTTCACCTGGTGCACATTGGAATAGAAGCCGCTGCTCCTGGTGGTGTGATGCCTGTAGCAGATGTCGCTGTACAGATTCCCTGTCGGTATGGAGAGAGAAAAACCCAGGTCTATAAAGGCATTATCGAAATTCCATGCCATGTGATTGTCGCAATGTGCTTTTTCAGCGATGGCCTGCTGTTGCCCTTTCACCGTGAAGGAGTAGGTGAGTCTGTTTCCATTCTGATCCTCCAGCTCATAGCGAAGCCGATAGTCCCTCTCCTCGTTGATGTCGATGTATCCTCTGTTTTTGGCTTCATAAAGAGGCAGTCTGTTGCCCGGTTCAATGAACGACTTCATAAAAAAAGAGCGATTCTCTCGCCAATCCTCAAAGTCGATGAAGCTGTTGAGCATGCGTGTGTCTGCGAACGAGAAACGATCCATCCTGCTGCTGAAAACCTGCTCATCATCCACCATGAGACGGATAAACTTCACACCGTAAATGTTTCCCTGGCCGTTCATCCGGTCGTACGCTTTCACACCCACACCGATACGTCCCCAGGCATTGATGATGGTTCTCCCGGGACTCAGGGGATTTCCCGCCTTGTCTTTGCTGATGGTCAGCCGGAGGGGGTTGCTGCTGCCGTTGATCACTCCTTTGCCTTCTGCGGGATAAAAGGCGATTCCCCGCAGATCGGGCTTCTGTGTGTCGGGCACCCTTGCGAGATAGTCAAGCGCGTCGAGCGGGTCCTGTGTGCGTGTATCACGCACCTCGAAATGGAGATGCGGGCCGCCCGAACCGCCGGTGTTGCCGCTCAGCGCAATCTGTTCACCTCTCTTTACAGGCAACAGTTCTTTTTCGGGATGAAGATTCACGCTGTAGCTCTCCTGCTCGTACTGTTTTTCCAGCACATAAGCGGCGATCTTATCGGAGAAGCTGTTGAGATGTCCGTACACACTGGTGTGTCCGGTGGCAGGATGATCAACGTATAGTGCCAGCCCATATCCGCCCGGGGAGACGCTGATGCGTGACACAAACCCATCTTCGACAGCCACGATGGGTTTATTGACCACCTGTTGCGTTTTGAAATCGACTCCTGAATGAAAATGGTTGTTCCTCAGTTCACCGAAGTTACCGCTGAGCGCGGGAGCGATGGTGATGGGGTTTCTGTACTGCTGTGAATAGGTTGAAAGGGCTGTGGTTGTAAGTAATAGAACGAGTACTATCTGTTGTATGCTAATTTTCATTCAGTGGTTTTGTTCTCAAAAGAGACGAAAAGCAGTATCAATGATATCTTTCGCCACCTCTTTTTTTGTTTTTAACTCAAACGAATGCTTCTCCCCGTTGCGGGAGAGGATCGTTACCTTGTTGGTGTCGTGACCGAAGCCTGCACCTTTGTCCTGCAGGGAGTTGAGGACGATGAAATCGAGATGCTTCTTCTCCAGCTTGCTGACAGCATTGCGCTCTTCGTTGCTGGTCTCCAGTGCAAAGCCTATGATCACCTGATCCGGCTTTTTGCTCTCTCCCAGCGAGGCGGCGATATCGGGGTTGGGCGTGAGGGTGAGGGTGAGCTCTTCCCCCTCCCTGCGTTTTATCTTTTCGTCTGTCCACTGTGCCGGCCTGTAGTCGGCGACGGCAGCCGAGAGGATGGCAGCATCCATACCCTGAAACGCTTCAATTGCGGCATCATACATCTCGCGCGCCGATTCCACATCCACCCTTCTGATGTGGGGGTGGGTGACCGACAGTGCCGTGGGACCGGTGATCAGCAGCACCTCGGCGCCGCGGGAAGCACACTCCTCGGCCAGTGCAAAGCCCATCTTCCCCGAGGAGAAATTACCGATAAAGCGTACCGGATCGATCCGTTCATAGGTGGGACCGGCGGTGATCAGGATTTTTTTTTTAGCCAGGTCGCTGCGGGAATCGAGAAACTGTTCCAATATGGTGACGATGTTCTCCGGCTCCTCCATCCGTCCTTTGCCCTCGAGGTGACTGGCCAGCTCGCCTTCGGCCGGATCGATGATATGCACCCCGTCGCTCTTCAGCATCCCTATATTCCGTTGTGTGGAGATATGATGGTACATGTCCAGATCCATGGCCGGTGCCACGAACACCGGTGCCTTCATTGAGAGGTAGGTGGTGATAAGCATGTTGTCGGCAATGCCGTTTGCCATCTTGCCGATGGTGGAGGCGGTTGCCGGTGCCACAATCATCAGGTCGGCCCATAATCCCAGCTCCACATGGCTGTGCCAGGTACCGTCGCCCGAGGCAAAGAACGCACTGATCACCGGCTTGCCCGAGAGCGCAGAGAGGGTGACCGGTGTGATGAACTCCTTTCCTGCCTGCGTGATCACGATCTGCACCTCGGCTCCTTTTTTTATCAGCAGCCGGGTGAGTGTAGCCGATTTGTAGGCGGCAATGCTCCCCGTTATTCCCAGAACAATATGTTTCCCTTTTAGCGACATATCAACCGTTTTAATAATTACAAAT
>JAAYGM010000162.1 GCA_012727735.1 Bacteroidales bacterium | reverse complement strand
CGATAGATCCCGACAAGCGTTTGTTGGCCGAGTTCAATGTGCCGGCAGGAGAGAGCTGGCAAGAGATTACCCTGCCGTTACAGGATGTTTCCAAGGGGATACATGATCTGGAACTCTCACTCGCTAAGGGCGAGAAGGTTGAAATTGATTGGATTCGCTTCAAGTAAAAGGATATTTCAACTGATCATTCCTCTGTGAGAACGAATATTCACGGATAACCTGAATGTAGAAAGCTGAAAGCTGAAAGTATAATAGTGACCCCTATGATTCCTGACTAATAATGGAACTGGGGGTCATATTATATTGTTTCACAAAGCAACGGGTGAAGTATTTGGGATCATTGAATCCCACACGATAGGCTATCTCAGAGACAATGACATTGTTGTTTCTGTTTTTCTCCAGGATCAGTTTGGCTATCTTCAACCTGTACAGCATCAGAAAGCGAACCGGAGGGACACCTGTAAGTGAGATGAACTTCTTATAGGTCAATGTATAACTTATGTTCAGCTGTTCTATCAGTTCTTTGACCCCAAAATTGGAGTCGGCATAATTCTTCTCTATCAGGTCCATCACCTTCTCCATGAACTGCTGATCAGACTGACCCACCTCAAGCACCGAGATGTTCATCTCATCCTCAATGAATTTCTGCTGTCGTAAATTTCTGTTTTTCATGATGGCCTCAATCTGTGCCAAAAGGATGGAATCCTCGAACGGTTTGGTGATATATCCGTCTATTCCGTTCTCATAACTCTCGATATATGCCTGTTCACTGGAATTGGCCGTGAGCAGTAGAAAGGGGATGTGACACAGTTCCATGTTCTCCCTGATTTTTCGGCAGAGCCATACCCCATCGTTCACAGGCATCATCAGGTCGGATACAATGAAGTCGGGCAGGATGTTGCGTGCAATCTCGTATCCCTTTTCACCATTGTTGGCTTCCGCCACGTTAAATTTGTCTGAAAGTATCTTTTTGATGTATCGGCGCATATCGGGATTGTCTTCCACCAGCAAAAGGTTTGGTTGATTCCGGTCCAGCGGAATGAAGGGTGGAATGATATCTTCGGTGGAGGGAGCCAGTTCAGTTTTCATCGGTTGTGTTATCTCAATCTCGTTACCTATTGAGATCGGGAAGTAGAACCTGAAAGTGACACCGTTATTTTTTGATGATTTTACGCTGATTTGCCCCTGTAGCAGTGTGACCAGTTCTTTCACAATATGCAATCCAATTCCAGTGCTGCTTTGACCGACTTGTGTGTACTTCTGCTGGTTGGGTATCCGGTAAAAACGATTGAAGATCTTATCCGATTCCTCCTTCTCTATCGTGCTACCGCTGTTGGTGACTGAGATATATTGCAGCAAACTGCTCGAATCATGTTCATCAAACTGGCATGCATGAAGAGTAATCTTGCCCTTGTCGGGAGTGTATTTGACAGCATTCGACAAGAGATTGTAAAGTATCTTGTGAATATTCTCCCTGTCTGCCACAACATTTGCCTGTTTGAGTCGGTAACTTTTTTCCAATTGAATACCCCTGTGCTGCATCAGGCCGGAAAAATCGGATGCCGTCTGGTCGAGTAGTTCTACAAGGTTGAATGAAACCGGATGGAGTGTCAGATTCTTGGTGTCAATTTTTTGCAGATCGATCAACTGATTGACCATCGAAAGGAGGTAACGGGCATTGCGATTAATCATTTCCAAGTGCTCTTTCCCCTCCGGATTGCCCGTATCTTTGATCAGTTGACCCGTGGGACCGAGGATGAGTGTCAGTGGTGTTTTGAACTCATGGGCAATGTTTGTGAAATAGGAGATCTTATCCCTGTTCAGTTGTTCCATTTGCTGGGACATTTCAAAGATGGCATTTTTCTGCTGGTTGATCTCTATATTCTGCAACTGTAGCTGTTCATTTTTGTCGATGATCTCGCTTTGTGTTTGTTCCAGCTCCCCGATGGTTCTGGTGAGTGCCGAGGTGCGATCTTCTATTTTCTCTTTCAAAAGCTGCTGGATCCCCCTCTGACGTTGATTGTACCAATGCAGGAAGTAAATT
>JAAYGM010000161.1 GCA_012727735.1 Bacteroidales bacterium | reverse complement strand
CGTCACTGATCACATCTTTCTCTCCGTAAGCAACACGCACTGCCTGCAGGGCAAGCCTTTCACCCACCACTTTCTTATTTAGAGGATGGATATCGTTCCATTCACCTGCATCTATCGTTACAGCCAATCCTGTTTGGGGGATCGTTTTTGATAGCTGCAGCTGTATCTCTCTTATCTCAGCCCAGTTGCTTTCGGCAGGGTAGGGCGGGTCCAGCATGAAATTGGGTAGCTGCACCATCAGAAAGGGGAGATCGTTTCGTTCCCAGAGAGACCTCCATTCACAGACCAGTGCTGTCATCAAATCGTAATATTCGTTGTACCTCCCCGTGTTCGATTCACCCTGGTACCAGAGTACTCCTTTCAGACCCCATCTTTTCAGGGGATGAATCATCGCATTGAACAACCCTGTGGGTTTGTACTGGAAAAAGGTCTCCCCCGCCAGCGCAGGCATCCTTGTGCCTTGTCTGTACCTCCATTGCCCTTCCAGGCTGATCTCCTCCTCCTCCTCATTCCCGAAGAGTATCTTATAGGGTTTATCCTCCACAAAGCCGGGGTTGCCTGAATAGCTGATCAGGCGAACGGTGATGTTGTTCTTTCCCTGTTTGAGCAAGCCGGGAGGAATGGGATATATACGGGGTGGGTATTGATAGGCTGTTGTACCCACAAAGTGCCCATTGACAAATACCGAGTCGGCATCCACGATGCAGCCCATCCGCAGCAGTGCACTCTCTCCTTTCAGATGTGCCGGGAGCGAGAACTCCTTCCGGAACCAATGGGTGCCGTTCACTGGGTTCAACCCGTCACTTCCCCACTTCTTGGCGAAGAGATCCGCCTCTTCCCAGTGAGCATCATCATAATCAGGTGCAAACCATGGTATGGTCTCGTTCAGACCCCTGTCCTTCCGGAAGAGGACGCTGTTCCACAGGTTCCGTCGTTCACGATCGAGACTCTGTATGTTCGAAATGTGACTGTCGGAACGGTATATATCCCTGTCGTTCAGATGAGCAGGGAAGTGCTTCAATCCCTCCTCACTGATCCATGCCTCAGCGGGTGAGCCGCCCACACTCGAATTGATCACACCTACCGGCACCTCTGTTCTCTCGTACATCTCCCTGGCGAAAAAGTAGGCAAGTGCTCCGAAGGAATGTACATTTTCCGCTGTCAGCTCCTTCCAGGTTACCGGTTTGATAGCATCGAGGGGCTGATGAAAGTTGTACGAGAGCGGCACCTTCAGATAACGAATCATCGGGTTGGTGTAGCTCTCCACCTCTTCCCGGTATAGATCCATCACCCTGCTCACAGGCAGCTCCATGTTCGACTGGCCTGATCCCAGCCAGACATCACCAATCAGGATGTTGTGTACATTCAAATCATTGATGGTCATAAGATAAGGGCCTCCCGCTTTCTGCGGAGGAAGCACTACCTGCCAGTACCCATCACTATCGGCAACGGTGATATATCTCTTGCTCAGAAAGTGGATGATGACCTCTTCTCCTGCATCGGCACTACCCCAGATGGTGATATCCTGATCGCGCTGGAGCACCATCCCGTCAGAGATCAGCACCGGCAGTTTTATTTTCGCTTCGCTGATCTGTGCGAGTAAAAAACCGAGCAGAAAGAAAATGAGTTTCAGCATTATCTTTTTCATCTTGTTTCACTTTGCGGCGGACCCAGATAGCTCTCTTTCAGTCCCCCCAGATTAATCAATATCTTTTGTAATACAATTCCGGGATCAAGGACCCTGAAACGAAGTGTTTGCTTTCCCGGCTCTTTTATTGTGTGTGTGGTAATGGTTTCATTGATACTGTTTGCCTGCCACTGCTCCATCTGTCTGACGTCGTAATCACGGTTGAAGTTGACAATCGTCTCCTCGCCGCCATTGAATGAAACGGCGTAACGCAAACCCCTGTTCTGATTAAAGTTGAGGGTCGGAGAGAGCAGTATGTGCAGTTCTACTTCACCTGCCGACAGGGTCTCAATGTCATATTCGAGATAAATCTGTTCGCCGTCTGCGGGATGGATGTTCTGAGGAAAGGTAGTCACGCCGGATACTGTTTTCCCGAGGTAAGGAATCACTTCCCACTGCACCATCTCCGTGCCTTGTGCCCGGGCAAAGTTCTCCGCTTCAATGGAGATATAACCATCTTTTTCCAAAAAAACGCTCTCTTTTTGTAGGTCAGGCTCCTGCAGCCGGGTCACCTCAGGCATCACACTCTTCTCCGGCTGCTGCCAGTAGGTGTACCCTATGCGCACCTGATCCATCATATGTGCCCATTTCCCATCAGCGATGATGTTGTTGTAATGGTTTGTCAGCAGCGAGTCGCGCTCGAAACATGCTTGTACCCTGTCAGCCCATCTGTTGGCTTCAGGGTTACCTTTTTTTGCATACCACCTGTTCTTTGCCACGGCGTAATACATCTCATAGAGATTGGAGCTTGCATTGACCGGGAAGAGTACCAGCTGATCAAACGCATCTTTATATTCGGCGGGCAGAAGATAATAGAGGCGCATGGCGTCGATGACCAGATTACGGTAATCATCCACCACCCGTTCAAACTCATTGTAGTTGGTCAGGCTGTAGATTGTATCATTCAGTAACTCGGGTGTGACGCGACGGTTATATTGGGTATAAAGATTGATAAGACGGGCTGATTCTTTCGCGTACTTTTCACCAAACTGCTGTGCACACCATCTCTCGGTATGTACCAACAGGTTGGAGGCGTTGAACTGGTTCGGGTTCCATGCCAT
>JAAYGM010000160.1 GCA_012727735.1 Bacteroidales bacterium | reverse complement strand
GGGGTGAGGGCAAGAAGCTGCGGGGTGCCATCGACAGCTACCGGGAGCAGCTGACGGCCCGGGTGGAGGATCCCTCGCGCAGCGCACTGATCGCCCGCTACCTCTCAACAGAAGCAGCCACAGGCGGCAGGAGCTGGGAGGCATCGCTCTTTGAGCAGATGCCGCTGGCAGCGGCCGTCACCCTGCTCACCAAGATCGAAAATGACATCCGCCTCTCGGAGGGAGAAGCGCTGGCATCACTGCTCCAGAGCGTGGATGCAGGCGACTACCGCCTGAACAGGCTCAACGCCTGGCTGATTCCCGAATCGGAGACGGTACTGCAGGGAGGAAGCTACCGCGCCCGCGTGATCCTGGCTGCAGAGGACAGCACCCGACATCCCCGCATCGTGGTGCAGGGAGAAGCGCTGGAGACAGGTGCCGATGGATCCTTCACGCTGACAGCATCGCGCAGCGGCACCTTCCCGGTGGAGGGGTATGTGGAACTGAGCGGCAACGACGGCAGCATCACCCGGCGTGACTTCAGCAGCAGCTATACCGTGATCGAGCCGATGGCGACGGTCGCCCCCACGCTGATGAACGTGCTCTATGCCGGTATCGACAACGAGGTGAGCATCTCGGTGCCGGGTGTCGCACCGCAGGAGGTGAGCGCCGTGATGAGCAACGGCACCCTCAGCCGCCGCGGCACCCTCTGGGTGGCGCGTCCCGCAGCAGCCGGCAGCGAGGCCGTGATCACCGTCTCGGCAGGCACACCGGGTGGTGAGACACGCAGGGTGGCAACGCATCGCTTCAGGGTGCGCAGCCTCCCCGACCCCACCCCCTTTATCGAATACCGCGATACCTCCGGCAGCATGGTGATGCGCAAGGGGGGCAGCATCCCCAAGGCAGCGCTGCTGCAGAGTGATGGCCTGAAGGCAGCCATCGACGATGGCATCCTGCACGTACCGTTCCGGGTGACCGGCTTCCGCACCATCCTCCTCGATGCGATGGGCAACGCCATCCCCGAGGTGTCGGACGGCAGCCTCTTCTCGGAGCGGCAGAAGGAACAGATCAGACGACTGACCCGCGGCAGCTACTTCTATATCTCCGGCATTCGCGCCACCGGACCCGACGGCAGGGAGCGAGAGATCGCGGTGATGGAAATGAGAGTGAATTAAAGCGGTAAGCAATAAGCGGTAAGCAATAAGCAGTCAGCAGTAAACTAAAACTGAAACTGATAGAAGTGAAACAAAATTTCGCAAAGCGGAAAGACTGAGTGCTGACCGCTGAGTGCTGAGAAAGAAAAACCAAAAGCTGAATGCTGATAGCTGACAGCTGAACGATAACAAGATATGACAACCAGGACAATAATTATTCTACTCGTTTTACTGGGTCAAATGACAACCCTCAATGCACAAACCACCGCCCGGGAACGGATTGAGCAGCGGCGGCAGCAGGCACAACAGTCGTCGGTAATTCCGGCCATCCGTGGCGAACAGCCCAGCGTCAACCGGGAAGAGGAGATCGCCAATGCCCGCTGGTCGCGCATCATCTACCGTTACATCGACCTGACAAAAGAGGCCAACACACCGCTCTATCACCCCGTCACCCCCACAGCGGGTCAGCGCAACCTTTTTGCCATGATTTTCCGTCTGCTGCAGGAGGACCGCATCCGCGCCTATGAATACCTCGACGGCAGGGAGGAGTTCACGGAGGCGTACCGCATCGACTTCAGCGGACTGGTCGACCGCTTCGGCATCTACCACGAATCGGAGAATGGCACGATCAGGGTGAGCGATGCCGATATCCCATCGAACGAGGTGATGGGCTACTACCTGAAAGAGGCATACTACTTCGACAACGCCACATCAAGCTTCCGCGTGATACCCCTCGCCCTCTGCCCCATCCTCTTCCGGCAGGAGGAGGTTGCACTGGCCGACACCCGCTACCCACTCTTCTGGATCGCCTACAGCGAGCTGGAGCCCTACACCCGCCGGATGCCGCTGATGGCCTCATCCCTCAACAACAGCAACACCACGAGCGTGGATGATTTCTTCCGGAAGCGGAGCTACGACGGGGAGATCTACAAAACAGGAACCCCCGGCAACCGGGCCATCTCGCAGTACACCTCCACGCCTGAAGAGATGAAAGCGGAACAGCAGAAAATTGAACAGGAGCTGCTTGATTTCGAACAGCTTATCCGCCGGGAGGGAGAGACATTCTCTTCCCCACCCCGTGAAGCCAACCGGCGCAGCAACAGGAAAAGCGGCGGCAGCAGCAGCGCTGCATCGCAGACCATGCGCAACCGGAGGTACTGAGATCTGCACTACCTTTGCAGGTATTGGACAACAAAGAAATTAACTCATGTAAAATATTCACGAAACAGAAGCAGATTATTTTTAGGATTGAAATGCAAAAAAATATTTTTTTATTTTTGTGAATCAATCCCTGCGACAAGGGGAAAAATTATGTTTGACGTTATCATGTAAAAAAAAGGTTATGGAAAACAATAAAATCTCACAGGAACAGAAGGAATCACTATTCGATATCCTGAAAAAGCGTTTCGAAAAAAACAGGGAGCGCCATCTGAAAATAGAATGGAAAGATGTGCAGGAAAAACTGGAGAATAACCCGGGAAAACTGTGGTCGCTGGATGCGATGGAAGAGACCGGAGGTGAACCGGATGTAATCGGTCAGGACAAGAAAACAGGTGAATACATCTTTTGTGATTGCTCGCCAGAAAGTCCGAAAGGGCGCAGGAGTATTTGTTACGACCACGAAGCATTGCGGTCGAGGAAAGAGCATAAACCAGGAAACAGTGCCGTGGGGATGGCAGATGAGATGGGTATCACCCTGCTGAACGAGGAGCAATACCGGGGGCTTCAGCAATTGGGGGATTTTGACATAAAGAGCTCCAGCTGGATTGTTACACCGCTTGAAATGCGCGAACGGGGCGGCGCACTTTTTGGTGACTCCCGGTATGGACGCACATTCATTTACCACAACGGGGCGCAATCATACTATGCGGCCAGGGGCTTTCGCGGAATGCTAAAAGTCTGATTCATTTGCGGGATATGCTCCTGTTTGCAATGGAGTCACACTGATTTGCAGGGGCACCGGTTCGGCGTTACCCCACTGGACATGAGCGTGTGCAACCTCATAATTATATGAGGTTGATATGAAGAGGGAATGAAGAAGGCATGATGTTGCATAAGTGAAAGACCAGCCCTGTTGAGGTGCAATAGCTGTCCGGAAATAAATGAAATACTTTTTATTGCATTCAATAAACCCTGTCTGAAAATACTTTTCGGACACATTTTAGATAAAAATGAATCATCCCATACAGTACATCAACCCTGAGGGACTTTTCAGGAGTCCCGCTTTTTCCCAGATTGTGACGACACAGGGAAAGGGAAAGACCATCTATATTGGCGGACAAAACGCGGTAAATGAAAAAAGTGAAATCATTGGCAAGGGAGATATTTCCGAACAGACAGAACAGGTGATGAGGAATATCCAAACAGCTCTTGCAGCTTGTGGGGCATCTTTTGCTCATCTTGTGAAACTGACCATCCTCATTGTCCGGGGTGAAGATCTGCAAAGAGGTTTCCAGGCATCACAAAAGTATCTGGGTGTTTTGAAAGATCCTCCGGCAATCACCGGCTTTTTTGTTCCCGCATTGACGCACCCCGATTTTCTGGTGGAGATTGATGCCATCGCTTTTCTTCCGGAGGAGTAACCAGGTTATCCGGTTCACTATATTCATTTTCTTGCCAGGATCACCCTCAGCTGCGGTGGTCCCGTCCACACCATGAATAGAAACCGGTATTTAGTTCTGGTGAAAACAAGAGAAAAAGATAAACCGCAAACTTTAATGTCATACCTTTGCAGCATGAAAGCAGAAAGTACAGATAAAAACATATTAACGAACCTGGGGATTGGGGTGCTGAACGAAATGCAGGTTGCTGCCCGCAACACGATCCTGAAAGAGCAGCATATCATGCTGCTGTCTCCTACCGGAACAGGTAAAACACTCGCGTTTCTTTTACCTATCGTTCAATTACTGGATGATAACACACCCAAAGTACAGTGCTTGATTGTGGTGCCATCGAGGGAACTGGCGCTTCAGATTGAACAGGTATGGAAGAAAATGGGAACCCGGTTCAAAGTAAACGTTTGCTACGGGGGACATGCGATCGAAACGGAACTGAAAAACCTGAGCTCTCCCCCGGCTTTGCTGATAGGTACACCGGGGCGACTGAGAGACCATCTGGAGAGAGAATCTTTCGATACGGATGCTATTAAAATCCTGGTACTGGATGAGTTTGACAAATCCCTGCAACTGGGTTTTCATGATGATATGAGTGCAATCATCAGCCAACTGCCCCACTTGCAGAAAAGGGTGCTGCTTTCGGCTACTTCCGATGTGGAGATCCCTGATTTTGTGGCGATGCAATCGCCTGTAACGCTTGACTATACAGAAGAAGAGAAAAGCGATGCCCTTTCACTTCAGCTGGTGCTATCTCCCGAAAAGGATAAAATAGAATCTTTATTTCAACTGATCTGTTCTCTCGATTCCGGACCGGCACTTATCTTTTGCAACCACAGGGAAGTCACGGAACGCGTCAGTGATTTACTGAACAAGAAGGGAATATACGCCAGGTATTACCATGGCGGCATGGATCAGGACGACAGGGAGAGAATCCTGATTCAATTCAGAAATGGAAGTATCAATTACCTGGTCACGACCGATCTGGCAGCCAGGGGACTGGATATTCCGGAAATGAATCATGTAATTCATTATCACCTGCCGGCCAAAGAGAGTGAATTTGTCCACCGTAATGGGCGCACAGCACGCATGCACGCATCGGGAACCGCATACATCATACTCTTCAAGGATGATAAAACGCCGGATTATATCCCCGATGGTATTGGCATTTTAAAAGTTAAAGAAGGAAGGCCATTACCTGCCCGACCTGAATACCAGACCATCTACATAAGCGGTGGCAAAAAGAATAAGCTAAACAGAATTGATATTGTCGGTTTCTTTATACAAAAAGGAAAACTGGATAAATCAGACCTGGGTTTGATTGAAGTGAAAGATTATATCTCTTTCGTTGCCATCCGCACAGCTGTTGTAAATTCGCTTCTGGCGAATGTAAGAGATGAGAAAATGAAAGGAAAGAAGTACAAGATTGAAGTGGCGAGAGACCTCCCCCGGGAATATCCCGCGATATAGAGGTGTCCCCGCCTGTCCAAAGTATCTGACCCGTCGTTCAGCTTCCGCACGTTAAAGCCATTACCTTTAGGTTTTTTTGGCTTAACGCACGTATATGGAATCCCCCTCTCATCATGAAAAACATGTAACAATGTGACAAGAATCCAAAAAAAAATGTAACTTTATTTTTTGAATCATTTAACGCTTGTTGCTATTGCGTGGTGATCCCTGAATAGCTCCGGACATGAATAGAATATCTAACCCTATAAAAATCTGACAAACATGGCTCGACTGGTCACACTTTACTCCCTCCAGTGGGGAGATTTATCATTGGAAGAAGTATGCATCAAAGCAAAGGAATTCGGATATGACGGACTGGAACTGGGACTGCCGGACCACCTTGATGTGCGGCAAACGGACCCGGCTTATTACGATGGAATCAGAGCGTTACTGAGAAAGTATGGACTGCAGCTTCGCACCATCTCCTCCCACCTGGTGGGACAGGCGGTGTGCGACCGCATTGATGAGCGGCACAAAGCCATCCTGCCCGCCCATATCTGGGGCGATGGTGATCCTGAAGGAGTGAGCCAGAGGGCGGCGGAGGAGCTGATACTGACCGCCAGGGCAGCCAGAGCACTGGGTGTTGATACGGTGGTGGGATTCACCGGCAGCCCTATATGGCACCTGCTCTATGCCTTCCCACCCGTTCCCGGACAGATGATTGAAGAGGGCTATGACCTTTTTGCCCGCCGGTTCACCCCCATCCTGGACCAGTTTGAAAAACTGGGCATCCGCTTTGCGCTGGAGGTGCACCCCACCGAGATCGCCTTCGACACCTTTTCGGCACGAAGGGCACTGGAGGCGCTGGACCATCATCCTGCCTTCGGCTTCAACTACGACCCCAGCCACCTGGGCTACCAGGGGGTGGACTACGTGGATTTCATCTACCAGTTCCCCGAACGGATCTTCCATGTACATATGAAGGATGTCTACTGGAGCGACACCCCCGGACAGGTAGGCGTTTTCGGCGGACATGTCCCCTTCGGCGATCCCCGCCGTTACTGGAACTTCAGGAGCGTGGGCCGGGGGAAGATCAACTTCGAGGAGATCATCCGTGCGCTCAACACCATCGGCTACCAGGGACCGCTCTCCATTGAGTGGGAGGACAGTGCGATGGATCGTGAGCACGGGGCACGCGAGTCGTGTGCCTACACTAAGCGGATCGATTTTCAGTCGTCCGGCCACGCGTTCGATGCATTTTTCGCAAAAGATTAACCAATAATATATTTATACAATGAAGAGTAAGAAATTGAAAATGGGCATGGTCGGCGGCGGCACCACCGGCTTTATCGGTGCGATCCACCTGCGTGCGGCCATCATGGAGAATATGGCAGAGCTGGTATGCGGATGCTTCAGCTCTAAACCGGAGGTCTCTCTTGCGTCAGGGCGGTACTATGGCCTCCCCGATAATCGGATCTACACCACCTATCAGGAGATGTTCGAAAAAGAGATGGCACTGCCTGAAGCGGAACGGATGGATTTCGTGGTGATCGTGACCCCCAACAAGCTCCATTTCGAGCCGGCGATGATGGCCCTCGAGAGAGGGATCCACGTGGTGCTGGACAAGCCGATCACCTTCTCGCTGGAGGAGGCAAAAGCGCTGCAGCAAAAGGTGGATGAGACGGGACTGGTGCTGGCGCTGACGCATGTCTACACCGGCTATCCGGCGGTAAAGGAGATGAAGGCACGGATCGCGGCAGGAGAGCTGGGAAAGCTGCGCCGCATCTATGTGGAGTACCCCCAGGGATGGCTGTCAGAAAGGATCGAGACGCAGAGCGGCAACAACGCCGGCTGGCGTACCGACCCGGCACAGACGGGCAAGGCTGGCTGCATGGGCGATATCGGCACACATGCCTGGCACCTCTGTGAGTATGTCTCGGGACTGAAAGTGCAGGAGCTCTGCGCCGAGCTGAACACCTTCGTGCCGGGACGACAAGTCGATGACGACGGCACAGCGATGATGCGGCTGGAAGAGGGTGTGAAAGCACTGCTCTCGGCCAGCCAGATCGCCGTGGGTGAGGCCAACGGCGTCAACATCCGTGTCTATGGAGAGAAGGCGAGCATGCGTTGGGTGCAGATGGATCCCAACCGGCTCTCACTGAAGAGCGGCGGCAACCGGGAGGAGATCATCCACATTGGCGGGAACCATCCCGACCTGGGCAAGGCGGCATTGTGGAACACACGCACCCCGGGCGGACACCCCGAGGGATTCATCGAGGCTTTTGCCAACATCTACCGCAACTTCACCCTTACCGTGATGGCTTACCGTGCAGGCGAAGCACCTACCCCTGAGATGCTGGACTTCCCCAACGTGCAGGATGGCGTGCGTGGCATGCAGTTCATCGAAACCATTGTTGAAGCAGGTTTGAACGATGAGATAAAATGGATGAGGTGGAAAGAATAAAATAACCAAAACAGACTACAAAATAAAATACCAGTAATGAAACGCAGAAAATTTTTAACAAACAGTGCTATTTTAAGTACCGCCCTTCCGTTGGGTGTGGCATCTCCTGCAATGCTATCGTCCTGTGCGGGGGATTCAAAAAAGAGGTCCGCTGACACCTTTTCTCCTGAAGATCTGGGCATGTTTTCATTTGTGGAGATCGCACCCGATGGCGCACCGTTGAAAGCAGCCCTGATTGGGTGTGGCGACCGGGGAACGGGAGCAGCAGTCGATTTTTTAAGCGCGGGGCCAAACCTGGAGATCATCGCTTTGGCTGATCTCTTTCCTGACCGGATGGATCGTTGCCGCAGTATTCTCTCTGAGAGGAACAACAACGTGGATGACAGCAATTGCTTTATCGGTTTTGATGCGTATGAAAAAGTGATGGCCATGCCCGAGATTGAGCTGGTGCTGTTGTGTACACCCACACATTTCAGGCCTGAGCACTTCAAGGCTGCCATAGAAGCAGGGAAACATGTATTTATGGAAAAACCCTGTGCTGTGGATCCCACGGGAATACGTACGGTGATAGCCGCTTCGAAGGTGGCCACGGCAAAAGGGCTGAGCGTTGTCACCGGCAACCAGAGAAGACATCGGCGTGATTACTGGGAAGCCTATGTGGAGGTGAAAAACGGTATAATCGGTGAAATCATATCAACCACCTCTCACTGGAATCAGGGTGCATGGTGGAACAAGCAGAAACAACCGGGATGGAGCGATATGGAGTACTGCATTCGAAACTGGTTCAATATCAAATGGCTGAGTGGCGACCACATCCTCGACCAGGGTATTCACAATATCGATGTTGTTACCTGGTTCATGGGAGAGCAACCGATAAAGGCCGTTGGATACGGCGGATCGGCACGTCGCCTGACAGGTGACATTTTCGATTTCTTCAGTGTGGATTACAGCTACAACAACCACAAACGGATGCTGCATACCGCCCGTCAGATAGATGGGTGCGACGGCAACATCTCAGAACAGGTTTTGGGCACAAAAGGGATTGCTCAACTGAATGATGCCGGAGAGATGAAGATCCTGGACTGGGATGGAAAGCTGTTATGGGAATATGACTACAAAAGTAAACCGGTGCAGAACCCCTACAGGCAGGAACACGTACATCTTGTGGAATCGATCCGGTTAAACAAGAAAATCAATCAGGCTGAAGATCTGGCCTACTCTACCCAGATTGCCATCATGGGAAGGGAAGCAGCCTATACGGGACAAGCAATCACCTGGGACCAGATCATGGCCTCCGGGTTGCGATATGGTCCTGAGACATATGAAATGGGGTCGTTGCCAGATTACCGGGAGAAAGATGTCCCTGTTCCGGGGAGAAATCCCTCCTGAAACACAGGGTCTATTTCACAGGATTTCCAGAGAATCAGCAGCAAGAATAAACAAAAAGACAAAACAATCACCTGATGTATAAGTTCATACATATCATCGCATTCATACTGATTACAGCCATCTCATCCGTAAGCTGTACATCGGCAACAAAAGAGAATCAGACACCCCAGGTTGAGACGACCTCCGGCACAATCTCCGGCAGCATGGAGGATAGCATCTTCAGTTTCAAGGGCATACCCTATGCCAGAGCCGAACGGTTTATGCCTCCGCAGGAGCCAGAGGCCTGGGAGGGTGTGCGCGAGTGTAACCGGTTTGGCCCTATCGCCATGCAGGTGAACAGCTGGTCGCCCGACTCAGTGATGGACGAGAAGGACCTCTTCACGGTCAACGTGTGGACACAGGGTCTCAACGATGGAAAAAAGAGACCGGTGATGGTCTGGCTGCACGGCGGCGGGTTCAGCACCGGTGCCAGCGATGATCCCATCTCCCATGGCAAGGAGCTTGCGGAGAAAGGAGACATTGTGCTGGTATCGGTGAACCACCGGCTGAACATCCTGGGATTTCTCGATCTCTCCGCCTGCGGGGAGAAGTATGCCCATTCTGCCAATGTGGGGATGCTCGATGTTGTAGCAGCGCTCAACTGGGTGAACAGGAACATTGCATCGTTTGGCGGTGACGCGGGGAATGTGACGATCTTCGGCGAGTCGGGCGGTGGCGGCAAGGTGGGGACACTGATGTGCATGCCTGCAGCTGAGGGACTTTTCCACAAGGCCATCATCCATAGCGGTACGCTCGTCAACGTGATGACGAAAGAGAAGTCCACACAGATCGGACTGGCAGTGCTGGAGAACCTGGGACTTACCTGCGAGCAGGCGGGCAGCCTGGACACCATTCCCTACAAGCGCCTGGTGGAGATCGGCAACAAAGCGCAAGAGCAGACGGTGGGCAGGAGAACACCCGGTACCCGCGTGATGTTTGGCTTCGGCCCCGTACCCGACAGCGTGAACCTGGTGCAGCAGCCCTTCACTCCGGGATTTGCCCCTTTCTCGAAGAATATTCCGTTGCTGATAGGTACCACACTCAATGAGCTGATGCGGACCGCCTATGGTGAGAAAGAGCTGACCATGGAACAGGCGAGAGAGAGAGTGGAGCAGATATACGGGAATGACACCGGGAGATACATGGCGCTTTTCGCTGAGGCTTATCCCGATCATACCCCACAGGATCTGCTCTCCATCGACAATCTGTTCCGTCCCTACACGATCATGGTGGCCGATGCCCGGGCAAGCGAGGGTAACGCCCCTCTCTACTCCTACCTGCTGACATGGAAAAGTCCGGTGGACGACAGCACGAGGGGCTCTTTCCATGGT
>JAAYGM010000159.1 GCA_012727735.1 Bacteroidales bacterium | reverse complement strand
GTAGCAGTGTGGCAATTTGCCCGTCTGCTATCAATTCTTTATTTTTGTAACATCAAAAACAGTGAAATCCTATGGGTAGTTTCTTTTTCTACAACAACAGAAAACCACGCAAGTTCAATTATTCGCCAATCCTGTTCAATGCGGAGGAAGAGGAACGCAGGGAACGGTTGCAGATGCGAATTGAAAATGTGAAAAAAGAGATGGGCGTACTCCCTGAGAGTGAAGAGAAAGACAGGGAGAAGAAAGAGTTTAAATCTGAGTTCATCTCACAGACAAGACACTTGAAGAAACGAATGGAGGGTGATACATCAGGAAAACCTTCTTTTTTCGCCAACAACGGATTACTAATCATTATACTCATCGCCCTTTTTGCCATCTTCTTTTTCTGGTTATTAGCATAGAAAACAGTCAATTTATTTATGCCAGATATTATCCATCTTCTTCCCGATTCCATTGCCAATCAGATTGCTGCCGGTGAGGTTATCCAGCGCCCCGCTTCAGTGGTGAAGGAGCTGGTGGAGAACGCACTCGATGCCGGCGCGAAACATATCAGGATTTGTATCAAAGATGCAGGTCGCACCCTAATTCAGGTGATCGACGACGGAAAGGGCATGTCAGCAACAGATCTGCGGATGGCTTTTGAGCGGCATGCAACATCAAAAATCAAGAACGTGGATGATCTGTTTGCCCTCACCACCATGGGTTTTCGTGGTGAGGCACTCCCATCCATCGCCGCAATCTCGCAAGTGGAGGTGAAGAGCCGCAGGGAAGAGGACGAGCTGGGCACATTGGTCGTTATTTCAGGTTCCAGATTTGAGAAACAGGAGAGCATCTCATCTGCCATCGGCACCTCTGTCTCAGTGAAAAATATCTTCTTCAATGTGCCGGCACGAAGAAAATTTCTGAAGTCAAATGAGACGGAACGGCGTAATATTTTTACCGAAATCGAGCGGATCGTACTGGTGAATCCGGAGATAGAGTTCACGCTCATTGAGAATGATATGGAAACGCTCCATCTGCCTAAAGCAGGTTTGAGACAACGTATTGTGCAGCTGGAAGGGAAAAATGTGAATCATCAACTGATAGAGATCGAGGAGGAGACGACGCTGGGAAAGATTCACGGTTATGTTGCACGGCCAGAATTTGCCAGGAAAGGAAGAGTAAGTCAGTTTTTCTTTGTTAATAACCGTTATATCAGACATCCCTATTTTCACAGGGCAGTAGTCTCTGCCTTTGAGCCGTTGATTGCTGCAAATGAAAAGCCAGGTTACTACATCTACCTTCAGGTTGATCCGGATACGATAGATGTCAATATTCATCCGACCAAGACCGAGGTGAAATTTGAGAATGAACAGGCACTCTGGCAAATACTGATGGTTACGGTGAAGGAGTCTCTCGGAAAATTCAATGCTATTCCCAGCATCGATTTCAATACTGATGATGCACCGGAGATACCGCTTTTTGATCCATCACGTAGTTCATCTATGCCAAAGGTGAGTGTAGACCCAAATTACAATCCTTTCAGCAAGCCTCATCACGGATCATATCCCTCCACAGCGCCACCATTTGAATGGGAGCAGCTTTACAAAGGGTTCGAGAATGAGAAAGAGCTCTCGTCAGGGATGGAGGGTGATATAGGCGGCACACTTTTCAGGCCGGCTGGCAGTGATCATAACCTGCCCGAGACCGAGTTGTTCCCTGAACATTATCAGTACAAACAGAAATATATACTCACATCAGTGAAATCGGGACTAATGGTCATCGATCAGCATAAAGCGCATGTGCGTATTCTTTTCGATAAATATCTTGAACAGATAAAGAAAAAGAGAGGCGTTTCACAGCGGGTGCTGTTCCCTGAAGTACTCGATCTTTCAGCTTCCGAAGCGGCTGCATTGCCCTCTATAATGGAGGATATGGAAGCACTTGGATTTGAACTGAGCAACCTCGGTAATCACAGTTATGCTGTGCAGGGAGTGCCCTCGGAAATTGAAAACAGTGATCCTTCACTGCTCATTCGTTCCATGATTGGAAAAAGCCTCGAAACAGGAAGTGATGTAAAGAGCGATATCCAGGAATCCATAGCACTTTCTCTTGCCAATCTGACGGCTATCCCTCACGGAAGAACGCTGACATCGGAAGAGATGCTGCTGATTGTAAGTCAGCTGTTTGCCTCTAGAACACCTACCTATACTCCCGATGGACAAACGGTGGTAACGGTAATTGCTGATACAGAGATAGAAAAGAAAATGCTTTAGACATACCTAATCTTAAAATAGAGACACTATGAATTATTCTTTTTGTGGAAACAGCGGATTGCAGTTGTCCCGGATATCTTTGGGTTTGTGGCACAATTTCGGATTTGCGGATGCGTATGAGACAGCACGTGAGATGGTTATCCATGCTTTTGAGCAGGGGGTTACCCATTTCGATCTTGCCAATAATTATGGTCCTCCCCCGGGTTCCGCAGAATCCAATTTCGGGAAAATAGTGAAGGAGAATCTCGCATCTCATCGCGACGAGATGATTATTTCATCCAAAGCGGGTCATTTGATGTGGGAGGGTCCCTATGGTGACGGATCATCGAGAAAGAACCTCATGGCAAGCATCAATCAGAGCCTGAAGCGAACAGGATTGGACTATTTTGATATATTTTATTCACATCGTTACGATCCCGATACTCCTGTTGAGGAGACAATGCAGACGCTTGTGGATATCGTCCATCAGGGGAAGGCCCTTTACGCTGGGATATCCAAGTATCCTCCCCTGGAAGCAAGAAAAGCACTCAGCTACCTGAAGGTGAGGGATGTCCCCTGTCTTATTTTTCAGGATAAGTACAGTATGTTCAACCGCAAACCGGAAGAGGAGATACTGGGTATCACGAAGGAGTTTGGTACAGGATTTATTGCTTTTTCACCATTGGCACAGGGTGTACTAACCGATAAATACCTTCATGGAATTCCCGAATATTCACGTGCAGCCGATCCGGCCGGATTTCTGAAAAAGGAACAGGTTACACCACCGCTGGTGGAGAAGGTGAGACAATTAAACACAATTGCCGGTCAGCGGGGGCAGACGATGGCGGAGATGGCTCTGGCCTGGGCACTTAGAGATGAGAGGGTTACCTCGCTCATCGTTGGCACCCGTAATAAAGAGCAGTTGAAGGATAACCTGAATGCACTGCAGAACATCTCTTTCACGCAGGACGAATTGAAACAGATTGATCTCATACTCGACGGTGCTGCGTTGTGACAGTATTCCTGTTTACTGGTAGAGAATCAACGGAGATATCTTTAATGAAAAAGATCATTGTTCCGCTTGTAGTGTTATTGATAGTTGCTTTATCCTGTGTGGATGAATCATCTCACCTCACTGTGCCCTTTGCACCAGTGAGTTTCATCGTAGATCTGAATGGACCGGACTATCTTCTGAAGAGTCCGTTGTCATTTTTAGCCTTTACAGAAAAGGAAAGACGGCGTGATGCTGATCGTTTTGGCTTTGCAGGATTACTGGTCGTTTCGGATGCAACAGGTAATGCCATTTTCGCATATGATCTCTGTTGCCCCCATGAAGACAGTAGAGGGGTCAAAGTTATTCCGGGGAATGAGGGTAAAGCTGTCTGCCCATCATGTGGTTCTGTTTTTGTCATAATGTTCGGATTAGCCGACAACAACGGTATGCGCGGTTTCGGCAGTGTTGATTCAGGTCCTGCCACCGAGCCCTTACAGAGCTATAGGGTAGTGCCTCTTCAGTCCGGAAGATATCGTATTGAGAACTAATTTCAGCTCCTGACAAAAAGACATGAAAGCATATATTTTAACAAGTGATATTTTAAAGAAATAGGTACTTTTGCTATCTTTGCACCCCTGATTAATTCTTCAGGCATTTTCAGCACATTTAAAAATATACCCTAAATACTCTTTAGATGAGAAAAGTCTATATTTTTTCTTTGTTACTGGTTACAGGTCTTGTCTTATCACAGATTGTCCCCCATTTACTGGGCAATAACTTTTATTCATTTAAAACAATTACCGACGGGTTATTATACATCTCACTTGCCTTTATCATGATTAATGTGGGGCGTGAGTTTGAGATCAATAAAAAGCACTGGCGCAGTTACACCGTCGATTATTTCGTTGCCATGGGAGCAGCTGCATTTCCATGGGTGTTTGTTGCATTGTATTACTTGTTTGCGGTAGCACCCCCGGAGTTACAAATATGGAGAAACAGTGATATCTGGAAAGAGACATTTCTCCTAAGCCGGTTTGCTGCTCCCACATCTGCAGGGATACTCTTCACGATGCTTGCTGCAGCCGGATTGAGACACACATGGGTATATAATAAAGTGCAGGTACTGGCTATCTTCGATGATCTGGATACAATATTACTGATGATTCCTCTTCAAATACTGATGATTGGGATGCGCTGGCAGATGTTTGTAATCCTTGTTGTCGCTGTCATGTTAATCTGGTTGGGCTGGAAAAAGATGAACAGCTACAATATGCGACAGGACTGGAAATCAATTCTGTTCTTTGCAGTGCTGATGTTTGGTGTGATCCATGCCATCTACCTGATCTCGATGCATTTTTACGGAGAAAGTGGCAGTATACATATAGAAATTCTTCTTCCTGCCTTTGTTTTAGGAATGATGATGAAACTGGATCACAGTGTGGTTCCATCAAAGGGTGATGAAAAGGTATCCTCTTTCATCTCTTATTTCTTTATGCTTTTGGTCGGTTTAAGTATGCCTCTTTTCCTTGGAGTGGATTTTGCTGCTGTTGCCGAACATTCACAATCTGTAATTTCTCAGATACCGATGCTTCCCTGGGGCGTGATTGCCATCCATGTGGTAATGGTCACGCTGATTTCCAATATAGGTAAGCTCTTCCCTCTCTTATTCTACAGGGACAGGAAAATAGGTGAAAGGCTGGCTGTCTCGATAGGTATGTTCACCCGTGGTGAAGTGGGTGCAGGGGTACTGTTCATAGCTATCGGCTATCATATGAGTGGAGTATTACTGGTTATTTCTGTTCTGGCGATGTGTTTCAATCTGCTTCTCACCGGATTCTTTATCGGTTATGCAAAGAAACTTGCCTTGGCGACGGTAAAGGAGCAGTTGCATAAGAACGCATCACCTGACCTTTAAATTAATTGCACTGCCGGGCGGAGAAATTCACACAAATGCTTTGAAAACCGGATAAACATATTTACATTTGCAGTCGCAAAAAAGAATATCCCGGGAGAGGGTGATTAGATGTCTGGAAATGGAAAGCCGACACTGGCAAGTCAAAGGTGTTGAACAGACTGACAGGTATTAAAAAAGAGAAAATATTGCGAAAGTAGCTCAGTTGGTAGAGCACGACCTTGCCAAGGTCGGGGTCGCGGGTTCGAGTCCCGTCTTTCGCTCAGGCTGGGGATAATTTTTATATCCCGGTGTAATCGCAAAATCCTGTTACAGGATCAAGGTCTGCTCGGATGGTGGAATGGTAGACACGCAAGACTTAAAATCTTGTGACCATAACGGTTGTGCGGGTTCAAGTCCCGCTCCGAGTACTGATTACATCGGATAATGCCCTGATAAGTTACTGCTATCAGGGCTTTATCTTTTTATGATTGTATACCATTGAACGATAATTTCCGGTTAGCACGCCAATGTGGCTGACTGATGTATATTTATAACACCATGACTAAGCAATACAACAAAAGTTACATTTTTGGTATCACGCTGGTGGCCACGCTGGGAGGTTTACTCTTCGGCTATGACACCGCAGTAATCTCGGGAGCGGAGAAATCTATTCAGGCTTTCCTTGTCGATCCTCTGGGCCTGAGCACATGGATTCACGGAGCCACTGTCTCGAGTGCGCTGATAGGCTGTATCATTGGAGGATCAATCTCCGGATTCTTCTCCAATCATATTGGCAGGCGACAGACGCTACGCCTTGCAGCATTGCTTTTCTTCCTGTCGGCATTGGGATCAGCCTTTCCTGAAACAATCTTCTTCAAAAAGGGGGAACCCTCCACCGGCTTGCTGCTTGCATTTAATTTTTATCGTATCATTGGCGGAATAGGTGTTGGACTTGCATCAGCAGTATCACCTACTTACATCAGTGAGGTTTCACCTGCAGCCATTAGGGGGAGACTCGTCTCTTTTAACCAGTTTGCAATAATCTTCGGGATGCTGGTGGTCTATTTTGTCAACTGGGGCATCTCCAAGGGACAAACAGTAACGTGGATAAACGATGTTGGCTGGAGATATATGTTCGCCTCAGAGGCAATCCCGGCCGCACTCTTTGGTCTGATGCTTCTTTTTGTGCCCGAGTCGCCACGATACCTGGCACTTAAGCGTCGCGACGAGGAGGCTCTCAGCGTGTTGACAAAGGTGAACTGCACCATGCAGCGGGCCGAGAAGATACTGAGAGAGATTAAGGGGACACTGGGCGATACGGTCCGTGCGAAAATCACCTCCTACGGTAAGACGGTTATCATCGTGGGCATCCTGCTTTCAGTCTTTCAACAGTTCGTCGGTATCAATGTAGCGCTTTATTATGCCCCGAGAATTTTTGAGAGCATGGGTGCTGCTAAAGATGCCTCGATGTTACAGACCATCATCATGGGACTGGTCAATGTTGTGTTCACCGTACTGGCAATATTGACAGTAGACAGATGGGGAAGGAAACCGTTGCTGATCACCGGCTCAATAGGTATGGCGGTAGGTATGTTTGCCATCTCTGCCCTATCATTTAACAATATTATCGGTATCTCCACGCTGGTCTTTATCATTATCTACACTGCGTCGTTTATGATGTCGTGGGGCCCTATCTGCTGGGTGCTTATTTCAGAGATCTTCCCCAACAAGATAAGAGGGCAGGCTGTTGCCATAGCCGTCGCATTCCAGTGGTTCGCCAACTACCTAATCTCATCTACTTACCCTGCAATGATGGAGTTCAGCGGAGGGATGACCTACGGTTTTTACGGTGTGATGGCAGTACTTTCTGCACTCTTTGTCTGGAAGATGGTTCCTGAAACTAAGGGGCGGTCGCTCGAGGAGATGGAGAGCCTTTGGCGAAAGTTTTAAGCCAGATGAACCCAACGGTCATGGCCAGTCCGGAGGCGATGAGTACAGATAGCTTGGCGATGTCACTATAGAGTTCATTACCGGGAAAAGCGAGGTTAGATACAAAAATAGACATTGTGAACCCAATCCCTGCCAGGATGCCGACACCAATTAACTGGGACCATCTTATCTTTCCCAATTCTGCCAGCCTGAGCTTGATCATCAGAAAGACCGCAAGGGTGATGCCCACGGGTTTGCCCAGGAACAGTCCCAGAATGATACCGGTAGCGAGTGGAGAGCCCAGTCCTGAAAGGGAAGCAGGTGAAATAACGATGCTTGTGTTCGCAAGGGCAAAGATGGGAATTACAAAGAAATTAACAGGAATATTAAGCTTGGTCTCAAAGCTGGCCATCTTGTTTGCAGGCAACAAAAAAGCGATAATTACACCGGCGATGGAAGCGTGAACACCCGATTGGAACATGCAGTACCACATCACCACCCCCAGCATCATCATAATCAGAGAGCCTGATCTGTTGTGAAGGAAACGATTCACGAAAAATATGAGCACTGCAAGCAGAAGCGCCAGCAGCAGCCACTCAGGTTGAAACCCACTTCCATAGAACAGTGCAATGATCACGATTGCACATAAGTCATCAATGATAGCCAGCGCCGTGAGAAAAACCTTGATGGATCGTGATACCGCTTTCCCCAGCAAGCTGACGATCCCCAGTGTAAATGCGATGTCGGTAGCAGTGGGTATAGCCCATCCGCTTGCGTAGATCGTTCTTCCTGAAATCAGCATAAAAATCAATATGGGAAACACTACCCCGAAAAGAGCAGAAACGGTAGGAAGCATCATTCTCTTTGGGGTGGAGAGTTCCCCTACAGTTGTTTCTCTTTTGATGTCGATAGCCACATGGAAAAAGAAAATCGTCATCAACGTGTCGTTGATAAAATGGGTAATGGTGTGTGGCAGATGAAGAAGCTTAAAAAAAGGGATCTCTGTCTTCCAGAAGCCGGAATAATAGGCTCCTGCCCCACTGATATTTGTTAATGTTAATGACAGGATCGTGCAGAACAGTAGGAGCACACCCAGTGATCTGCTGTCATTAACTATTCGTTTAAACAATGTGTTAGTTAATTGTAAAGATGTGTTACCCCTATTTGATTATATACAGTCCCTTACACCGATTTATCGGAGAAGGAAACTGAAATCATCCTCTTCGGACAGTTCAAGGGGATCTTCTCCGTATCTGAAAATACGTGCGTTGCGGCTGCCCATCAGGACCAATTCCTTCTCTTCAAGGAGAAGCATTGTCCCTTCACGCAGGCCCACCACGAACAGATCCCTGTTCACTTCAATGAATTCATTGATACGTGTCTCACGTGTTTCACCTCCGTGATTGGCCGGGTTATCGTCCAGGTAATGAGGATTAATCTGAAATGGAACCACCTTCAGCGCTTTAAATTTTTCGGGTTGTACGATGGGCATATCGTTCGTTGTGCTCAGCGTGGGACAGGCGATGTTAGCACCGGCACTCCATCCGATGTAGGGAGTTCCCTTTTTTATTTTTTTGCGGATCGCTTTCATCAAGCCTTTCTCCTGCAGTATTTTCACCAGCTGCCAGGTGTTTCCTCCCCCCACCACAATGGCATCGGCATTCTCAATGGCCTCAACAGGATTGATAAAGCGATGGATACTTGTGACATGGTGTCCTATTTCGGCGAAACGAGCATTTACCTTTTCTTCATACGCTTCAAATGAAAAGGTGACAGCCGCATAAGGGATGAAGATGGCATTCATCGCTTTTTCACCCAGAAAATCTTTGATATACTTTTTGGGGTAATCCAGGTATGCTTCACCCGGATTGGTAGAATTGCTAATCAGCAGTAGTCTCATATTACTAAAGGTGTTTGTTGATGAAGTGCAAATGTAAATAAAAATAGGGCAGGAATGTCATTTTTACGCCCAAAATAGACTATTTTTGTGATTCAATAGATGAATGAATGGAATCAGTTTTACGAAAGATACGAACCGATCTGAGGCTTTCAATGAATGGGATTGTGGCCACCAGCATGAGAGAGAAGGGATTGAATTACCGGATGAACTTCGGGGTAGATATTCTAAAGATCAAGGAGATATCAAGGAAATACCAGCCGGGGACTACGCTGGCAGAGGTTTTGTGGAAAGAAGATGTACGTGAGATGAAGATTCTTGCCACGATGCTCTATCCACCTGCTTCCCTTTCGAAAGAGATAGCAGACAGATGGGTGATGGATGTTTCAAATCAGGAAATCCGTGAACAGGCTTGCAGGAACCTTTTCCAGAAGGTATTTTTTGCTGATGCATTGGTGAATGACTGGATAAAAAATGAGGATGAGAAGATCCGTACAACCGGTTACTGGCTTTTTGCGAGATTATCTATTATCCGTTCTGAGAGTGTGAAAAGGGTTGATGTGAATCTCTTACTAGGCGATGCTGTCCGCGATTTAAAGAGTGAATCGTTGTTGCTTCGTCAATCTGCGTTGAATGCACTGAAATTCTATGGCAGAATCTCTCTGGATAAGGCCAAAAACATTGTGGAAAGAGTGGCAACTTTTGAGAATTCCGGTAATATCCAGGAGAAAGAGATACTTGATCAGCTTCTTTTTGAGTTTGGACTGAACAACTAATTCTTAAAATTCTTCCTAATAAAAATCATCGAAAGAAAAAGATTCAGGATTAGAAAGCCTCCTGTCCCAGCAATGAAAAATCCTTTCCATTGAGGAAGCACAATCAGGGATATGACCGATGCAATCGCGATGAGGATGATCATAATCCATAAAACGGTGAAAATTATTTTCCTTTTAGACATAATCCGATTTTTTCCTGCAAAATTATAAAAAAAATCATTCAACCTGCTTTTTCATCCAGTTCAAAATATCAGAGAGTACTTCCGGTGAGATGGTTTGTTCTGATATAGCATATTCATTCATCTGTCCTGTAATGCTTTCCTGAAAAATATGATTCAGTCCGGGATATGATTTTGTTTCACCACGGTAATTACCTCCCCGTTTCAGGGCATTTTTAATTGCCGTGAGGTTTTTATCAGCCGGCACCTGCGTGTCATTCTCCCCATTGATCGCATAAACCGGGCAGGTGACCTTTTCGATGAAAATCGTCGGGTCAAGCGCGAGGAAACTGCGATAACCGGGTGTGATCATGGCATTATACTGATTCCGTAGATAAGGCTCTTTCTCCACCTTTAGTTTTATTAGAAGGGGGAGTTGTTCCCAGAGGTACGTCAATTTATCGCGCAACATCGTTCTGTCGTTCTCTGATCCATCCCACTCAAGAAGACTCTCAAACAGTTCACGATTGCTCTTTTGGATCTTTTCGATCGTCTCCGGTTCCATTCCCTGATATCTCATCGAATTATCGTTCTGGTCCATCACAACCTCTAGCCCTTTGGTTCCCGGGCCGGCCATCATCACAATAAAATCAATCCCGTTGTCTCCGGCTGCAACCATGGAAGCGATAATACTCCCTTCACTGTGCCCGAGGAGGCCGATGTGTTCACGGTCAATCTCTTTCCTTTGCTTCAGATACTCCACCGCAGCAAGTGCATCTTCGGCAAAATGCTGAATGGTAGACTTGCTATAGTCACCTGTCGATCCACCCACACCCCGCTTGTCGTAACGGAGAATAGCAAAACCGTTGCGGGTAAGATAGTCGGACAGTACCAGTAAGGGCTTGTGACCGAACAATGTTTCATCACGATCATTGGGGCCGCTGCCGGAAATGAGCACAACAGCCGGAAAAACTGCTGTCCTGTCGGGTAATGTAAGTGTTCCTGCAAGGGAGAGACTCTCCTTTTTATCGGGGATGATCGTTACCTCTTCCGAAATATAAGGTAGGGGCCCTACCGGTGTCTGCGGACGGTTGAACTGCGGCTCTTCAGTCCGCATCAGCAGAAGAGGAAAAGGGATGCCACCCTGATTAAAAGTCCCTCTGATGGTATCGTTCTCCAGAGATCCATTGTAATATAATCCCAATCCGGAGGCTACAATCTCAAGCTTGTTCTCTCTGAAGTTCGTTCTTGTTGTGGGCAGGCCAAAAGCGCCCTGATCGGGACTATCCATTTTGGTGGTGAGTATGGAGTCACTTCTTTCGATATGAAAGACCAGGCGCAGTTTTGTGTTCTGTACCTCTAATGATCCTTCCCAGCTACCTGTGATTTCTTGTGCACAAAGAGAAACAACTGCATAAAGCAGAATGATGGATGATACTGTTTTATTCATGATGATAGGGTTCATTTTTTAAGATCGTCATGGCGCGGTAAAGTTGTTCTGCAAATATAACCCTTACCATCTGGTGGGTAAAAGTCAGTTTAGACAACGACAATTTTTCGTTTGCCCTGTCATATATTTCACGTGAAAAGCCATAGGGACCTCCTATGACAAAAACCAATCTTTTTGAGATGGCGTTCATTTTCTTCTCCATGAACCGGGCGAACTCTATAGAACTGTATTGCTTTCCCTTATCATCGAGTAAGACTACATGATCTGAGGACTGCAGGGATTTTAGAATCATGATTCCCTCCTCCTTTTTTTGTTCTTTTTCTGAAATATTTCTCCTGTTTTTAAGATCAGGCACAACATTTATATCGAAAGAGATGTGAAAATTCACTCTTTTCTTATAATCTTCGATGATTTGCGTGAATGCTTGATCATCTGTTTTACCTACAGAAAGTAAAATAACCTTCATCCTTTGATAAAAATGTTTTATTTAGTGAACCGTCTATAGCAGAGCTGTGAAGGCGGTTTATCGGGTCATACATGTGAAAATAATCATGGAGTTGAGAAAATTGACCCCGTGAGATTAAAAAAGACAATGTTAGCAACAAATATAGCTGTTTATTTCGTACTTTTGTAATAAAATTTTTGTAAAATTATAACAATATGGGCATTTTAAGTGTTTAGAGCTTAATACCCCTGTTCCGATTTGTAATATGGAAGAGAAAGAACTGATCAGAGACCTCATAAAACTGGCCTTCGCGGAAGATATTGGCGACGGCGATCATACCACCTTGTGCAGTATTCCTTCAACCGAAACGGGTCAGTCGAAGCTCCTGATAAAGGAGGAGGGTATTCTTGCGGGTGTTGAAATAGCCAAGGAGGTTTTTCACACGTTTGATCCTTGTTTGCGGACAGAAGTCTATATCAATGATGGTACAGCCGTAAAGCCGGGCGATGTGGCGTTTGTAGTTTCCGGGAAAGTACAATCTATCCTGCAGGCTGAACGGCTTGTGCTCAATATCATGCAGCGTATGAGCGGTATTGCAACCATAACCAGCAGGTACGTGAAGTTGCTCGAAGGTACAGCAGCAAAGGTGCTCGACACCAGAAAAACGACTCCCGGAATGCGCATGTTGGAAAAACAAGCCGTAAAGATTGGTGGAGGCGTGAATCACAGAATTGGTCTTTACGACATGATCTTACTGAAAGATAATCACGTGGATTTTGCCGGAGGAATTGAAAAAGCTCTGTTGGGCGCACAAATGTATTTGAAAGAAAAGAACAAACAACTCAAAATAGAAATCGAAGTAAGGAGTTTGGATGAACTTGAAGAAGCACTTCGTATTGGAGGTGTCGACAGGATTATGCTCGATAATTTTACTCCTGAAAAGAGCCGTGAAGCAGTGAAAATTGTGGATGGACGAGTGGAACTGGAGTCATCTGGTGGAATAACGATTGATACAATCCGGCAATATGCTGAAACAGGTGTCGATTACATTTCTGTGGGAGCACTGACTCATTCGGTGAAAAGTCTCGATATGAGTCTGAAAGCAGTATAGGATAGGATGGGTCAAAACGAAAATAAGCAGGAGTTACTCGATAAGCGATATATGCGCATGGCCTTTATCTGGGCTGAAAACTCTTATTGTAAACGCAGGAAAGTGGGTGCCCTTTTGGTGAAGGATAAAATGATTATTTCAGATGGCTACAACGGCACACCATCAGGATTTGAGAATGTTTGTGAAGATGAGGAGAACGTTACTAAGCCCTATGTCCTCCATGCGGAGGCAAATGCAATCACCAAGGTTGCCCGTTCCAATAACAGTAGTGACGGAGCGACGCTCTATGTTACATCTTCTCCCTGCATTGAATGTGCCAAGCTGATCATTCAGGCCGGGATAACACGCGTGGTCTATGCCGACGCATATAGGCTGAGTGATGGAATAAATCTTTTAAGCAAAGCGAACATCATGTTAGTCTCCGTTGAAATGGACAAATAGTTTTTAAAGTAGTGAATTGAATGGATTCAGAAAAAAAAGTGAGGACATGGCTTCCATTGTGGATTGGTATCGGTATTGCTCTGGGTATTTTTATCGGTAGCAAATACGGCCAATTCGGCAATTCTGGTAGGGCAGAGGGAACCGGCAAAATTGATGCTGTGTTGAATTATATCCGTGAGTCATATGTTGATACAGTCAATATGCGTCTGCTGGTAGAAGATGCGTTGCCTAATATAATACAGGAGCTGGATCCACATTCTGAATATATTTCGGCAGCTGACATGAAAAGGGTGAATGAAGACCTGGAAGGTCATTTCTCGGGTATTGGTGTGAGCTTTTATCTGTTGAGAGACACCATCGTGGTGACCGGGATAGTACCCGGTGGTCCTTCAGAGGCAGCGGGGATAGAGCCATGGGATAGGATTGTGATGGTAAATGATACGATTGTGGCCGGGGAGACTATTCAAAACGAAGATGTTCTCAAAAAACTTCGAGGTGAGAAAGGGTCGGAAGTGAAGCTGGGTATCAGACGAGATAA
This sequence comes from Bacteroidales bacterium, assembly GCA_012727735.1. Lineage (GTDB taxonomy): Bacteria > Bacteroidota > Bacteroidia > Bacteroidales > Dysgonomonadaceae > Proteiniphilum. The sequence goes on along the minus strand of JAAYGM010000159.1, from coordinate 5,569 downwards.
TGGAAGTCGTTTGCTTGAAATCACCGTGACCCGTGGTGACATCCCCATGAATAGTGTGAATGCTTCCTATATGTTAACTGATAAAACCGGTTTTATCAAATTGGGAAGGAATTTCGGATTTAACACCTTCAGCGAATTTATCTCTGCCATATCGAAATTAAAAAGTCAGGGAGCAAAAGCATTTATCATTGATTTGAGAGGTAATGCCGGAGGATCACTGGAAATTGTTGTGGCCATGGTGAATGAGTTCCTTGACAGAGGTGATCTCATAGTTTATACAGAGGGACGTAATTTCCCCCGGACGGATAACTATGCCAATGGGTCCGGCACCTGTAAGGATGATGATGTGGTTGTTCTGGTGGACGAGCTGAGTGCATCGGCCAGTGAGATTCTTGCAGGGGCCATCCAGGATCATGACAGAGGTCTGGTGATTGGCAGACGTTCTTTTGGAAAAGGGCTGGTGCAAAGCCAGCGTAATTTTCCAGATGGGTCAGCAGTGAGACTCACTGTTGCCAGATATTATACAGCTTCAGGCAGATCTATTCAGCGCGGATACGAAAAAGGAAAGTACGATGAATATGAGATGGATGCCATCAATCGTTATCTCGAAGGAGATTATGTGAATGTAGATACGATGAATAATCTCTCTCCCTATAAAACTTTGGGAGGAAGAACGGTTTACGGAGGAGACGGCATTATGCCCGATATTTTCGTCGCACGTGATACTGCCGGCATCAACTCTTATTACAATTCAGTAGTCAATATGCGATTGGATGAGAAATATGCCATGACCTATTCCGATATGTACAGAAAAAAATTAAGTCAGTTTGAGAGCTGGTTTGATCTGTATGCTCATTTACAACAGCAGCCATTATTGTTGAATCTTGTTAGTTTTGCCGATCATAATGGTATCAGAAGAAGACCTTATTATATCCAGGAGTCAGCTGAGCTGTTTGAGAATACGATGTACGCTTATATTGTAAGGAATTTCTTCGGTGAGGAGGCTTTCTGGGCAGCCTATTATAAAAAAGACACTTTGGTTAAGAAAGGTATTGAGCTGATTGAGACGGGGAAAGCGTCATATGAATCAGTCATGAATGAGGAGTACAAATAATAGTAGTGTTTTTCCGCAATATCGTTTATTATTACTCTATCCTCTCATGTGCATTCAAATTGTTTGTAACTTTAGAGCCAGTTTGCTCTTTAAAGTGAATTAAAACTAATTGTTTTTTATGAGTAAGTTCTTTCAGAATTTTTTGTCAAACAGGGTATTGTCCCGGTTTTCCATATTTGTGATCGACAATCTGATGATTGTTTTTTCATGTTTTACTATGTACTTCGTGAAATATGGTTTTGATGATTTGACACAGGAAGTGAGAAATGAAGGAATGATGTTGTGTCTGCTTCTCATTGCTTTCAATACGATAGCGTTTATTCTATTCCGCACGTTCAGAGGTATCCTTCGATTCTCTTCCTTTTCCGATCTGATGCGGATTATTTATGCATTGGTTTTGGGTTATGCACTCACATTTGTTGCTGTTGTTATTCTGAATAACTCTTCTGCCACATTTTATATCACCAATGTCATTTTCACTGCGATTTTCTTTCTCAATATGTTCTTAATGATCTTTTCGAGAATATTGGTGAAGGAGGTCTATGAGGCGATCACTGGCAGAAACGTAAAGCCGGTAAGTGTCTTTATATACGGAACGAAGCAGGCTGGTATCAGTGTTGCCAAAGCGTTGAAAGGAAACAACGAATTCAACTATCGGGTACAAGGGTTTATATCTGATGAAAACCACATGATTGGTAAAGAACTGATGGGGGTTACCATTTATGCCAACAATGAGAACCTTTTCAGAACATTGGAATCCAGGGATGTGAAGACAATCATCGTTTCACCTCAAAAGATGGAGGAGATAAAGAACTCAAATCTGCTTACCAATTTCGTGGATAATAATATATCTCTGCTTACCACGGTTCCTGTCAATGAGTGGAGTGGAGCCATCATCAGCAGGGAGCAGTTGAAGGATGTACAGATTGAAGACCTGCTGCCGCGTGATCCTATTAATATCAATATGCTTCAGATTGCTTCTAACCTTGAAGGCAAACGTGTTTTGGTTACCGGTGCTGCCGGATCAATTGGGAGCGAGATTGTACGACAGGTTGCCACTTTTAACCCTTACAGCATCATTCTTATCGACCAGGCTGAAACACCTCTGCACGATATGCGACTGGAGTTGTTGGAGAAGTGGAGAGAGTTGCGCACGGAAATAGTCGTGGCGGACATAGGCAATGCTTCACGTATGGAAAAGGTGTTTGCCAAAACACGTCCGCAGTTCATCTTTCATGCTGCAGCTTATAAGCATGTGCCCATGATGGAGGACAATGTATCTGAATCGGTACAGACGAACATTCAGGGGGTAAAAATTGTGGCGGATCTGGCAGTGAAGTACGGTGCACAGAAGTTTGTGATGGTCTCCACCGATAAGGCGGTGAATCCTTCAAACGTGATGGGTTGCTCTAAACGAATTTGTGAAATATATGTGCAGTCCCTGGCAAAACATGTGGAAAGAACCGGTCAAAAATCCACCCAATTCATCACTACCCGTTTTGGTAATGTGCTGGGATCAAACGGTTCAGTGATCCCACTGTTCAGGGAGCAGATCAAGCATGGCGGACCGGTCACGGTCACTCACCCTGAAATCATTCGCTATTTTATGACTATTCCCGAGGCTTGTCAGCTGGTGCTGGAAGCCGGCTCTTTCGGGAAGAACGGTGAGATTTATATTTTCGACATGGGTAAACCGGTGAAGATACTTGATCTGGCAAAAAGAATGATTCGTCTGTCGGGTTCAAAGAATGTGAAGATTGAATTTACAGGATTGCGTCACGGTGAAAAGCTTTATGAGGAGTTGCTGAACATTGCCGAGCATACCAAGCCCACCCGTCATGACAAGATCATGGTCGCTGAAGTCAGGGAGTACGAATACATAGAGGTGAGCCAGAAAATTGATGCACTGATCAAAACCTCCTACGATTATGACGATATGCGAACGGTGAAAAAGATGAAAGAGATAGTTCCTGAGTTTCAGAGTATCAACTCACCCTTCGAAGCTGTTGACCGATTGCTTGAGAAGATGTCGAAAAATGGCGCATTGTCAAATAAATAGTAATTGCGGTTATTCGTTCAGATCACTCTGTGTATCACATAGTTTTGTGTAATAACCTCCTTCTGCATATAATGTGGCGTGTTGTCCTGATTCTACTATCTGGCCCTCTCTCAGAACGTAAATCTCATCGGCATTTTTAATTGTTGATAACCGGTGTGCGATAACTATGGTTGTACGGTTTTTCAAGAGGTTCTCCAGTGCTTCCTGCACCAGCCTTTCTGAATCGGTATCCAGTGCCGATGTGGCTTCGTCCAAGATCAATATTTCCGGGTTTTTTAATATTGCCCTGGCTATACTGATTCGTTGTCGCTGTCCGCCTGATAATTTTCCACCCCTGTCGCCAATGTTCGTGTCATATCCTTTCTCTGTAGCGATGATAAATTCATGGGCATTGGCAATTTTTGCTGCTTCTATAATCTGGCTCTCTGTCACATCTGATACGCCAAAAGCAATGTTATTGTAAAATGTGTCATTAAATAAAATGGCTTCCTGGTTGACATATCCCACAAGTGAACGCAAGTCATGCAGTTTAACATCTTTGATGTTGATGTCATCTACGAAAATTCCCCCTTCCTGTATATCATAGAAACGGGGGAGAAGGTCGGCAAGCGTTGATTTACCCGATCCTGATTGACCTACCAGGGCGATTGTCTTGCCTTTTCCGATTGTCAGGTTCACGCCTTTGATCACCCAGTCATTATCGTACTTAAACCATACATCCTTATATTGGATGGTCTCGCTGAAAGTTAATTCTTTCGGTTCTTTGGGTTCTGATATAGGATTATCAGCATGCAGGATTCTGTCGATACGTTCCATCGATGCCAGGCCCCGTTGTATCGCATAGGCTGATTTTGAGAACTCTTTCGCCGGATTAATGATGCTGTAGAAGATGGTCAGATAGTAGATAAAGGTGGCGGCATCGATCAGACCCCTGCCACCCAGTATAAGGGAGCCTCCAAACCAAAGCACGATAGCGATGGTGATGGTTCCCAAAAGTTCGCTCATGGGGTGCGCCAGTTGTTGTCTGCGGGCTATCCTGTTCGACATCCGTCTGAACTCATTGCTCCCGCTATGAAAACGTCCTGAAATTTTGCTTTCTGCATTGAACGCCTTGATAACCCTCAGTCCGCTCAGTGTCTCTTCCACCTGTGACATCAACTCGCCCCACTTGCTTTGCGCCTCAAAAGAGCTCCTTTTCAGTGTCCTGCCCACCCTGCCCATGATGAAACCCATTCCCGGCAGTACGACCAGCACGAAGAGCGTGAGCTGCCAGCTCAGGAGGGTCATCGTTGACAGATAGATAATGATGAGGATGGGGTTCTTGAACAGCATATCCAGTGAGCTCATTACTGAATTCTCCACCTCGTTCACATCTCCCGATATCCTTGATAATATATCTCCTTTTCTCTCCTCCGTGAAAAAACCGATGGGCAAGGTGAGTATCTTGTCGTTTATCCTGTTGCGGATATCTTTTACTACACCTGTTCTTATCGGGATGATAAAGTAAGATCCCAGATATGCGGTACCTGTCTTCAGGAGAGTCATCACAATCAGAATAACCGCCAGCATCATCAATGTGAAGCTGCTTCCGTGTGTCTCCATAAATTGCGTGATGAACCAGTTCACATTATTAAATGCAGTATCAATAACGGAATAATCAGGATTGGACCAGGGTATGAATGAAAAAGTTTTCGTGTTGACCTTAAATAGTACCTGAAGAATTGGTATGATGGTTGCCAGTGAAAATACGTTCAATATAGCTGTAAGGATGTTGAAGATAAATGTTAGAAACAGATACTTCCTAAAAGGAGGCAGGAATCTTTTTAGTATTTGTATAATACCTTTCATATATTGGATACTTTTTATAATGTGGTTGCCAGATAATGGCGCTATTGAATAATTGCGCGAAGATACTCATAAAATGTGATTCGATTAAAAAAGTAATTCGTTTTCTTGTCATGTATGCATGCTCACCACATGTTTCTTTTTGGAATAAACCATACATCTTTTGTAGATAGTGCATCTGTTTTGCCGTTTTTATACGATGATCAGAGTCTGTTGCAACCCTCTTTTTACTGCGAAATAGCGACATCATTTCTTTAAAATTTCTTAATTCTGTTTTATGTCACATCTTTCCGAAAAAAAAAGATGATTTTTTTCACTCTTTTATTCGGCTGATTATCTTATTTTTGTCTCTTTTGTTGGAGGTCTGCGGGGAAAATAGTTGAATTTTATTCGTTGTTTTGTTTGGATGGTAAGCAAGCTATCCCTATCTTTGCACCCGCTTTTGAAAGGAACACCACCTTGATAAAGCAAGCGAGAAGCGATCTTTAGATATTTACATACATATTTTATACAAGACATAAAGCAGAGTATACAAGGGTCTGCAATCCCGT
>JAAYGM010000158.1 GCA_012727735.1 Bacteroidales bacterium | reverse complement strand
GAACGGAATTATAAAAGATGGGAATCCGGCCAATTTTGTAAAAGCCATTAAAGAGGGTCGTTACTGGGACAGATAGTAATTAGCGGGAGAGATAAAAAATTGCGTTCACAGATAAATGTAAATAATGAACTAAGTATATTTATATAATCAAAAAAACATTATTATGTCAACAAAAAAAGAAACCGTTAAAAAAGCACCAGCTACCAAAAAAAGTGACACCAAACTGAAAGCAGAAGATCAGTGTAAGCTGCAGGAATTTTTGGTGGATTCATTCAAGGATATCTATTATGCCGAGAATGAAATTATGAAAGGATTGAAGAAAATGGAAACCGCTGCGACATCGAAAGAGCTGAAAAGCAGCATCAAAAAGCACTACAGTCAGACAGAAGGTCAGATAAAGCGACTGGAAGAAGCATTTAAACTGTTGGGTGAGAAACCGGCAAAGAAAAAATGTGAAGCCATTGATGGTATCCTGAAAGAAGGGGAAAGTATTTTAGAAGAGACCGAAGCAGGTACCATGGTGCGTGATGTGGCTATTATCATCGCTTCCCAGAAAGTGGAACACTATGAAATTGCAACTTATGGCAGCTTAGCCGAATTGGCAAAAACCCTGGGTCTTTTTGAAGTATCCCAATTACTGGATGCAAGTCTGCATGAAGAAAAATCGACCGACCTTTCCCTGACAGATCTTGCAGTTTCCTTCGTTAACACTGAAGCGAAAGCGGAATAGCGCTACAGGATAATTTCTTTATAATAGAGGGGGTGTATTGCCGGGCGATATTACACCCCCTTTATGATATATATGATAGGTTAAGTAAAAAACAATCGTTATAATGATGACTTAAAGTCGTTTATTTGATCCGGGATGAATGGCAAACATTTTCTCCTTTATCAAAGATTAAAATACTGATATGTAAAACCAGGCAATATGAAAAAAAAAGATACAACACAGATACGTCCAAAACAGAGTCAAAGAAGACCAGGGAAAGAAAATAAAATGAAACCCGAGCCCCAGAGTGACCCCGTTGAAAGTAACGATAAATTAAAAGGTAAGGTGGCACTCATCACGGGTGGAGACAGCGGCATAGGAAAAGCTACTGCGCTGCTCTTCGCATCTCACGGCGCTGATATCTCCATCGCTTATCTGAGTGAAACAGAGGATGCGAAAACAACACAAAAAGAGATTGAAAAAATGGGCCGGCAATGTTTACTGATCAAAGGAGATCTCTCGAAAGAGAGTAATTGCAGGAAAGCAGTTGAAAGAACTATCAACAAGTTCTCCAAACTCGATATCCTGATTAACAATGCAGCTCTGCATTGGGAAAGTGAGCGCCTGGAAGATATCTCTACAGAACAGCTGACACGTACCTTTCAAACCAACGTTTTCTCATACTTTTGGATAACAAAATATGCACTGCCTTATCTGAAAAAAGGGAGTGCCATTGTGAATACCACCTCTGTAACCGCTTATCGCGGAAGCGGGAAACTGATTGATTATGCTGCCACCAAAGGAGCAGTGGTCGGGTTCACACGCAGTCTTGCTCAAAGTCTGGCCCATAAGAACATCCGTGTGAACGCGGTAGCACCGGGCCCCATATGGACGCCTCTTATTGCCTCCTCTTTCGACAAGAAAAGAGTAGCTGAATTTGGTAGTGATACACCCCTGGGCAGAGCCGGAGAACCCAATGAGGTTGCTACCTGCTTTCTTTTCCTTGCCTCCAACGATGCGAGTTACATGAGTGGACAGTGTCTCCATCCCAATGGAGGAGAAATCATTAACGGATAAACCGAAAGTGAGATCTCCTAACAATAAAACACCATTCTCTTTTGAAGGATGGTGTTTTTTCACTATCAGCTATCCTGTTTCAGCGTTTTTTTCTTACCAGCGCATAGATGAAGAGTACAAGCAATGAACCACCTATGGCCAGCAGCAGTGTCCTGAAGCTAAATTCATCCACTGTGCCCCACCCCAGAAAAGAGCCTATCCAGCCGCCGACAAATGCGCCAATAATTCCGATCAGGATTGTAACCAGCCAACCACCGGGATCCTTGCCCGGACGAATTGCCTTAGCGATGGCTCCTGCAATAAGACCTAATAAAATCCATGATAAAATTCCCATGTTAATGATATTTTAAATTTGACAAAATGTTTTTATTACGTTTTTGATTTATCTGAAAATGTGTCATTTACCTGCTTTCGTGCACTTCAGGCAAAATATTTTCACTCGATGGAATAATTATTGTATCTCCGGCGTTCACTTTGAACTCATGCTTTACCGTATCCTCGTCCTTACCCTTATCCTTTTTTTTGGAAAAAATTCTGAAGATCCAGCTGTTGGCAATGGTTTCAGCAGCCTTGGTTATCTCTACTACACCCTGATCAACATTCGCGATTGCCGTATCTACATTTAATCCCATCTGCTTGTCGTTCAACAGGCGGGGGATAACACCCTCACCGTGATTGATGGAATAGGAAGTCTGATGGAGCTGGTTCACGAGTGAGTCGGTTTTCTGTGTCGTAGAGTTTAAATTAACCATGATCCTGTTCATTTCAGTAGTGATGCCATCATCATTCACAAGCTTGCCCAGGTCACCCTCACCATTGTTAATTTTGGTGGTGATCTTATTCACATCTGAAAGTGATGCATTCAGGCTGCTTGTTGCTTTCGTCAGATTGGCTGTAAGACTATTATCATTGATAAGGCGCGCAATATCCCCATCACCGCTGTTGATCTTTTCTGCCACTGAGCTTAAGCTTGCCACCATATTTTCTGCTTCATCAAGCATCTCCGTAGCCTGCAAGATAATTGCCTGAATATCAATGCCAGTAGAAACAGGCAGATAATCACCCTGCTCGACCTTACCTGTGGTGGGATCACCGGTAGAAATAAGTACAATTTTGCCACCCATCAACCCTTCCTGTCCAATCTGGACAACCGAGTTCTTATAGATATATTCGGTGTAGCTGTCTCGTATCAACATGGTAACGATGATAGATGAATCGGCCACGATCCGGATATCACTCACTGTACCTATATTTATCCCTGCAAATCTGACAATGTTGCCTGACATCAATCCGCGAATATCTTTGAACGAAGCGTGTACCTCTGTGTTTGAAGAGAACAGATTCTGTTTGCTTCCTATCAGATATACCGCTACAATAAACAATATCAGGGCTGACGCCATAAAAATACCCAGCCTTAATGCTTTTTTTGTTCTTTTCATATTTTATGCTGTTTGCTAAATAAAATAATCACGTATCTCTTTGTTGTCGCTCCGACTCAATTCATCATACGTACCGTCCACGATGAAAATCCCTTCACTCATTATCTTTATGCTATCGGTGGCGATCTTAGCACACTTCATATCATGCGTGATGATGATTGAAGCGGTGTTGTACTCTTCACGTATCTTCAGCATTAGTTCGCTTATCTCTCCCGATGTAACCGCGTCCAGCCCTGTGGTAGGTTCATCATAAAGAATAATCCCAGGATTCAGAATCAATGTTCTGGCCAGGGCAATTCTCTTTTTCATACCACCGGATAACTCTGATGGCATGCTGTCAATCGAATCCAGAAGGCCAACACTTCTGAGCGATCGTTCAATCAACTCTTCCGTATCATGCTCCTTGTCCTTGAATTGTGTTCTCCTGATGGGGAATGAAAGATTCTCACGTACACTCATCGAGTCATAGAGTGCCCCCCCCTGAAAGAGATATCCCACCTTTTTTCTTAACTCATTCAGTTCGTTATCATCACATTCAAGTACGTTTGTCCCCATCACGTCGATCTCCCCGACATCGGGCTCAATAAGCCTGACGATACATTTGGTAAGTACAGATTTACCGATCCCCGATTTACCGACAATTCCCAGGTTCTCTCCCTGATGAAGTGTCAGATCGATACCGCGCAAAATGTGATTATCCTTAAAGGATTTATATAAGCTCTTGACAACAATCACCTTTTCTCTATCCATACAGTTTTACAGAATGCTCGTTATTAATACAAAAACCAAATCAATCACGAATATGGTAAGTGAGGAAGCCACCACTGCTGAGTTGGCCGCCTTTCCAACCGACTCGGTTCCCCTGCCTGCGGTGTACCCTTTATAACATCCTATCAGACCGATAAAAAAGCCAAACAATACTGTTTTCAGTGTTGAAGGAAACAGATCAATAAAACCCAGTAATGTGAACGAACGGTTGATGAAAAGCGTAACAGATGTATCTTCGAATATGTTCACAGCAAGGAAAGCACCGAAAAGACTGAACGCATCTGCGAATATCACCAGTATCGGAACGACCAGTGTGGTGGCCATTACACGGGAAGCAACGACGAAACTCAGAGGACGTGTACCCGATACCTCCATCGCATCTATCTGCTCGGTTACTCTCATTGCCGCAATCTCAGCACCTATCCCCGAACTTATCTTCCCCGCACAGATCAGTCCCGTGATGACAGGTCCCAACTCACGTACCATTGAAACCGCAATCACTCCCGGCAGGAGGGTCTGTGCACCAAAGTCGGCAAGAATGGGATTCATCTGCATGGTGAGTACCAGCCCCATGATAAAACCGGTAACCACGACCAGCGCCAGTGATTTATTACCCAACAGAAAACCGTGTTTGATTAACTCCCGAAATTCAAATGGAGGATGGAACATCTCTTTAATCACATTCCCGGTGAACATGACCAATTCTCCCAAATCAATGAAGACACCGTTATAGAAGTTCCGGGTCTCCTCTTTCACTTTGAGTCTTCCCTTAAAACGCTCTTTTATTATTGACACATTGATTTTTGCCATAAATCTTACGATAAATTTTTTCGTCAGAAGGAAATTTTGTACAATGATACGTTTTTTTTCGGTAAAAAAGCTTAATAGCCTCTGCAATTAATTGATTTATATGGTCAGGACCATATTATATGACAAATTTAACATCAATTGTTTTGAAGATGAATCGTATGCTACTGATTATCGTCCCTCCTTCGAACAACATATTTATACTCTATAGCTACCCTCGGACCTCTCAAAACCAAAAAATTACAGTTTTTTGCCACAAATAATTTCATTCAAAAGAAAAGATTTTGTATTTTTGTAAATCAAAAAAAAAGATGGTTTTTGGGGACGTTTTCGATATTCAATGTAAACATAAAGATAAGTGAGTGAGCTTATCGGCATAACGGGAATGATTACTTCAGGAATAAAAAAAGAACACTTTTAACAAATAAAATTCAATAAAGTATGATTAAAGTAGGTATTAACGGATTCGGTCGCATTGGACGCTTAGTTTTCCGTGCAGCGCAAAACAGAGACGATATTCAGATAGTGGGTATCAATGACTTGCTCGATGTAGATTACATCGCTTATATGTTAAAATACGACACCATCCATGGCCAGTTCCAGGGGACTGTTGATGTGAAAGATGGCAACCTGGTTGTGAACGGAAACACCATTCGTGTAAGTGCAGAAAGAAACCCGGCTGACCTGAAATGGGATGCTGTTGGTGCAGAATATGTAGTTGAATCTACAGGTCTGTTCCTCTCTAAAGATAAAGCACAGGCACACATTGACGCAGGTGCAAAATATGTGGTTATGTCTGCTCCTTCAAAGGATGACACACGCATGTATGTGATGGGTGTGAACGAAAAGACTTACACCAAAGGTGAGCAATTCGTTTCCAACGCTTCTTGTACCACCAACTGTCTTGCGCCCGTTACGAAAGTACTGAACGACAAATTCGGTGTTCTCGAAGGACTGATGACCACTGTACACTCAACTACAGCCACACAGAAGACCGTTGACGGTCCTTCAGCGAAAGACTGGAGAGGTGGCCGCGCAGCATCAGCCAACATCATCCCCTCATCTACCGGAGCAGCAAAAGCGGTGGGTAAGGTAATCCCTGAACTGAACGGCAAACTTACCGGAATGTCGTTGCGTGTTCCTACACTTAACGTTTCTGTGGTTGACCTCACCGTACGTCTGGCTAAAGAGACCACTTACGAAGAGATTTGCGCAGCTATGAAGGAAGCTTCTGAAGGCGAACTGAAAGGTATCCTCGGATATACAAGCGATGATGTGGTATCAAGCGATTTCATCGGCGAAGCACGCACATCTGTCTTCGACGAAAAAGCAGGTATCCAGTTAAGCCCTACTTTCGTTAAAGTAATCAGCTGGTACGACAACGAATGGGGTTACTCCAACAAAGTGCTTGACCTGGTTGCCTACATGGCAAAAGTAAACGGATAACAGACCGTTACATATTATATAAAAGCGCCTCCACAAGAGGTGCTTTTTTTTTGGAATCACATAAAAAAAGCTGAACAGTGTTTGTTCAGCTTTTTTTATTCTACTTGCCAGTTTATTTATTCTGGATGGATTGCTTCGGTGGGACAAACTTCTGCGCAAGTACCGCAGTCAGTACATACATCGGGATCGATCACATAGATATCACCTTCAGATATTGCATCAACAGGACATTCGTCGATACAGGTTCCACATGCAATACAATCTTCACTAATTACGTAAGCCATAATGAATATTAAGTTAGTTAATGTAAATGGATATTTTTAGTTGATACAAAGGTAGAAAGTTTTTTAATAATAAAAAATAGTTTGCAGATATCTTTATCGAACCATTCACACAATATCCAACGCAGAAGAGCGTTTAAACAACGAATGGAAAAAAGGACATTATACCTTCTTTTGTTACTGATCAGTTTCACATGTAGCATTACAGGGCAGGAGCGAAAGCTGCAGAACCAGCCCTATGCCGACCAGCGGTCGTTTCACCTGGGCTTCATGCTCGGACTGCATACACAGGATCTGATACTGACACAATCGGGGTATGTGAATGATAACGGAGAGGTGTGGTTTTCAGAGATACCCCATTATTCACCCGGCTTTGCCGTGGGTATAATCAGTGATCTGTACATGAACAGATTCATGAATCTGCGTGCCATACCAACGCTATATCTCGGGGACAAGCGTTTTGTCTTCAGGGAACAATCATCGGGAGAGGAATTCATTTCACGCATCAGGAACAACTATATCTCACTGCCACTTCAACTAAAGCTCTCTGGAGAGAGATTCAACAACTTCAGGCCGTATGCGCTCGTGGGAGGTTACGGAAGCCTGGAGCTTGCATCGCGGAAGAACAGAGCTATACTGTTAAAACCGTATGATTTTGGTCTTGAGGTTGGGTTTGGTTGCGATTTTTATCTTCCGCTTTTTAAACTGGCACCCGAGTTGAAGTTCAGTTTTGGTCTGTTAGATATACTGGACGATGAGCGGTCTGATCTGAAGGATGAATCTCTGCAAAAATATGCACAATCATTGTCAAAGGCCACACAGCGAATGATCACTCTGAGCTTTCACTTTGAGTGATCATTTTCCCGGACCGGAAAATCGAGTCATAGGTTTTCTTCCCTCTCAGATAGAAGTCCAGCAAAATGCTTTTCCGATATTGAACAGGTATACACTGTACAGTGGTTTTTTTCAGGTTCTCCCGGCGGATAGATTGATAGGATGAACGCATCTTCAGGAAATCAGTATGGGCTTCAATAACTGCATATGCACTCTTAAAATCGCCCCGTAGCAACAGGTGCAGATAAGCCAGGAGATCAAAGAAATAACGTATCAGAAAGGTGGAAAGATATACCGGTTGAGGCAGGTTCTTATGTAGCATCAGCAGGTTATTGCGGAAGTTGAGATACATTTTTCTCGGGTTATCCTTGCTAAGTGATGCCCCGCCCACATGATAGACAACCGATGAAGGCAGGCACATCACACTCCTGCCCCGCGCATTTAATCGCCAGCAAAGATCAATCTCTTCCATGTGCGCAAAGAAACGCGCATCCAGACCACCTGCTTCAACATAATCTTTCTTCCGGATACAGAGACAGGCTCCTGTAGCCCAAAAAAGTGAGGCCGGGGTATCATATTGGCCCTTGTCTTCTTCCACAATTTCCAGAATACGACCTCTGCAGAATGGATAACCGTAACGATCGATAAAACCACCGGCAGCTCCGGCATACTCAAACCGGTTCTTCTCTCTGTAAGAGCGGATCTTGGGTTGAACAGCGGCTACCTCCGGATGAGAATCCATAAATGAGATCACCGTTTGAAGCCATCCGGGTGTTGTTTCCACGTCAGAGTTCAGTAAAACCACATATTCTGATTCTGCCTGCTGCAAGGCTTTATTGTACCCGTCGGCAAAACCATAATTTTTATCGAGAATGATCAATGGCAGATCGGGGTAATTTGTTTTCAGAAACTCCACGGAGTCATCGGAGGAATTATTGTCGGCAACTACTACCCTGCACTCATCGCACTGAGAGTGTTCAACCACAGAGGGAAGAAACTGTTTAAGCAGTCTTTTCCCGTTCCAGTTTAATATGATCACCGATGTTTTCACCATTTCATTCTGCTCATTGATAATTATATATCCTTTTTCACAGTCTCTGTTTTCTTAAATTTCCAGCGGTTGTGTGACCACAGATAATAAGCCGGCTCCTTCAAAACGGTCTCTTCCAGCTTTCGCATATAACGCTCCATGATGGCAAGCGCCGTCTCCTTACTTGCATCCGATGATAAAACCTGAATTTTCCCTACGTAGTATCCCCGCTTTACTTTTGTAATATCGAGATAAGCCACAGGCATTGCCAGATGTACGGCAATCTTACCCATTCCGGTTTGAACAGGTGTCTCCTGATTCAGGAACGTTGTCCAGAATTGATCCTGTTTTCTTGATGGTCGCTGATCGGCAAGAAAACCCACGGTCATCGTCTTACCCTCTTTTTTCAGCCTGATCATCTTTCGGAATGCGCTTTTCATCTCTATTGGTTTAGCTCCAAAGTGATTACGAATCTTCAGGAAAAGCTGATCGAACGCATCTGAATGCAATTGCTTGTAGATGAGCCCCAGTTCAGCCCACGGCATAAGATGTAGGCCTATGGAGGTGACCCATTCCCAGTTGGCATAATGACCCAGACACAACAGACATGAATTTCCTTCATCGGTCCACTGGTCAATAACCTCCGTATGCTCAAACTTCATCCGTTCACTTGCTTCTTCATCTGACATATGAAGCGTTTTGACAGACTCAACAAAATAGTCACAGAGGTGATGATAGAAGGCTCGTTCTATGTTTCTGATCTCCCTGACCGGTTTGTCAGGGAACGCGTTCATCAGATTTCTCCTGACATGTACCCTTCTGTATCTCACAAGATAGTATGCAAACCAACAAAGGATGTCAGAGAGCACGTATAAAACCTTAAATGGCAGTATTGCATGAAGATATAACACTCCATACAAAAGATAATAGGTCAGGCTTTTTTTTCTGTTTCCAGCCATCAAAACTCTGCTTTCATGGACATCCCTTCTTCGTCGTAACCACCTACAATCACCTCCGATATCGTATTTACCAGGGTCCGATTGTAATCGGCGTGCAATTTTACATAATTTTCAGTAAACCCGTGCATTTTGTCACCTCTTTTTGTGTGTTCAAACAACACTTTCTTTGCACTTCCCATTTGTGATTCATAAAACCGGAGCAGTTTATCATCTGAGATATCGAGCAGTGCCTTGCTGCGTGCATGTTTCGTTTTCGGATTCACCACATAGTCTATCTGCAATGCTTGTGTGCCGGGACGTTCAGAATAGGTGAAAACATGCAGTTGAGAGATATCGAGCGATTGAATGAATGTTTTGCTCTCTTCAAAGTATGCATCCGTTTCACCACGCACACCCACTATCACATCCACACCAATAAAAGCGTGTGGAAGTATTGTTTTTATCTTTTCCACTTTATGCCGGAACAACGCGGTATCATACCGTCGTTTCATCAGCTTGAGCACTGCATCACTGCCTGCCTGCAGCGGCATATGAAAATGAGGTGCAAAGCGTTTTGAGGCAGCCACAAATTCAATAATCTCATCCGATAGCAGGTTGGGTTCAATTGATGAGATACGAAAACGTTCAATACCTTCCACATTATCAAGTGCTCTGATAAGATCAAAAAATGTCTCTTTAGTCGAATGGCCGAAATCACCGATGTTCACACCAGTTAGGACAATCTCCTTGCCACCTTCGGCGACCACCAGTTCAGCCTGTTGTACCAGATCGGCGATGGAGCCGTTGCGACTGCGGCCCCTGGCATAGGGTATTGTACAAAAAGAACAGAAGTAGTCACATCCATCCTGCACTTTCAGAAAGTAACGGGTGCGGTCATCCGCTGACACCGAAGGAACGAACGAACGGATACGATGTGTTTTCGAGGTAATCACCTCCCCCTTCTCCTTCTTATGCAGGTCGTCCAGGTATTGCACCACATCCAGTTTCTGTTCTGCACCGAGGACCAGGTCCACCCCATCGATACCTGCCACATCTTCCGGTTTCAGTTGCGCATAACAGCCTGTTACCACAACAAACGCATCCGGGTTCTCCTGGATCACCTTCCTGATTGTCTGACGTCCTTTCTTGTCAGCCAACTCAGTCACTGAACAGGTATTGATCACACAGATATCTGCCTGTTGCCCCCTGCGTACACGGGTTACACCTGCATTCAGCAGCTGCCTTCCGATAGCTGATGTTTCTGCAAAATTCAGTTTGCACCCAAGCGTAAAGTAGGCTGCTGTTTTATTTTTAAAAATTGATTGATCGATCATATGCTTTTGCCGTTTTTCCAGACAACCTTGCTCAGTTGGGGAAAAGGAACGTTATTTTATAGTAAATTAAATTTTTCAAACCACAAAATTACAATTTTACTCCTATTTATTGCCCTATTTTCTTTGAGAATCAATATTAAGATGTTATTTTTGCACACTTATCACAAATATGTGCAATTATGATTCAACAGAATTTCATTCAGTTATACGAAGATAGCTTTAAAAAGAACTGGGATCTGCCAGCTCTGACCGATTATAAAGGAGGTACATCATACACCTATGGCGAGTTAGCTGAGACAATAGCTAAACTCCACCTGTTGTTTTCAGACCTTGGAATTCAAAAGGGAGACAAAATATCACTTATTGGTAAAAACCACTCTTCATGGTCTGTGATATTTATGGCAACAATCACATACGGTGGGGTTATTGTTCCCATCCTGCATGAATTCAATCCAGATAGCATTGAACATATCATAGCACATTCCGACTCAAAACTGGTTTATATAAACGAATCACTTTGGGGAACAATCGATGGGGATAAAATAAAGGTGCCTGTTTTTAAAATTCCGGACTTCACCTTGTTGCAAAGCGATGATAAGCAGCTGCATGAGAAGATGAGCACACTGGATGAGAGATTCAGAAACCGCTATCTGGAGAGGTTCTCCAGAGGGGATATACGCTATGCCGAAGTGAGCAATGATGAGGTGGTATGCATCAACTATACATCCGGTACAACCGGATTCAGCAAAGGGGTGATGATCACGGCAAACAACTTCGCAGGAAACATTACTTACGGACAGAGACTGAATCTTTTATTTACCGGAGAAAGAAATCTCGCCTTTTTACCCATGGCACATGTCTACGGATGCACTTTCGATTTTCTTTACGCGTTGGCTACCGGTGTTCACATCACGCTGCTCGGCACAATACCAACACCGCAGAACCTCATCAGTGCATTAAAGGAGGTAAGGCCAAAACTGATCTTCACCGTACCGCTTATTTTTGAAAAAATCTATAAGAAGAAGATATTGCCAATTATTGATAAGCCTATTGTAAAGTTGTTATTAAAGATACCCGGAATTAATAATATCATCTTAAACAGAATAAAGAATTCACTGATTGAATCATTAGGAGGTAATTTCAGGGAAGTTATCATTGGCGGCGCTGCTTTGAACACAGAAGTTGAAGCCTTTTTTCACAGGATGAAATTCCCGTTCACCGTTGGTTACGGAATGACGGAGTGTGCACCTCTTATTTCGTATGACCACCATTATGATTTTATCCCCACCTCATGCGGATCAGTGCTGGATGAGATTATGGAAGCGCGTATCGATTCAGGTGATCCGGAAAACATTCCCGGTGAAATACAGGTGCGTGGAGAAAATGTAATGAAGGGATACTATAAGAATCCTGAAGCGACAGAGGCCGCTTTCACTGATGACGGATGGCTCAGGACAGGTGACTCCGGTATCATAAAAGATAATCGGCTTTTCATTAAAGGTCGCATCAAAAATATGCTCCTCGCTGCAAACGGTCAGAATGTCTATCCCGAAGAGGTTGAATCAAGATTGAACAATCTGCCCTACATTGGCGAAAGTGTGGTTGTTTTACGAGATTACAAACTGGTGGCACTGGTCTATCCCGATGTTGCCGCAGTGACAGCCGATAATATCACAGCTGAAAGACTGGAAGAGATCATGCTGGGAAACAAAGGTTTACTCAATAAATCAGTGGCCCATTACGAAAAAATCAACGCAATTGAAATAGTTGAGAATGAGTTTCAAAAAACACCCAAGAAAAGTATCAAACGTTACCTATACAGCTGATCAACAGAATGATGATGAAATATACCCTGAAGATAAATAGTTTCAGGGTATTTTTTTGTGGCAACACTGGCAATTAAATCTATCAAATCAATTGTAGTGGTAAGTTTTAAGACAATTGATCATGCATTGTGCTTGCCAAAAATCGTTGCTGCAGTATCATATTATTGAAGAATAATCAAGAGCACCAACCACTTAACATGATTTAACTATAATAATTACGATAAACATGTTGCATAACATGTTTTTGATGTAATTTTGCATCGTTTTTATATAAACAATTTTATTTATCGTTTAAAATTACTAAAGAATGAAAAAAGTATTGTTATTAGTTGCTACAATTGCAACTTTAGGTCTTGTTTCTTGCAACAATGCTCAGGTGAATGCTGAAAAAGCCACACAGGACAGTCTTGCTGAAGTAGCAAAATTGGACAGCATCGCAAAAGCTCAGGCTGATAGCATTCAAATTGCTATTGAAGCTGCTGAAGCTGCTGCCGCCGACACTTTGAGCCAGGTAGTTGAAGAAACTGCCGCATTAACAAATTAATAAGAAGAAGCGACGCTTAATCGGTTCCGGCCATCCCAAAAGGGGTGGCTTTTTTGTTTGATATTGCATCAAAAAGAGTAACTTTGTTCGCAATATATTCAACAAAGATCACTTATGAGAAAATTTATACTTGGCGGTTTATTCATTTCAGTTGTCGTTCTCATGGGATGTAATCAGCGTGCCAACACCTATTTCGAGAAAAAACTGACCTTCCCTGAAATACTCACATCCGATCAGAAGGTCAAGCTTTCTGCATATGTTGTACCCACACAACGCCAATATGAATGGCAGCAACTGGAGCTCACCGCTTTCATTCATTTCGGCATGAACACCTTCACCGGTCGTGAATGGGGTGACGGCTCAGAAGATCCGGCCCTGTTCAACCCAACCGACTTCAATGCAGAGCAGTGGATCACCTCACTGCAGGAAGCCGGTTTTAAGATGATCATCCTCACTGCAAAGCATCACGACGGCTTCTGTCTTTGGCCCACGCAAACAACAAATCATTCCGTGGCAGCATCCGATTGGCGCAACGGACAGGGTGATATCGTACGGGAGGTGAAGGAAGCGTGCGACAAACACAATATGAAGTTCGGAGTCTACCTCTCACCCTGGGACAGGAATGCTGAGAGCTACGGCGACTCACCCAAATATAACAATATGTTCATCAGGCAGCTAAGTGAATTGCTTACGAATTACGGTGAAGTGCACGAAGTTTGGTTTGACGGGGCCAATGGTGAAGGTCCGAACGGCAAGGTGCAGGAGTATGACTGGACACGTTTTTATCACGTGATTGACAGTCTGCAGCCTAAGGCAGTGAAAGCAATCATGGGTGATGATGTGCGATGGGTCGGCAATGAGAATGGTCTGGGCAGAGAAACAGAGTGGAGTGTCACACCACTGCATCCGGATATCAATGATGCTGTCACGATAGAGAACAGACGATTAAATATCACTCCTGTTGCTGAAGAGCTGGGCAGCCGTGAGCTTATTAAGGAGGCAAAAACCATCTACTGGTATCCCTCGGAGGTGGACGTTTCCATTCGTCCGGGTTGGTTTTATCATCCCGAACAGGATGAACAGGTGAAAACATTGCGACAGCTGGTCGATATTTACTATCAATCGGTAGGGATGAATTCAGTGTTGCTGTTGAATGTTCCTCCCGACACACGGGGCAGATTACACGAGGTGGATGTGGAGCGTCTCAGAAAATTCGGTGCATACATCTCCAACACCTTCAATAATGAAAAAATAACGGATGGCGGTATACTCTGGAAAGCTCGTTCAGGAGCATCAAAGGAATACAATCTGGTGCCGGGTGAAACCATCAACACCGTCATGCTGCAGGAGGATATCCTGAAAGGACAACGGGTAGAAATGTTTCAAGTGGAAGGTTTGGTGAATGATGAATGGGTGTTCCTTACAGAAGGGACGACCATCGGTTATAAACGACTATTGAAATTCGCAGATACAAAACCCACAAAATTACGGATCACAATTTCGGGAACACGAGACATTGCCAACATCAAGAAAGTGGGTGCGTACAAGGCACCTGCACTGGCCGGTGAACGGAATGATATTCGTTTGTCGGATATTTCTTCTGACAAATGGAAAGCAACAGGTGAGAATCCGCTCATCATCGATCTAGGTCAGATCTACCCTGTCAAAGGATTTACTTATCGTCCCGATGAGACAAAAGAATCGGTGTTCAACTATCTGTTCCGGGTGAGTGAGGATGCTGAGACCTGGAAAGAGGCAAAAAAGGGAGAGTTCAGCAACATCAGGAATAATCCAATACCACAACAGGTTTATTTAGATGATATAGTCTATGTTCGTTATATTGAGATTGAAGGTGTCTCCGGTGCAGATGGAGGTAATCCGACGATTGAAATGGGTCAGATAGGGATTCTCATAAAATAATTATATGCAAAGAAATATACTTTTCCTATTTATCTTCTTCTCAATGTTTGGTTACGGACAAACAATCGGCGATCTGTTCAGGTCAATGCCCCCGGGGTTGCTTCCGGGAGTTTCGGAAGACAATAAAACAATGTTGCTGGTTGACACCGGCACAACAGTGGTCCCTTATGCTATGGGTGAGATTCAAAAAATAAGGCAAAGCAAAGATTTTCTGAAGATCCGAACCTCAGCTGTCGGCACAACACAATTGAAATTGCTGCCGGTGGCACAGGACTCCGTGATCATCTGTCTGATCAGAACTGTTTGCGGAGATATATGCGACAGCAACATCTCATTCTATACCACCAATTGGGAAAAACTCGAAAAGAAACAGTTCCTGCCGGTGGTCTCAGCAGAATATTTTTTCGATTCTTCCCAAAAAGAGAAGGAAAATTATAAATATGCCGTATCTTTGCCGGACATTTATCCGATTTCGGCTATGTTCAGTGACAATAACAGTGATCTAACGCTGAGATTCAATTACAGAGAACGTCTGACCGATGATCAGATAGCTGAGATTCAACCTTATCTGAAAAGCGATTCAGTTATTCTTACGTGGAAAAACGCCACCTTCAGATAATGACAACCATGCACCCGTAGTTCAATGGATAGAATACCGGATTCCGGTTCCGACGATGCGAGTTCGATTCTCGCCGGGTGTACATTTCATGTCGTTAATCGGCATTGATAAAGCAATAAAATATCGGACTAACCACGCGTTAGTCTGATATTTTTTTATTTTTATTAACTTTGCAGCCGTTTACAGGTTATCACACATACTTATTAACGTGAGTTCGGGATAACATATTATCCCCAAATGGTTAATTGACTTGACTTTTCCACTTCAAATTTGATTGAAGGCTTTTTGGGAAAGAAACAATATGCCACCAATGCAGCAATTATGTT
>JAAYGM010000157.1 GCA_012727735.1 Bacteroidales bacterium | reverse complement strand
GCCTTACAGTGAAGGAGGATGCGCTGCTTGAGATATCCTTTATCGGATTCACCACGCAGTTGATCCGGGTGGATGCCAACAGAGCCCGCTATGACATCACGCTTGTGGAAGATGATGTATGGCTCAATGAAGTGGTGGTAGTGGGATATGGTGTACAGCAAAAAAAGCTTATTACAGGAGCCACCATCCAGGTAAAGGGTGACGATATTGAAAAGCTGAACACCACAAGTGTACTGGGCGCACTGCAGAGCCAGACCCCCGGGGTCTACATCACACAGAGTTCAGGGCAGGTGGGTGAGAACTACAGGATCAACATCCGCGGTCTGGGTACCGCCTCCAGCAACGAACCGTTGTACGTGATTGATGGTGTACCCGGCGGATCGATCAATTCGCTCAACCCCAGCGATATTGAGTCGATTGATATATTGAAGGATGCCGCCTCTGCCGCCATTTACGGTGCCCGCGCTGCCAACGGTGTATTACTGGTCACCACCAAGCAGGGAAAAGCAGGAAAGACAAAGGTTTCCTACGATGGTTATTACGGGGTACAGAACGCCCTCACCAACGGTGTGCGTCCCGCCAACGCGAAAGAGTACATGTCGTTGATCAACGAAGCCTTGATGACACAGGATCCTTCGGGCGGACTGCTTTATAAATGGGAAGAGGAGCTGCCGGCAGGTTTGTTGACAGCAATCAACAACGGATCGTGGAACGGTACCAACTGGCTGAAAGAGTCGACGGTAAAAGATGCACCCATCGCCAGCCATTCTGTGAACATCAACGGGGGATCGGAGTACTCTCAATTTGCCATGGGATTTTCTTATCTGAACCAGACCGGTACCATCGGTTATCCTGCCACACCTGAGTACAACAGGTACACGGCACGTATCAACTCGCAGCACGCCCTCTGGAAGAAGGATGGCCGCGATATCATCACCTTTGGCGAGAATGTGATCTACTCCAATTACGACAAAAAAGGGGTGCAGATTGGCAGTATGTACAGCAATAATATCCGTAACCTGTTAAAGATGACGCCGCTACTGCCTGCTTACAACGAAGATGGCGACTACTATATCTACAAGGATATGCAGGATAATGGCTGGATGTTCGATCAGGCGGTAAACAACCCGCTAGCACAACTGGATTACACACGGAGTCGCAGAAACTCCATTTCCAGGCGTCTACAGTCAAATGCATACCTCGAGATCGCTCCTATTGAGAACCTTACCTTCCGCAGCAGCGTGGGTTATCATTTTTCACAGAACTCATCGCGCAGCTACGTGCCGGAATACACGCTGTCTGCAAAGACCACCAACCCGACGGACGACGTGAGCCAATCGCAGTCATGGAGCTCACAGTGGACGCTGGAGAATACGCTGAATTATAACTTCTCTCTTTCCGATCATAACTTCAACAGCCTCATCGGCCAATCGGTGGAGAAATGGGGATATGGTGAGAGTCTCGACGCCAAGAACTCCTACTCACTCTTCCCGGGATCGTTCGATCATGCCTACATTGACAATACGCAGGGCCTCGACACCACCAACTCGGAGATGGGGGGCAGCCCCAACTCCGATGGAAGCCTCGCCTCCTTCTTCGGACGTGTCAACTACAATTTCCAGGAGCGTTACCTCGCATCGGTTGTGATGCGTGCAGACGGTTCCTCCAACTTCTCGCGGGGCAACCGCTGGGGCTATTTCCCCTCTCTCTCTGCCGGATGGGTTCTCACTTCGGAGGAGTGGATGAAGGGTAACGAGAAGTGGCTCAACTTCTTTAAGCTGCGTGCCAGCTGGGGACAGAACGGTAATAGCAATATCGATAATTTCCAATACCTGGCAACCATCGCCTTCAATACCAATGCTTATTATTATGACGACAAAGCCGTTTCTTCTACAGGTGGTTATCCTGATCTGCTGGCCAACAAGGATGTTACCTGGGAGACCTCGGAACAGCTTGACTTCGGCTTCGACGCGCGTTTCATGAAATCAAAACTGGGTGTCAACTTCGACTGGTACAGGAAAACCACAAAAGACTGGCTCGTGGTGGCTCCCACACTGCTCCTCTATGGTGCCGGAGCTCCCTATATCAACGGCGGCGACGTGCAGAACCAGGGGGTGGAGCTGGCGCTCACCTGGAACGACAAGTTAGGGACAGATCTCACTTATGGCGTGTCGCTCAACATGGCACACAATACCAACAAGGTGCTGCGCCTGGCAAACAGGGAAGGGATCATCCACGGTCCCGAGGCGGTGATCGCCGAGAATACCACCGAGTCGTTCCGCGTAGAAGTGGGTTACCCGATGGGTTACTTCTGGGGTTACAAGACCCTCGGGGTTTTCCAGAACCAGTCGCAGATTGATCAGTGGCTGGCTGATGGCAATGTGGTGCGACAGGATGTGGCCAAACCGGGCGATCTCATTTTCCATGACACCACCGGTGATGGTGTGATCAATGCCGACGACAAGACCATGATAGGCAACCCGCATCCCGATTTTACCGGGAGCTTCAACTTCAACGTGGCATACAAGGGGTTCGACTTGTCGTTAACCGCCTATGGTGCGTTCGGGATGCAGATCCTCAAGTCGTACCGTTCCTACTCCGACACACCCAACGACAACTACACCAACAAGGATGTTACGAAGTACTGGAGCGGGGAGGGATCGACCAACAAATATCCTGCCTTTGCCTACGGTAAGAATATCAACTTCATCGATATCTCGGATATCTACGTGGAAGATGCCGATTATGTGAAGTTCTCGAACATCACCGTCGGCTACGACTTCACGAAGGGATTCAAGAGCCTGCCTTTCTCAAAGCTGCGGCTTTATCTGACGGGACAGAACCTGTTCACCATTACCGGCTACTCTGGGATGGATCCGGAGATCGGCTTCAGCGCCGATAACAGCTGGGCATCCGGTATTGACAACGGTTACTACCCGAGCTCACGCACACTTATGGTTGGTCTGAATCTAACATTTTAATCAGGAGGAACAAAAATGATAAAAAAAATTACCCAGATAGTAGCAACGGGACTCTTACTCTTCGCTTTTGCAGGATGTGAAAGTTTCCTTGACACAGAAAGTTTTACAAAGAAAAATACATCCAATTTCCCTACAACGGAGGATGAAGCGGAACAGATGATCACCGGGATCTATGTGTCGATGAATGATCTGATCAAAGATCCGGAGGCACACCCCTTCATGATTTATGACATTGCCAGTGACGACCGTTTTGGGGGAGGAAGCACCAGCAATAAGGGATCGCAGTCGATGGACCGTATGTTGAACAACAAGATCAGCTGGCTGGAGAGTCTGTGGGAGACCCGCTACGCCGGGATATACCGTGCGAACAATGCCCTTGAGACGCTCGATAACATTGAGGTGTGGAG
>JAAYGM010000004.1 GCA_012727735.1 Bacteroidales bacterium | reverse complement strand
TGGAGGGTGTGCGCAGGATGCTTGCGCAGAATGGAATCGCACTTCAGTATACGGATGAAGCGATCAATAGTATTTCACGGGCCGGTTTTGATCCCGAGTTCGGGGCGCGGCCGGTGAAGCGGGTTATTCAGCGCAAGGTGCTGAACCAGCTCTCGAAAGACCTGCTTGCGGGTACGGTCGATAAATCAAAACCGATCACCATCGATGCGGTCGACGACACGGTGTACTTCAGGAATGTTTGATATGGGATATAAGATTTGGAAGTTGGGTTCCAGGATTTGAGCGTTCAGCGTTAACGAATTTGGGATATAGTATGAATCTGAGCGCCGTTCTTAGCAAGATTCCACCTAAAAGAGCTAATCGGCGACCATCTATCGCTTCCAGAAACCGGGGACGAAGAGGGAGAGGACGGTGAAGACCTCGAGACGACCGACCAGCATCAGAAAGGTAAGGTAATATTTTGCGAAGATGGAGGCCGATTCGTAGGTGCCGCTGGGGCCATAGGAGCCCAGCCCGAAGCCATAGCTGCTGATGGAGGAGATGGAGACGCCAATTGATTCATCGAACGTCATGCCGGTGAAACTAAGGATCACAGCACTGATAGCAGCCAGCGTGAGATAGAGGAAGACAAAGGCCAGGATCTTGGAAGAGGTGTGGCCGGTGATTACTCTGCCGTTCATCTTCACCCTGTAGAGTGCATCGGGGTGTACCTGTTTTTTAAAAACCAGCAGGGTGTTTTTTGAGAGCACCACCAGCCTCGATATCTTCATTCCACCCGATGTAGAGCCTTCACAACCACAAAAGAGGATCATTGCGAGAAAGAGCAGCCAGTAGATATGCCCCCACATCTGGTAATCAACCGTAGCGAAACCGGTGGTGGTGACGGCAGCGATCACCTGGAAGAGCGCTGTCCTGAAGGTGTTTTCGAACCCGCTCATCTCTCCTGTGATTAACAGTAATCCCATGATAGCGATGGTGAAGAGAGCGATGATTGTCAGATACCATCTGAACTCCTCCTCCTTCAGGACGGAACGGGAGAACCGGGTGAAGAAGGTATAGATAAGCATGAAGTTGGTTCCCCCGAAAAACATGAGTCCGGTAATCACATATTCGGTGTAGGGGGAGTTGAAAAAGGCGATGCTTGCCTGCTTCGTGGAGAAACCGCCGGTAGAGATGGCTGACATGGTGTGGCATGCTGCATCGAACGCATTCATCGGACCAGCCCAGAGAAAGAAAAACCCGATGATGGTCAGTGCAAAATAGGTGAGTGCCATATACTTTGTCACTTCATTGATGCGTGGTCGCATCTGGTCTTCTGCAATACCTGTTGCCTCGGCGTCGAAGAACTGTCCTGAGTTCCCTCCGAAAACGGGCATGAACGACATCACAAAGATGATGATACCAAAACCGCCGATCCATTGCGTGAAACTACGCCAGAAATGAAGTGATTTGGGGAATGCTTCAATATTGAGCAGCGTGGAGCTGCCGGTAGTGGTGAAACCACACATGCTTTCGAAAAAAGCGTTTGTGAAGGAGGGGATAGCGCCGCTGAGCAGAAAGGGGAGTGTGCCGAACAGTGCCAGCATCAGCCAGGCCATGGTCACAGTGAGATAGACCTCCCGCTTGCTGATGCTTCCTCCCTTGCGGTGACGTTTTCTTCCCAGGAAGGCAAGCAATGCTCCGGAGAGAAAGGTGATGACCGATGAAGTATAAATACTTGTCACGGCCCTATCATTGAAATATTCCCCCACGAAAGCAGAGAAGAGCATAAAGAGCGCTTCTATCATCAGAAGAACCCCTATGCTGCTCAGTACAAATCGATAGTTGAATCTCCGCATGTTCTGTCTTTTACCGGGATGGCTTCAGCCGGTTATATAATGCCAAAGGTTTTAATTAAACAGGCTCTCAATACTTCTGAGTGATTTATTGAGGAAGAAGACCACCACCTGATCGTAGGGCTCAATCAGCGTATCTCCATCCACCAGCATTGGTTCTCCGTTCCTGATGAGTGCTCCGAAAGTGATATCGGGGGGTAGGTTCAGGTTTTTAATCAGTTTTTTAGTCACCTTTGAATTGGGTTTGGCTGTCACCTCACCCACGTTCGCATCGGCAACGGTAAGGCTTTTTATGTTGGATGCATCTGCTTTGAGCAGCAGCTCATAGATTTTACTGGCAGCAATCAGCTTCTTGTTGATGACCGTTCCGATATCGAACCGTTCTGCCATGGAGATATAATCGAGGTTCTCCACCTCAGCCACCGTTTTTCTGACGCCATATTGCTTGGCCATCATGCACCCCAGGATGTTTGCTTCGGAGTTGGCGGTGAGGGCAAGAAAGGCATCTGTCTCGGTAATCCCTTCACGCAGCAGGAACTCTGTGTTTCTCCCATCCTCCACGAAAACCGTGACATTGGCTGGTGCCATCTCCACCAGCATCTCGGCGCGTTCTCTGTCCTGCTCAATGATCTTTATGTCGATGTTCTGCGGGAGCTGTTGTATGGTGCGCATGGTGATACGACTCCCACCCATGAACATGATTCTTTTTGTCTCAAATGATTTCTTTCCCAGTAATTCCGGCAGGGCATCGATATGCTTTCGGAGTGTGGTGAAATAGAGGATGTCGTTGGCAAGCACCTGGTCACTCCCTTTGGGTATGATGGTGAACACGTTGCGTTTGATGGCGACAAGGTGAAACCGTTTGTCCTCCTGCATCAGCTCATGAAGGTACTTGTTCACGATAGGCGCATTGTCTCTCACCTTGGCTGCAGCCAGTATCACTGTCCCATTGCACAGCTCCCACCAGAAGCGGGTCCAGGGTTTCTTGAGTGACATGGCTATCTCACGTGCGGCGATCAGCTCCGGATAGATCATGGAGTGGATCCCCAGTTTCTCGAAGAACTCGGTATTCTTGGGCAGGAGGTACTCGTAATTGTCTACCCTGGCAAGCGTTTTTCTGGCACCCAGATTGGATGCGAGCATGCAGGAGGTGATGTTTTTCGACTCTTCCGGTGTGACACCTATATACAGGTCGGCGTGAGAGATACCCGCTTCGGTGAGATCTTTGAGTGATGTGCAGTTGCCGATGTATGTAAGGACATCTGAATTATCCCGTATAAGGGCGAGACGCTCTTTGTCGGCATCCATCAATGTGATATCGTGATTTTCCTGTCCCAGCAGCTTTGCAAGGTGAGTTCCTACGGCGCCTGCACCGGCAATTAAAATTTTCATCGATTGTGTCGCGATTAGTTATTTTACGATCAGACGATCATGAATGATTTCGATGGGCTTCGGATTCCCGGGCAGAGGAGGTGGTGTCTTTGCATAACCCTGCATCTCATTATATACCTCTTCAATTTGTTCCAGTATTCCGTTCACATCGATCCTGGTGATCTGTTGCAGCTCATTGATGGAGCCGTGAGTGACAAATTCATCTGCAAAACCGATCCTGTGCACCCGGATATCGCTGAAGCCATTGTCCGCCAGGAACTCAAGGACAGCGCTTCCCAGACCTCCGTTGATGACGCCGTTTTCGAGCGTGATGATGGTTTTGAACTTTTTCGCCACTTTCATCAGTAACTCTTCATCGATGGGCTTCAGGAAAACCATGTCGTAATGTGCTACGCTGATACCTTTTTTAGCTGCCTCAACGATCGCTTTCGCTGCGTTGTTCCCGATGGTGCCAATGGATAGCAGCGCAATATCTTTTCCTTTACTGAGCTTCCTTCCTTTGCCTATCGGTAGAATCTGCGGTTCGTTCTGCCATTCTTTTATCTCGCCCTGACCGCGCGGATAACGGATCACGAACGGTCCGTCGTTACCGTAAACAGCTGTGTGCATGAGGTTGCGGAGCTCATGTTCATTATAGGGTGCTGAGATCACCAGGTTTGGGATAGGCCGCATGTATGCCAGGTCGAACACACCATGGTGGGTGGGGCCGTCGGCGCCTACCAGTCCGGCGCGGTCGAGACACATGATCACCTTCAGCTTCTGAAGGGCCACATCGTGAATCACCTGATCATATGCCCGCTGCATGAACGATGAGTAGATATTGCAAAACGGTATCAATCCCTCTTTGGCCATCCCCGCAGAGAAAGTGACCGCATGTGCCTCGGCGATGCCCACGTCGAAGGCGCGATCGGGGAACTCCTGCATCATATAGGTCATGGAACAACCCGTGGGCATGGCAGGTGTGACACCTACGATCTTATCGTTCTCCCTGGCCATCTCCACCAGTGTATGACCGAATACATTCTGATAGAGCTGTGGCTGATCTTTATCGTTCTTGAGGATGCGTTGACCGGTATCTTTGTTGAAGAGGCCGGGAGCGTGCCACTCAGTGGCTGATATCTCGGCAGGCTTGTAGCCTTTTCCTTTCACTGTCTTGATATGGAGTATCTTGGGCCCTTTCATATCCTTTATGTTTGAGAGAATACGGATCAGGCTGTGCAGATCATGACCGTCGACAGGTCCGAAATAGCGGATATTGAATCCCTCAAAAAGATTCTGTTGTTTGGTGATGAGCGATTTGACACTGTTGTTGAATCGCAGGACCCTGTTTTTATCTTTCTCCGAAATCAGTCTGCTCTTCTTGAATCCCTGATAAACGTTGTTCCTGACCTTATTGTACTTGGATGAGGTGGTCAGCTTCACCAGATAGTCCTGCAGGCCTCCCACGTTGTTATCGATCGACATGTTGTTGTCGTTGAGGATGATCAGCAGATTGTTGGGCTGTGAGCAGGCGTTGTTCAGTCCTTCGAATGCCAGCCCCCCGGTCATGGAGCCATCACCGATGATGGCAACCACATGGCGGTCATGCTCTTTGCTGAGTGTCGCTGCCACAGCCATACCCAACGCTGCAGAGATGGAGGTGGAAGCATGCCCTACGGCGAAAGTATCATATTCACTCTCTTCAGGAGTGGTGAATCCTGAGAGTCCTCCCAGCTTGCGGTTGGTGTGAAAGCGGTCGCGGCGGCCGGTGAGTATCTTATGACCATATGCCTGATGCCCCACATCCCACACGAGCCGGTCGTATGGTGTGTTATACAGATAATGAAGTGCTACTGTCAACTCAACCGTTCCCAGGCTGGATCCAAAATGACCGGGGTTGAGGGAAAGCTGTTCGATGATGAACTCTCTCAGGTCGGCACAAACAGTATCCAGCTGTTCGACAGAAAGCTTTTTCAGATCATCAGGACTATTTATATCTTGTAAATATTTCATAATTTATACACCTTATCTTTTTGAATAACGACGCCGGTGTAAAATAGTTTATAATGATTATCGCATTTAGTTGGCCATATCTGAGAAAAACTTGATACGTACCAGTCTTATTTCTGTATCAGTGTAATCGGCAAGATCCGACTGCGCTTTCTCCAGATCATCTGTCTCGGTCTCTTTGAAATAGGTGTATACATCCTGCAGCACATCCTGATCCATCACCTCGTTGAGGAAATAATCAATATTGATCTTGGTGCCGGAGTAGACAATCGCTTCTACCTCCGACAACATTTCATTGAAATCGATCCCTTTCGATTCTGCCAGGTCATCGAGTGCCACTTTGCGGTCGATAGCCTGCACGATGGAGACTTTCAATTTCGATTTGTTGGCGACGGTTTTCACGCGGAGGTCCTCGGGACGGGTGATGTCATTCTCATCTACATGTTTCTTGATCAGATCCACGAATTCTTTCCCGTATCTTTTTGCCTTGCCTGACCCCACACCCGGAATATTTTGCAGTTCGTCCAGCGTGATGGGATAGGAGGTAGCCATTGCTTCGAGCGATGAGGGCTGAAAAATCACATAGGGAGGGACGTTCAGTTTTTTCGATAGTTTCTTTCTCAGATCTTTCATCATGGAAAAGAGGACCGGATCGGCAGCACCACCGCTGCCGGCAGAACCCATCACATCTGAATCGCCACTTTCCATGTCGGCCATATCATCTTCATACTCATCATCTTTCGTAACCTTGAAAGAGACGGGTTTTTTCAGGAACTCTTTTCCTTTTTTCGTGATCTTGAGTATACCGTAGTTCTCGATCTCCTTTTTCAGATAGTTGTCGAGCAACGCCTGCCGTATGAGTGCTTCCCAGGTACTAGCCTCTTCATCCGATCCCGATCCGAACTCTTCCAGTTCGTTGTGTCCGTATGTTTCTATATCGGATGATTCTTTTCCGATGAGGAAATTGACGAGGTAATCGGCTTTTTGTTTTTCTTTAAGAGCAATAATTGCTTCTAATACAGTTATCAGTAATTCTTTCGCTTCCACTTTTTTCTTTGGATTTAAACAATTATCACAATGTTCACAATTGGGTTCGTTATAGTCTTCACCGAAGTAATGCAACAGCATCTTTCTCCGGCATACAGATGTCTCTGCGTATGCAGCCGTTTCCAGCAGTAGTTGTTTGCCTATTTCCTGTTCGGAAACGGGTTTGCCCTGCATGAATCGTTCCAGTTTCTGCAGGTCTTTGGGGGAATAGAAGGCAATGCATTTCCCTTCTCCTCCATCGCGGCCGGCACGCCCGGTCTCCTGGTAATACCCTTCCAGGCTTTTGGGGATATCGTAATGGATCACATAGCGTACATCGGGTTTGTCAATGCCCATCCCAAAGGCGATGGTTGCCACTATCACATCGGTTTTCTCCATAAGAAAAGCATCCTGATTGTTGCTGCGTGTAGCTGCATCCATTCCTGCATGGTATGGCAGTGCCCGTATATCGTTCGCCTGCAGTATCTCGGCAAAATCATCCACCTTCTTACGACTCAGGCAATAGATTATCCCTGATTTTCTCCCCTGAGAGAGAATGTATTTGATGATCTCCCTGTCTATCTGCTCGTTCTTATCTCTTACCTCATAATAGAGGTTGGGACGATTGAATGAGGATTTATAAACGACAGCATCGGTCATGCCGAGGTTCTTCTGGATATCGTGTTGTACCTTGGGGGTTGCAGTGGCTGTGAGCGCAATGATGGGGCGGGTGCAAATCTCACCGATGATGGGTCTTATGCGCCTGTATTCAGGCCGGAAATCGTGCCCCCACTCAGAGATGCAGTGTGCTTCATCCACCGCATAGAATGAGATCGGTATATTTCGCAGAAACTCCACGTTCTCCAGCTTGGTGAGTGACTCCGGAGCGACATAGAGCATCTTTGTTTTGCCGGAGAGAATGTCATTTTTCACATTTTCAATCTCCTGCTTGTTGAGCGATGAGTTCAAAAAGTGGGCAATACCATCTTCTTCGCTAAAACTCCGCATAGCGTCAACCTGATTCTTCATCAGTGCAATGAGCGGTGAGATGATAATTGCCGTACCATCCATCATTAAAGCGGGAAGCTGATAGCAAAGTGATTTACCTCCGCCGGTAGGCATTAATACAAAAGTATCCTTCCCCGATAAGATACTGTTGATAATGGCATGTTGATGGCCTTTGAACGTATCGAACCCGAAATATTTTTTTAATCTTTTGTGTAGTATATCCTGTTTTTCCATTGAGCGTATTGGCCTGCGATAAAAACGTTGTCACCGAAAGGTTGTTACAAAATTAAAAAAGTATTTCATATATCCAATAATAATTTCAAAATACAAAATGAATTATCACACCATTCTTCACGATATTTTTCCCCATGAAAAAAACGCAGGAAATACATGCGTTTTCAACATACCGCTGAACAGTTTTACCGGCCAGCGGATTTATTTTACAATGTGTGGGTAGAATCAGGCTACCCTCAAATGGTGGTGATCGGAGTTCTCCAGTTGCTGTAATGCGTACTTATGTGTCACGTGCAGTTTTTTCTTCTCTTCTGAGGGCAGCGTGAACATGGCATCTATCATGATCGCTTCAACGATAGAGCGCAGTCCTCGTGCTCCCAGTTTGAATTCAATGGCTTTGTCCACGATATACTCATACGCCTCCTGCTCGAAGGTGAGCGCCACGCCATCCATCTCAAACAGTTTCTGATATTGCTTGATGATTGAGTTTTTGGGTTCTACCAATATACGCAGCAGGGCATCTCTGTCGAGTGGCTCCAGGTAAGTGAGGATTGGCAGGCGACCGATGATCTCCGGTATCAGTCCGAACGATTTCAAATCGAGTGGTGTGATGTATTTCATCAGGTTATTCCTGTCGATATTCACCTTGTCGTTGCTGGCAGCATAGCCTACAACACGGGTGTTGAGCCGCTGTGCAATCTTTTTCTCTATCCCATCGAATGCACCTCCGCAGATGAACAGGATGTTCTTGGTGTTCACCGCAATCATACGCTGTTCCGGATGCTTGCGTCCTCCCTGTGGGGGAACATTCACTACGGAGCCTTCCAGCAGCTTCAGCAGTCCCTGTTGCACTCCTTCACCGCTCACGTCTCTGGTGATGGAGGGATTATCACTTTTACGGGCGATCTTATCTATCTCATCGATAAATACGATTCCTCTTTCGGCAGCATTGACATCGTAATCCGCCACCTGAAGTAATCGTGTGAGAATACTTTCAATATCCTCACCCACATACCCTGCCTCGGTGAGTACCGTTGCATCTACGATGGTGAAGGGGACATGCAGCAGCTTCGCTATTGTTCTTGCCAGGAGTGTTTTTCCCGTACCGGTGGCACCCACCATGATGATGTTCGATTTCTCGATCTCAATATCATCTTTCACGTTTTTCTGCAGCACCCGTTTATAGTGATTGTAGACCGACACCGAAAGAAAACGCTTTGCATTCTCCTGCTGGATGACGTACTGATCTAAAAACTCTTTTATCTGAGCAGGTTTGGGCAGGGTAGAGAGGGTGATGTCCATATCTGTTTTACCACTGCTCTTGAACGAGTCGTTCACAATCTCGTGCGCCTGCTCGGTGCACATATCACAAATATAACCGGTCATACCGGAGATAAGCAGATTGACCTCCTGTTCACTTCTTCCGCAGAAACTGCAATGATTACTGCTGTTCGCTTTTTTTGCCATTTTGTAGATGTTATACAGCCTGTGCTGTCAATTCAATGCAAGAGAAATAAATCGTTCAATAATTGATCTCTAATCTCCTGCGATGGAGTTTGTTAATGATTACTTCTTGATCAGTACATCGTCTACCATCCCATATTCCTTCGCTTCCTTCGCTGTCAACCAGAAATCACGGTCTGAATCACGAGAGACCTCTTCAATCGGTTTCCCCGAGTGTTTTGAGATGATGGCATAGAGTTCCTCCTTGATTTTAGCGATCTCACGGTAAGTGATCTCAATATCGGAAGCCTGTCCCTGCACACCTCCCATCGGCTGATGGATCATCACACGCGAATGGGTAAGCGCAAAACGTTTCTTCTCGGTACCGGCTACAAGCAATACTGCTGCCATCGAAGCGGCGATGCCGGTGCAGATGGTTGATACATTGCTCGTGATGAACTGCATGGTGTCATATATCCCCAATCCGGCATAGACAGATCCCCCCGGAGAGTTGATATAGATTGAAATATCCTTTCCCGGGTCGGCAGAATCCAGATAGAGCAGCTGTGCCTGAATAACGTTGGCGGTATATTCATCGACAGCGGTTCCGAGAAAGATGATGCGATCCATCATCAGTCGGGAAAATACATCCATCTGTGCCACATTGAGCTGTCGTTCCTCGATGATGGTGGGGGAGATGTAACCACCCTGACTGGTTATATTGATATAACTCTCTAACCTGGAGCTGCTCATGCCCAGATGCTTCACCGCATATTTTTTAAAATCGTTTCCCATAATTTTTTCCTTAATTCAACTTGGTCTGTTAAACATACAATGATTAATCTTCAGCTGTGTCAGTCTCTTCCACTGTTTCATCTGCTGAATGTTCTTCGTGCAGATGAGCATGTTCACTCATCATTTTGTTGAAATCGTTCGAAAAGATATCCTTTTCCACTACTGTCACATTCTCTTTCAGCCACTGAATGATCTTATCTTCTGTTGCTCTCTCCACCAGGTTCTGTACTGTCTCCTCTTTTTCGAGAAGGCTCTTGGTGTAGTTCTGCAATACATCAGCCGGCAGATTGGTCATCCCGTACTGAGCGAACTGTGCTTTTGCCACTTCAGCGGCCAGCGCTTCAATGTCGGAGAACTCAACCTTGATCTCATGCTCTTCCACAATCTTCTGTTTGGCAATGTGAAATTTGAGGTCCTCCATGATTTTCGGGTAATCCTCTTCCACTTGTTCGGCTGTTCTCTCTTCGCTCGATTCCAGCAGCCAGCGTTTCAGAAACGCATCGGGGAATTGCACATCGTTCATCTTCTCTACGATGATATCACGTGCTTCGTGAATGAAGAGATGATCAACATTGGGTTTGAACTGGTTGTTCAACTCAGCCCCGACCTTGTTTCTGAACTCCTCCTCAGTGGTTACAACACCATCGCCCAGCACTTTGTTGAACAGCTCCTGATTCATCTCAGCCTCCTGATAACGGGTCACCTCCTTGATGTCGAAACGGAAATCACAATTGATATCAGCCACTTTGTCTTTAGTGGTCTGCAACAGTGATGCTACCTCAGCTTCATTATTGTCGTAAGCTGTTTTCGGGTTGAAAACCACGCTGTCACCTACCTTCGCGCCGATAAAGCTGTTCTTCACAGTCTCATCTTTCACGTAGGAGGGCATCAGCACAGCGTTTTCAATCACCTGTCCGTTTTCTGTATCTACTCCCGCTTCCACCTCAGTGAGCGTTCCCTTGATCAGGTCAGTATCCTTGGCTTCACCTTCAACAGAGACGTAGGTGCCATAGTTCTGTTTGTAGGCATCCATCTGCTTCTCGAACAGCTCATCTTCCAGTTTTACATGATACCAGTTGAGTTGGGTCTCCTTGTCAAGAACCAGTTCAAACTCAGGAGTAAGCGCAATATCGAAATAGAATTTCATCAATTCGTCATTCTCCAGATCCACCTGCTTCTCTTCGCTGTCATCTGAGATGGGTTCACCGAGGATCTTCAGCTTGTTCTCACGAATGTAATTACCCAGCTCGTCCGTGACTAATTTATTGATCTCGTCGACCAAAACGGCTTTGCCATACATTTTCTGGATAACGCTTTTGGGTACTTTACCCTGACGGAAGCCCGGGATATTTGCTTTCTGGCGGTATTGGTTCAATGACTTATCTACCTTCTCCTGATAATCTGCTTTTTCCAGTTCAATGACGATGGTTCCGTTTACATCGTCCGTTTTATTCAGTGTTGACTTCATTTGAATGAATGATTTTTTTTGTTGAAAGTGGGTATATTTCAACCGATTGTAATAGTTTTAAAATAGGAGTGCAAAATTAGTGTTATTCTTTCAATTTGCAAAAAAATAATCCATCTATCTCATTGAATCCATTCACAATGATCTGACGAGCGATTGTCAAACAGGAAAAGCATTGCCTCATTCGCAAATTTTCTGCTATCTTTGCAGTTCAAAACAGAGGAAATGCGACAAATTCTGACAGCAGCAACACCGGGCACCAAAATTGCTTATCTGTTTCTGTTTTTGTTGATTGGGTTAATCACAGCCGGGACGCTTATCCCGCTCATATTATTGATACCCGGTCTGAGCAACGGAGGTGAACTGACATCTATATATGTGGGGGCAGCAATTCAATCGGTCTTTGCCATTGCATTGCCTGCTTTTTTTATTGCCGCTCTGACTCATCCCGCACCAACGCGCTATCTGAAGATTGGTAAAAGTGGAAGGATGACAGAGAAGGTAATACTTGCACTGTTGCTGTTTCTCTTCTCCTATCTTTTTGCTTCCTTCCTGTCGCAATGGAACAAGGGAATAAGTCTGCCGCAATCGTTGAGCGGCATTGAACAGGCGATGCGCTCGATGGAAGATGCGGCACTGGAGACCACTGACCTTCTATTATCGGTCGATACAATAGGCGGGTTGCTTTTGAACCTGCTGATTGTAGCAGGGTTTGCCGCTCTCTCAGAAGAGCTTTTTTTCCGCGGGGCGCTGCAGCAGCTCCTGCAGGAGAAGTTCCGGAACGGACATGCCGCCGTATGGGTTGCGGCATTCATCTTCAGCATCGTACACTTTCAGTTTTACGGTTTTCTCCCCAGACTTTTTCTCGGGGCATTGCTCGGTTACCTGTTTCTCTACACAAGGAACCTCTGGATTCCCATCCTCTTCCATTTCATCAATAACGCCACGGTGCTGGTGATAAGCTACTTCTGGAGGGATGCGGGGTGGTTAAGGAAGATGGAGGAGATGCCAGTTACCCTCCCATTCGTTGCCGGGGCAGTTGCAAGTCTGCTGCTCACCTTTCTTCTGTTCTGGAGTTATAATAAAAAAACTGCAACACGATCAAAACCGACAGACAATTCTGTTTAAAATTATGATACAGATACAGCAAACATTACTTTCTGATGAAATATTCGAGGAACAATTTATATGTGACCTCTGCAAATGCAAAGGTCAATGTTGTGTAGACGGTGAATCGGGAGCACCGCTCACACCGGAGGAGTATGAACAGATAAATGAGATCCTGCCTCTCATCCGGGAGGATCTCTCCCCCAAAGCACAGGAGCTGATCAGCGAACAGGGCATTGCCTATACCGATTACGACGGAGAGCTGGTTACCTCGATCATCAATGGTGAAGAGTGCATTTTCACCTGGTTCGATGCTGACGGTGTGTGCAAGTGTGCGATAGACACGGCCTTCAGGGAAGGAAGAATCAACGTGCAGAAGCCGATATCCTGCCATCTCTATCCCATCAGGCTGACGGAGTACGCAGATTTTACAGCGGTGAACTATCATCGCTGGTCGGTGTGTAAACCTGCTGTAGAACTGGGACGAAAAGAGGGATTACCGCTTTACCGTTTTTTGAGAGAGCCCCTGATAAGACGGTTCGGAGAAGAGTGGTATGAGGAGGTATGTGAGGCTGCAGCACTGCTGCAGAAAAAAGAGAAATAAAGAGACCTGTTTTTGACGTGCAGCTCAATTTCTTCAAATCTCAACCATTTTTATAGGATTTACCTTCGTTATATGAAATCTTTGTTTTATTTTTGCACATATATATGTAAATTGTGCAGATAAAGTGACATCAACGATCTCTAAAACAAAGAAAAATTTAATCGATGTAGCCCGGCAGCTTTTCGCGAAAAAAGGTGTTGAGAATACAACGATGAACGATATTGCCGAAGCATCGCATCGTGGCAGACGTACGCTGTATACCTATTTCAGCAATAAGAAAGACATTTACAAAGCAGTGATTGAATCAGAGCTTAACGTCCTCTACAGTAGGCTGGATGAAGTGAGTAAGCGTGAGATACCTGCTGATGAAAAGTTGATTCTGATGGCTTTCACCCGGCTGGGTGCCATCAAAGAGGTCGTCACACGAAACGGAAATCTGCGGGCAAATTTCTTCAGGGATATCTGGCAGGTGGAGAATGTACGCAAGGAGTTCGACAGGAAAGAGATTCATTATCTCGAAACGATTATTCAGGATGGGTGCGACAAGCATATCTTCCAACTGAATGACGCCAGACAGACGGCTGAAATATTGCATTATGCCTTTAAAGGGCTGGAGGTACCCACTATCCGTGGCGTGATGAAGCTCGATTACAATAAGAGAGAGGACAGGGATATCATATCCAATATCCTTTTGAAAGGATTATATACCAAGTAGCTATTTTAAAACAGATTACATGAAACTATTAGAAGGAAAAACAGCAGTGATTACCGGTGCTGCACGTGGAATCGGCAAAGCCATCGCTCAGAAATTTGCATCGGAAGGAGCAAACATCGCGTTCACCGATTTAACGATTGATGAAGCGGGTAAAGCGACTGAACAGGAGATCATCGCCATGGGCGTGAAGTGCAAGGGTTATGCCTCCAACGCAGCCAATTTTGAAGAGACACACAAGGTGGTGGAGGAGATTATGACCGATTTTGGCCGTATCGATATCCTGGTGAACAATGCCGGAATCACCAAAGATGGTTTGATGATGAGAATGAGTGAACAGCAATGGGATGCCGTGATCAATGTAAACCTGAAGTCGGCCTTTAACTTCATTCACGCGGTTACCCCCGTGATGATGCGTCAGCGATCCGGAAGCATTGTAAATATGAGCTCCGTCGTCGGTGTATCGGGCAATGCCGGCCAGTCAAACTATTCTGCGTCGAAAGCAGGGATGATTGGCCTTGCCAAATCTGTCGCCAAAGAGCTTGGTTCGAGAGGTGTCCGTGCCAATGCCATCGCTCCCGGGTTTATCATTACCGAGATGACCGGTGCTCTCTCAGAAGAGGTACGCAATGAGTGGGCAAAACAAATCCCATTAAGGCGTGGAGGTACGCCGGAAGATGTTGCTAATACGGCTCTTTTTCTTGCTTCTGATCTCTCTTCGTATGTGAGTGGCCAGGTGATCCATGTTTGTGGAGGAATGAATACCTGATTGGGTATGAATGACATTTCATCCTGATAAGCAATGAAAGTTTTATACGAGGACAACCATATTATTGTTGTCAACAAGGCACCTTCCGAGATTGTGCAGGGTGATAAAACAGGTGATAAACCTTTGTCGGAGATCATAAAGGAGTACCTGAAAGAGAAGTACAAGAAGCCGGGCAATGTCTTTTGTGGGGTGACCCATCGTCTCGACCGGCCGACGAGCGGGGTGGTGGTGTTTGCCAAAACAAGCAAAGCGCTTGCACGTCTCAACGACATGTTCCGTAACGGAGAGGTGGATAAAACATATTGGGCAGTGGTGAAAAAGAGGCCGGAGAAAGAGGAGGACAGACTCATCCACTATCTGATCAAAAATGAAAAGAACAACAAGTCCACCGCATACGATATGGAAAAACCCCATACAAAAAAAGCGGTGCTGCATTACCGGCTGATCAGCGCTTCACAAAAATATTTTCTGCTGGAGATCGA
The DNA here is from genome assembly GCA_012727735.1 of Bacteroidales bacterium. Taxonomy (GTDB): domain Bacteria; phylum Bacteroidota; class Bacteroidia; order Bacteroidales; family Dysgonomonadaceae; genus Proteiniphilum. The sequence continues at coordinate 6,282 of JAAYGM010000004.1, read as the reverse complement.
CCTGGAGACAGGGCGACATCACCAGATACGCTGTCAGCTGGCTAAAATAGGGAGTCCAATCAAAGGTGATCTGAAATATGGTGCAGAGCGATCCAATCCCGATGGCAGCATCAGCCTGCATGCACGTACCATCTCCTTTATTCATCCGGTTTCGAAAGAGAAGATAGAGGTGACCGCACCACTTCCTGATGAGAATCTGTGGCAGGCATTTGATACATTGAATAAACAACCAGACTGACAGACGGAAGTTACATATCAATCTTTCCCCTGCGTATTCTTTTCTTTTCACTCAGCTGTTTCTTCTTCTCCAGTCGTTTTTTGATTGATGCGGTGGAGGGCTTTGTGGCTTTTCTCTTTTTCACCGGCTGAAGTGCTCTTTCGATGAGGGTGGTGAATTTATTGATCACGGCTTTTTTGTTCATCGATTGACTTCTTTCGGCCTCACTGGAGAGCTGAAGCGTTCCCTCCTTACTTATCCTGTTTTTCAGCTTTTCTCCAAGCTGTTTCTTCTGATGTTCGGTCAGCATTTGTGAACCGGGGAGATCGAACAACAGCGTTACCCTGGTCTCCACCTTATTCACATTCTGCCCTCCGCTGCCGCTGCTGCGGGCAGTGGTGAAGGAGCACTCACCGATCAATTTGCTGTACCTGTCTTTCATATCACTATTCTAAGAATGAAGCGATGCAAAGATATGTTTTTTGTGTGAAGCAGGCTGTGCCTATGATGCGTAAATAGTAATAAAAATGGTTTTAATTGAATTTTCATTTCCACGATTTGCATAAAAACCTTACATTTGCTGAACAAACAAAAATCATTTTTGTGATTACACGATGAAACGTGAATGAACATTAAAAAATTAAGATAATCGTATGAAACCTACTTTATTTGTACTGGCAGCAGGCATGGGGAGCCGTTATGGCGGATTGAAACAATTGGATGGTCTTGGTCCGGGCGGTGAAACAATTATGGATTACTCCATTTACGACGCGGTAAACGCAGGCTTTGGCAAACTGGTCTTTGTGATCCGCAAATCGTTTGAAGAAGACTTCAGAGAAAAGATCGTAAAAAAGTACGAAAAAAGCATTCCTGTGGAGCTGGTGTTTCAGGAGCTGGATATGCTCCCCGAAGGATTCAGTCCACACCCTGAAAGAGTGAAGCCGTGGGGTACCAATCATGCGCTGATGATGGGGAAAGAGGTGATTCATGAACCGTTTGCGGTGATTAACGCCGATGATTTTTACGGAAGGGAAAGCTTCAAGGTGCTGGCCGATTTTTTATTAACACTTGACAAGAGCGAGAACAACTATTGCATGGTTGGTTATCGCGTGGGCAACACCTTGTCCGAGAGCGGCACGGTGGCACGCGGTGTGTGCGAGACAGATGCTGACGGGAACCTCACCGGTGTGGTGGAACGCACAGAGGTAAAGCGCGTGGAAGGCAAGGTGAGTTACAAGGGAGAGAGCAACCAATGGGTGGCTATTGACGACAACTCACCTGTCTCGATGAACATGTGGGGATTTACTCCGGACTATTTCAACTATTCTGATGATTACTTCGTGAAGTTCCTGAAAGAGAACGCAGACAATAACAAAGCGGAGTTCTTCATTCCCCTGCTGGTGAATCAACTCACTGTGAGTGGTACTGTAGCGGTGAAGGTATTGGATACACCGTCGAAATGGTTCGGTGTGACCTATGCCGAAGATCGGCCTGAAGTGGTTGCCAAACTGAAAAGTCTGACTGACAGTGGTGTTTATCCCTCTCCATTGTGGTGACAACCGCGGGGTTTATTTCATCCAACTGACTGATTATGTGGATAGATTTTGTCATTATCCTTTTTCTTATTTTTCTTAACGGTTTTTTCGCCCTTTCGGAGATAGCCATTGTTTCGGCAAGGAAAAACAAACTGGAGACAGAGCGTAAGAATGGTAAAAAGGGAGCAAAGCGTGCATTGATGTTACGGTCTGATCCCGATAACTTTCTTTCCTCCGTACAGGTAGGGATCACCCTGATCGGCATTATCAACGGTGCCTACGGGGGACAGGCTTTTGCCGGTTACCTGGTTCCGTTCTTCGATCAGTTCGCTGCATCAGCACCCTTTGCTGAGGCTATCTCCATGGTAATCGTGGTATTTCTTATTACCTACGTCTCCATCGTGATAGGAGAGCTGGTACCAAAGACCATTGCACTGAACAATGCCGAAAAGATGGCTGTCGCAGTCGCCCCATCCATTCATATTGTGAGCATCATCTTCTTTCCGTTTGTGAAATTGCTGGCATTCTCTACAAACCTTGTCAACAAGATGATCGGATTGAAACCCAAAGATGAAGGTATTTCGGAGATGGAGCTGCGTGCCATGTTGAAAACAGCCTCTCATGAGGGGGTGATCGATGCAGAAGAGAACATCATCCACGAGCAGGTTTTCTATTTTTCTGACAAGCGGGCTATTCACCTTATGACGCACCGCACGGATGTGGAGTGGGTGGATATTGACAAAAACAGAGAGGATATCATTCATGATCTGCTGCAGACCAAACACAGCAAAATTCTCGCATGCAGGAATAAGATTGATGAGTTTGTGGGTACCATCGCCATGCGGGACTTTTTATTGCGGCTGAACAATAATGAACCTTTTAAGATTGAAGAGCTCATACTGGAGCCAATCATCGTACCCAACACACTCCGCGCGCAGAAAGTACTGGAAAATTTTAAAAACAACCACAAGTTTGTGGCGGTGGTGGTAGATGAGTATGGCAGCCTCGACGGCATCATCACCATTCACGATATTTTTGAAAATCTTGTGGGTGCCATTCCGGAAGAGACAGATGAGGAGGGTGCCGATCCGCTCATCTTTATTCGTGACGATCAATCAGCACTGGTAAGCGGAGAAGCACCCATTGAGATGCTGACCCAGCTCGATGAAGATTTCATCATCGATTTCGATAAAATTGATTATTCAACCGTTGCCGGTTTTGTGTTTGCCTGCATCAACAAGATCCCCTGTGTGGGTGATAAATTTGAATATGACAATCTTCTTTTCGAGATCATGGATGTTGATGGAAACAAAATAGACAAAATATTGGTGACTAAAAAAATAAAGGAAACAGGCGAAGTCGTAATTTAAATAATAACTAATCAGAAAGATGTGGATGGAGCATCGTTTTCATGCTTTGTGTTATAGATAGAATTGAATGTTAATTAGTAAGATTTATGTTATATAACACAAAATTATATTAGGTGTTTTCTTAATTCTGTGTTAATTTTACACCAATTTTAATAATGAGATCAATCTTCATCAATATCTTAATTTAAACCAGGGAAATTACATGAATGCAAAGTATAGCAAGTCCGGTTTGCTGGTCGAAGCTTTTGAAAAAACAGTGGATGGCAAGCAAACCGGGTTATACACTTTGACAAACAAAGTGGGTAGCGAAGTTACAATTACAAACTATGGTGCTAAGATCGTATCGGTAATGGTCCCCGATAAAAACGGCACATTGACTGACGTCGTGTTGGGACATCCCTCCATTGACGACTACCTGACATCGGAAGAGCCCTATTTCGGTGCAATTTGCGGCAGAACGGGCAACCGGATTGCCAATGGTCGATTCACACTGGATGGTGTAGAGTACAGACTTGCCGTCAACAACGGACCTAACTCCCTCCACGGAGGTATCAAGGGATTCAACGCCGTGGTGTGGGAGGTGAAGATGTTGACCGACAGCTCCATTGAACTGTTCTATCTCTCTGCAGATGGAGAGGAGGGCTTTCCCGGCAATCTCTCTGTGACCTTAACCTATACACTCACGGAAGACAACGCCCTGGATATCCACTACAGTGCAACAACCGATAAAACCACCATTCTGAATCTTACCAATCATTCCTATTTCAATCTCTCCGGACAAGGAGATGAATACATTGGTGATCATCTGCTCATGCTGAATGCGGAGAGCTATCTGCCAACCGACGAAACGGCCATACCCTACGGCGATGCTGAGCCGGTGAAAGGTACACCAATGGATTTCACCGAACCGCATACCATCGGAGAGCGGATCAATGATGATTTTGAGCAGTTGATATATGGAAATGGTTATGATCATACTTTCGTTCTGAACAAGAACGATGAGAATGAATACTCCTATGTGGGTATCTGTGAATCACCTAAAACAGGGATCAAAATGGAGATGTTCACGACCGAACCCGGCGTGCAGTTATATTCAGGTAACTGGATGACCGGTAACTTTGCCGCCAAAATGGGCAGACATTATCCCCGTCGTTCTGCTGTATGTTTCGAGACGCAACATTACCCTGACAGTATCAACAAACCGCAGTATCCCTCTGTCATCTTACATCCGGAAGAGTTGTACGAGTCGAGAACAACTTACAGGTTTTCAAAATAATACAGAATAGATTATTTATCATATAAGATTTGCAAATTAATAAATTTAAAAAAAAAATGAATACAACTACTGATCAGAAAGCGAATCGGATAGTGCCTATCATCATGATGATTGCACTCTTCGGGATGATCTCATTTGTTACCAACCTGGCAGCACCGATGGGACAAGTACTAAAAGAACAATTCGGAGCTTCCAACTTCCAGGGATTGCTTGGTAATCTGGCTAACTTTATTGCTTATGCTGTGATGGGAATACCGGGCGGTATCTTATTGCAACGTGTAGGGTATAAGAAAACAGCCCTTATTGCAATTGCTGTTGGGTTCGTGGGTATCTCCATTCAATACCTCTCAGGACACACACCACAGAACGCTGCCTTTGGAGTCTATCTGCTGGGAGCATTCATTGCCGGTTTCTCCATGTGTCTGCTGAACATTGTCGTGAATCCCATGCTGAACACACTGGGTGGTGGCGGTAACAAAGGGAATCAGCTTATTCAGGTGGGTGGCTCTTTCAACTCTGTGATGGCTACCTTCACCCCTGCTTTTGTGGGTGTACTGATTGGTGAAGCCGCCAAAGCCAATATCAAGGATGTGTTTCCGGTGATGTATATCGCCATGGGTGTTTTCGCCGTCGTTTTCTTTGTGTTGCTTGCAGTGAAAATTCCCGAGCCTTATATTACGAAAAACAAGGATTCACTGAAAAAACTTATGACAGGTGCGCTAAAGTTCAGGCATTTTGTCCTTGGTGCCATCGCCATCTTCGTCTATGTAGGCGTGGAAGTGGGCACACCCGGAGTGATGATCTACTGGCTCTCAGACCATCCCGAAGTGGGAAAAACCATTGCCGGTGTTGTGGCAGGAACCTATTGGCTTCTTATGCTGGCCGGACGACTGATTGGTGCCTCCATTGGCAGCAAGGTCTCCAGTAAAGCGATGCTTACTGTCACCTCTTTTGTCGGTATGGTATTGATTCTGCTGGCTATCTTCTCTTCCACATCAACAATGGTCTCCCTGCCTGTACTGGAGCGAAATGCAGGAGCACTCTCGTTTGGTTTTGCTGAGGTACCCATCAATGCAATGTATATCGTGCTGGTAGGTCTCTGTACATCGATCATGTGGGGTGGTATCTTCAACCTTGCAGTGGAAGGGTTGGGTAAATTTACTGCGGCTGCTTCAGGGATATTTATGGTACTGGTTTCCGGTGGGGGAATCGTTCCCGCCATCCAGGGTGGTGTGGCTGATGCAGCCGGCTATCTGTCCAGTTACTGGGTTGTCTTTATCTGTCTTGGCTACCTCTTCTTTTATGCCGTTGTCGGTTCAAGGAATGTGAATCGTAACATCTCTGTAGAGGATGTAGATGATGTACCCCTGGGAACATCTCCTCAGAGTGTGCCTGTTGAAAAATAATATTTAAATGAATATCATATGACTAAAAACGAAATAATACCCATCTTTCAACAGAAATTTGGAAATGACACCCCCGAGGTATACACCTCTCCCGGTCGTGTCAACCTGATCGGGGAGCATACCGATTACAACGGCAGCTTTGTATTCCCCGGAGCAATCGATAAGGGGATGATTGCCGCCATCCGTTTTAACGGTACCGACAAGGTGAGGGCATATGCCATCGACCTGGATGAGGCCGCCGAGTTCGGACTCAATGAAGAGGATCTGCCCAAAGAAGGGTGGGCGAAATTTATCTTCGGGGTCTGCCGTGAGATCATCAAAAGAGGAGGTAGTGTGAAAGCCTTTGACACGGTTTTCTCGGGCGATGTACCACTGGGAGCGGGGATGTCCTCTTCAGCCGCCCTGGAGAGCACCTATGCTTTCGCACTGAACGATCTGCTGAACCTGGGCATCGATCAGTTTGAACTCGCCCGCATCG
>JAAYGM010000156.1 GCA_012727735.1 Bacteroidales bacterium | reverse complement strand
GTGATGAACACCCAGGAGTATCTGGAAACAGCGTTTCAGTCATACAAAAATGAGGAAATCTTCGGCTTGGGTTCAAGTGAGCAACAGGCTGCGATCAATGCCGTAAATAGGATGAAAGGTACTGTTGACCCGATTTTCGGTCAGAATGAACAGTACAATCCCTACAATGTACCTGTGTCTGAGTTGTTCGATCTTACAACCGGGACTATCAACCCTTCTGCACAACTGCGATGGACAGACAACTGGCTGGATGAGGTCATGGCTTCAAGTCCCATGCGTCAGGAGTATCAGTTTGATGTTTCAGGTGGTAGTGCCAAGATGAAGACCTTGGCTTCATTCAACTACCTCACTGAGGAGGGGTTGCTGAAAACTACCGCTTTTGACCGTTTTGCAGGACGTGTATCAACTGACCTTCAGGCTACTGACTGGTTCAGGACTTCACTCTCCACCAACGTTGCAAAGACAACCTCCAACATGCTCGATGTTGACGGGTCTGCTACCTCCAATGTGTGGTATTCTGCCGAACAGATGGCGCCAATCTATCCAATCATGGAGAGAGATGCTAACGGTGAGATATTAAAGAACGATCTGGGAGAACCGCTTTTTGATTATGGTGTGAACAGAGCTTCCGGAGCACAACAGAACTTTAACTCTGTTGCTACGCTCTATGATGACAAATATTATGAGAGCTCAGAGAATGTGAGTGCCAGAGGATTGGTTGAATTCAATACAAACGATGAGAAGTATGGTGCTTTTCAGGGTCTTACACTTGCAATGAATCTTGGGGCTGACTATGTAAATGGAAGTTACACCTTCTATTACAATCCACTCTTTGGTAATGCTGCCGGTTCAGGACGTCTGGGTAAAGAGGCAAATAAAACCTTCTCTTATACCTTTAACCAGGTATTGAACTGGAACCGTACTTTTAATCTGCACAGCTTTGATCTGATGTTCGGTCACGAGTTCTACAGTTACAAGTTCAATCACCTGAGTGCAAGCAAAACAGGTTTCCCTTTCCCGGAGATCTACGAGCTGGCTCCCGGTTCATCAATCGCTGACGCTACCTCTTACGAGAACAACGAAACACTTGATTCCTATTTCTCCAGGCTGAACTACAACTATATGGATAAGTATTATCTCTCGGCAAGTTATCGTCGTGATGGTTCATCACGCTTCCACAAAGATTTCCGATGGGGTGATTTCTGGTCATTAGGTACATCCTGGCGTGTTTCCGAAGAACCTTTTATGGATAACGTTGACTGGATTGATAACCTGACAGTAAAAGCAAGTTACGGTACGCAGGGTAACAACCGTGTGGGACTTTACGCATGGCAGGCATTCTATGCATTGACATGGAGCAACGCCAACTCAAACGGAGCAAAGGCCTCTTCAGTTGAAAATATGATGGTTTCATGGGAGAAAAATGCCAGCTTCAATACCGGATTCGATGCGCTCATGCTTGACTCGCGGTTGTCGGTTGGATTTGACTGGTACACCAGAAAAACGACCGATATGTTGCTTAACAGACCGTTGCCATTTTCTTCCGGTTTCACTGGCTATAATGACAATGTGGGTGACATGAAGAACTGGGGATTTGATCTCTCAGTGGGATATGATCTGATCAGAACAAGAGATCTCACCTGGAATATTACAGCAATGGGATCAAAGGTGAACAACGAAGTGATTCGCCTGACTGATGAACAGGATGAAATAATTGGTGGAAGCACAATCATCCGTGTTGGTGAACAGCTTAACACATTCTTTATGGCACGTAGTGCCGGTGTTGATCCTGCTACCGGAGACCAGCTCTATTGGGTCTTTGATAACAAAGAAGATGAGCAAGACCGTAGCAAGCATTATGTCTCGAGTGATAAATCAAAAGCTGCTTCCAGCCGTGTTCTTCTCGGAAGCCGTATTCCTGATCTCTATGGCTCACTCTCCTCAACGATTGTTTATAAAGGTTTTGACTTCTCGTTGATGACTACCTACTCTATGGGTGGAAAAATCTATGATTATGTGGGTTATAACTACACAAACCCACTCTATATAGGTAATAACTGGACAAGAGAAGTGTTGAGGGCATGGAAACAACCGGGAGATATAACTGATATCCCGCGTACCCAGAAAAACCTCACACACACTCTCAACGATCGCGCTCTGGTTGATGCATCCTATTTCGCCTTCAAGAATATCGC
>JAAYGM010000155.1 GCA_012727735.1 Bacteroidales bacterium | reverse complement strand
TCTTTCTGTTCTCCCTGCTGTTTTTTTTGTTACCTGTTACAAAGATGACTAATTTTGCAGAATAAAAGCATTAATAATCACGAAAAATCGTTTTGGCGGTAATAAAAAAATGAAAAAAGAGGAGATCCTTCACCTGAAAATATCCCAATTCCATTACCATCTTCCCGAGGAGAAAATTGCCCGGTATCCTCTCCCGCAGAGAGATACCTCGCGGCTGCTGCTCTATAGCGGGGAAGGAATATCTTCTGACTCCTTCGACAACCTGCCGGCGCTGCTTCCCGAAGGGAGCCTGCTGCTGTTCAATAACACGAAGGTGATCCATGCGCGGCTGCTCTTACGCAAGGAGACAGGTGCCCATATCGAGATCTTCTGCCTCACACCCTCGGAACCGGCTGACTACGCGGTGAGCTTCCAGCAGCGCTCCTCCTGCTCCTGGAGCTGCATGATCGGCAACGCCAAACGGTGGAAGGAGGAACCGCTGCAGATGGAGATATCATTGAAGGATGGTGTCGTGCGGCTGAAAGCAGAGAAGATGGCGACGGCGGAGAAGGAGGTGGTGGTGCGTTTCTCGTGGGACAACGATAGGTACACCTTCTCAGAACTGCTGGAAATAGCCGGTGAACTGCCCATCCCTCCCTACCTGAACCGCCCCACGGAGGAGAAGGACGAGGAGACCTACCAGACGGTCTACTCCCGCATCGAGGGGTCCGTGGCGGCACCCACGGCGGGACTGCACTTCACCCCGGCCGTGATGGAACGGCTCCGCGGGAAAGGAATCCGCACCGCCGAGGTGACGCTCCACGTGGGGGCGGGCACCTTCAGGCCGGTGAAGACTGAGCAAATCGCCGAGCATGATATGCATACCGAGTTCATCTCCGTACAGCGGGAGACCATTGAAGCATTGCTCCACAACAGGGGGAAGCTGATCGTGGTGGGGACCACCTCGCTGCGTACTGTGGAGAGTCTCTACTATATCGGCAGGAAGCTGCACCGTAACCCCGGCGCCGCACCGCACGAACTCACCGTACAGCAGTGGGAGCCCTACGACGGGGTGGGGGAGATCACCCCGCAGGAGGCGCTGCAAAATATCCTCACCTACCTGGAGAAGAGGGGTGAGGAGCGGCTGATGGCTGCCACGCAGATCATCATCGTGCCGGGGTATCCGTTTCATTATCCCGATGCCATCCTCACCAATTTCCACCAGCCGCAGAGTACCCTGCTGCTGCTCATCTCCGCTTTCGTAGGTGAGGCTTGGCGGTCGATCTACGATTATGCGCTGAGCCACAACTTTCGGTTCCTGAGCTACGGCGATAGCTCACTATTGTGGAAAAAGCCCAAATAACCTTATATTTTGGTTAAAAAGAGCGCTGATTCAAGCCCTCTTAGCCTTTTTTTTTGTAATATTGCATCGTTTAAAGAGTCATGTCATTCACCTCTACGTACAGATTGAGTTGGTAAAAAAAATTGCCCGCATATTCACCATCGTCGTTGTAAGTATCATATTGATCAATATCATACTATACATCACATTAAGCATACCTGCGCTACAAAAAAAAGCTGCCGATATTGCCGTAGGTAAGCTGAAACCCATCATTGGCACCGAGCTCACTCTTGACGGCATCCGCATCCGCCTCTTCAACACGGTGGAGTTGCAGGGACTCTACGTGGAAGATCAGCAGCAGGACACGCTGTTCTACGTGGAGCGGCTCGCTGTCCGCATCCATGCACTGGAGCTGCTCAAGAACAGGATCTCGGTACAGAAGGCAGGACTGGAGAACTTCGTTGCCAACGTCCACCGTGCCTCACCCGACGATCCCTTCAACTTCACTTTTATCATCGATGCCTTTGCCAGGGAGAAGGATACGACAGTGGTGAAAGAGAGCAAGTGGCGCATCACGGCGCATGATGTGATACTCAAGAACGGCACGCTCCGCTACAATATCCTCTCTGCCCCTCAAACACCGGGGCAGTTCAATATGAACCACGTGGAGGTACACAACTTCAACTTCAGGGGAGAGGCAGATTTCCTCAGTATGGAGGATATGAAAGCGGATATCAGTCTGCTGAGCTTCCATGAGAAGAATGCAGGGCTGGTGCTTTACGAACTGACTACCGCTGCTCAGGCCAAAGGAGCAGAGATAAGAAGCGACAGGGTCTCCATCAGGCTTAACCACACTGATATAGAGGTGGCCGAAGCGCTTTTCAACAGGGAGACAAAAGCGTTCTCCCTCAGGGCGGTGAGCGAGCTGACCGACCCCCGGGATATCGCCATCTTCACCTCCCGCTTTGCTCATCTCAACAAACCCCTCTCCTTCACAGTCGATGCCGAAGGGGAGCTGCCGCAGGCCACCCTGCGCGATCTGCAGCTGCGGTATGGCTCTGACACACGAATCGATGCCATAGGGACAATAGCGGACTTCAAGGATTTCAACAACAGTGAGTTGGATATCAACCTGCGTAACTTCTCTGTCACGCAGGATGACCTGCAGGCACTGATCCGTACCGGGGCTGTGAGTTACACCTCTCCTGAACAGCTGCTGGCGTTGGGTGATCTCGATCTGCAGCTGCAGGCGCGTGGCCGGCTCAGCAACTTCCGTTACGACGGGATAATTAACACTGAACAGGGCGATGTGACGCTGAACGGCACAGGCCGTATTACGAACCAATTTAAAAACATTATCCTGGAGGGCCCGGTGAGGGTCAACGATGTACAACTGGCCAATATTTTGGGTGAGGGTACCGGACTGGGCAACGCCACCATGCACGCCGACGCTGCTGTCACCATCCGCAACTCCACCGTCACTGTGACGGCCGATGGCAGCATCCTGTCGGCCTACTACCGCGGTTATCATTACAACGACCTCAACTTCAACGGCACCTACAGCGGCAACAATGTAGCTGCACACATCACCAGCGATACAGAGAGCAACCAGCTTGACCTGGTGGCTGACATCACCTTCGGCAGCGGGATGGCGTTCGATATTGAGGGTACAGTCGCGCGGCTCGACCTGAGTCCTTTCATCCTCCTGACCCACTGGAAGAATCCATATACCAGCTTCACCATCGACGGTGAGCTGGCCGGCAGCAGTATCGATGAGCTAGCCGGCACGCTGGTGATAGACAACACCTCGCTGGTAGACAGCAACTTCATCTACAACCCCGGCGCCATCTACCTGCAGGCGCTGGCCGACACCGGTGAAGGGAAGAAGCTGCAGATCATGTCCTCCTTCCTTGAGGCAGAGATGATCGGCGATTACTACTTCTCCAGCATCGGCAGGGAGCTTATGCAGGCACTCCATCCCCACCTCCCCTCGGTGATCGCAGAGCCGGAAGGTGAGACAGGCGGTGGTAACAACCGGTTTCAGTTTCACATCCTGCTCAAGAACACCGAAGATTTCTCCCATGCTTTCGGACTGCCGTTCTATAACGTCGATCATGCCACCATCTTCGGCGATGTAAACATGGAGGGAGATGAGTCGGTGAAGATCGATGCCCATATCCCACGGGTGATGATGGGCAACAACGATTTACGGGAGACGATGGTGGAGCTGCTCAGCGCCACCACCACGGGCATCGCACTCGATGTGAACAGCTACCTCGTACAGAACAACGGGTTCATCAATGCCCGCCTGCACAGCGATGCTGCCTCCGACAAGCTGAGCAACACCCTCTTCTTCGATCTGCAGCAGGCCAATACCACATCAAACGGCGAGCTGCTGATCACCATGGATTTCCTTCGCGACGACATGGATCAACTGGCATCGGACATACGTATCCATCCCACTACCATCCTGTTCAACAACAAGCAGGTTGTCTTCAACGATGCCGCCATCACTTACCGCAAAGATCACATCACCATCGATAACTTCGGCCTGCGTGAAGAGAACATGCTGCTGCTGGGTATTGAGGGTGTAGCCTCCAAAAGCGAGGCCGACAATATACGCATCTACTTCAACAACACCGAGCTGGCCAACATCCTCGCAGCCTTCAACATCTCCGGCTTTGCCGGCGCCATCAATGGGGATATCTTCCTGCGGCAGGCACTGGAGAGCCCGATGGTGCATACTGAGGACCTGCGCATTGAGAATATCACCGTTTCAAACGATACCATCGGCACCCTGACGATAGAGGGTAACTGGGATCAGCTCTACTCCGGTCTCGACCTGAATGCCTACCTCATCAACAAGGGAGAGCGCAATCTCGACATCAAAGGGTATATCCCCCTGGGCGACAAGAGCCCCCTGCCCATGGATGTCACCTTCAGGGTGGATGAGTTCAACCTCACCGCCATACAGCCGCTCACAGCAGGCATCTTCAGCCGTCTCTCGGGAGAAATGAATGCCAACATCCATATCACCGGGGGACTGTCGGCACCGGTAACCAATGGGTGGCTCGGTATTGACGAGGGAGAGATGAGGGTGGCTTTCACCAATGTCACCTACTTTGTCTCCGATACGATAGATATAAACCCCGACAACGTGGGGTTGCAGAATCTGGTGATACGCGATCAGGATAACCATACAGCCACGCTCAACCTCAAACTATCACACTCCAACTTTGGCGGGATGGTCTACAATGCAGGCATCGAGATGGACGATTTCATGCTGCTCAACAATGAGAACCGTACCGACATGATGGCTTACGGTAACCTCAAGCTGTCGGGCAACCTCAATATTACCGGCTCCCCTACGGGCATCTACGGCGACGGCTTCCTCACCAGCACGAGCAAGTCGGAGGTGACGGTAGTGCTGCCGCAGACAGCCAAAGCTGCAGAATACAGTGGTGTGGTCTATATCAACACGCCGCAGGAGAACGACTCACTCTCCTTCCTGCGGAAGGACAACGGTGAGAAGGAGAAGCCTGTATCTCGACTCTCCAGTGGTATCCCCATCGTGATGCGGGCGACGGTGAACCTTACACCATTGCTCACGGCAGGTGTGATGCTTGATCCCACCACCGGCAATGCACTCGAGGTGAGCGGTGAGGGTGAGCTCAATATCAACTTCAACTCCAAGTCAACACCTCCCGTACTTATCTACGGCGATTATGTCATCAGTGAGGGTAAGTTCCACTATAACATGCAGAGCCTCCGCACCATTGACTTCCGTATTCGTGAGGGAAGCAGGCTCACCATGGAAGGTGACCCCCTCAACACCCAGTTTAATATCACCGCCTACCTGCCGGTGAAGGCTGACCTGGCCGCACTCAGTCCCACCTTCAGCACCGAGCTGGCCAACACGCGCGTGGCGGTGAACGCCCTGCTGGAGATCAGGGGTGACCTGGAGGCGATGGACCTGCAGTATGATATTGAGCTGCCCGAGAGCTCCAGCGACATACAACAACGGGTGAATAGCTTTATCAACAATGAGGAGACCAAGATCCTGCAGTTCGCCTACCTTGCCACCACGGGCAGCTTCATTCCCTCGGAAGGAACGCCACAGATGAATTTCGGCTCATCGATTTTCACCAAGTTCGCTTCCAACACCCTTGCGCGTGGCCTCGATGCGCTCTTCGCCAGCGCCCTGAACGACAACTGGTCCATCAGTACCAACCTTGAGTCGGTGGATGGCACCCTCGACAATGTGCGGATGGGTGTGGATGTATCCACCCGTCTGCTGAACGACCGCCTGCGCATCACCACCAACCTGAGTTACGGCGACAACAGCATGCTGGCCACCCAGCAGGCATTCATGGGTGAGTTTGAGCTGGAGTATGATATCAACAACTGGTTCATGATCAGGGCGTTCAATCGTGCCAACGAGCGCTTCTACCGCCGTACACCCACAACGCAGGGGATAGGAGTGGTGGTCACCAAGGAGGCGAAGAGCTTCCGTGAGCTTTTCGATTTCCGGTTTATAAAGAAAAGAGAGGATAAAGAATAGAACGATCGTATGAAAAAATATATTTTCTTCCTGCTGTCTCTGCTTCTGCTTGCCGCCTGTGATGCGACGAAGAAGGTGCCCGAAGGTAGCTACCTGCTCAACAAGGTGAATATCAATTCCGACGTGAGCGGTATCAGCGGGTCCGATTTGAAGCCTTACCTGCGGCAGAAACCTAACTCCTCCATACCCATCGTCGGGAAGTATAAGTTGCATATGTACAACATTCCCAACAACGACTCCACCTGGCTCAATCGCCAGCTGCTCAGGTATGGCGAGCCGCCGGTGCTCTACAACGAACAGCTGGGCGAGATCTCGGCCGAGCAGATTCGTCTGCACCTCAACAACAAGGGCTACCTCAATGCCGAGGTGGATACCACTGTGGTGAAGGCCGACAAGAAGGCGCACATCACCTTCGATGTGACGGGTCATCAGCCGCACCGCATACGCTCCTTCCGCGATACCATCCGCTCTGCCGACACCACCATCCACAACATACTGAACACCGGCCGTCGGCTGGAGATCATGAAGGAGGATGATATCTTCGATCTTTCGGTGATTGAGGAGGGGAGGGAGCGGATGACCACCCTGCTGCGCAACAGGGGCTACTACAACTTCCTGAAAGAAAACTTCTACTTCCTTGCCGACACCACCGTGGGTGATCATCAGGTCGATGTCACGCTGGCACTCAACAACCCTACCGACAGCACCCTGCACAAGCAGTATAACATAGGCAATGTGACAGTGATCAACGGTGTGTCCGATGCGGTGATCAACGACTCCACCGGGCATCACCGGCTCGACACCACAGAGTACCGCGGGCTGCGTATCATCTCGGAGAAAGAACGGTTCCTCCTGCCCAAAGCGGTTTATTACAACACCTTCATCCGCCCCGGAAGACTCTACTCCGACAGGATCGTGGAGCGCACCTACTCCTCCCTCAATGGCATGGGGCCGGTGAACCAGACAACCATCAACATGCTGCCAACGGAGCGTAACGACTCCAGCCTGATAGACTCCCGCATCACCCTCTATCCGGGCAACCTGCATTATATGCAGTTCGGTGTGGACGGCACCAACTCGGCCGGTGACCTGGGTGTGGCCAGCAACATCACCTATGAGCACCGCAATTTTTTAAAGGGGGGAGAGACCTTCCGCCTGCGGTTCAATGCCGCCTATGAGTTCATCCGTGCTACCGACAGCCTCGACCTGCTGGAGAACAGCTACTACGAGTATGGTGCGGAGGCGTTTCTCTCCATCCCGCAGCTGCTGCTGCCCTGGGTGATGAAACAGTTGCAGGACCAGGCCTCTGCTTCCACTGAGTTCTCCATCGGTGCCAACTTCCAGAAGCGGCCGGAGTACTTCCGTCAGTTCTTCAACCTCTCCACCCGCTTCCAGTGGTCCTCCATGGAGTGGAAGCTGCTGCATGTGCTGGAGCCTGTGGGCGTCACCTACGTGCGTATGCCCTGGTCGTCACAACGCTTTAAGGATCTCTACCTGAGCGAGGAGGCTAACCCCATCCTGCGATATAGCTACGACGAGCAGCTGATCGTGCGGAGTGCCTACAACGTCACCTACACCAACTACAACCTCGTCGGCAGACGCAGGGCCATGCCCACAATACCGTTCCGCATCCGCACCGGCATAGAGGTGGCCGGCTGGCTGCCCCGCATCGCTACGAGCCTGGGTGGTGGTGATCTGAACGATAACGGATTTCATGAGTTCTTCAGTCTTCCCTATTCGGAGTACGTGAAGGGAGACATTGATTTTGCACCCACCTATCCCATCGATGACAAGCGCACCCTCGCGGCCCATGTTGCTTTCGGGCTGGCTTATCCCTATGGTAACTCCACCATCCTCCCCTTCGAGAAGCGCTACTTTGGCGGCGGTGCCAACAGTGTCAGGGGATGGAGCACCCGCACGCTGGGTCCCGGTTCCTACAGCCGCGACTCCACGGGGTATGACTTCGGCCGCAAGGTGGGTGATGTGAAGCTTGACTTTAGCGTGGAGTACCGCCGCAAGGTCTCCAGGCTTATTGAGCTGGCCGGCTTTGTGGATGCAGGGAATATCTGGACCATCAGGGAGTATGTGGAGCAGCCAAACGGACTGTTCCAGTGGAACGATTTCTACAAGGAGCTGGCTGTTGCCTACGGTGTGGGTCTGCGGTTCGACCTCAACTTCCTTCTTATCCGCCTGGATGGTGGTATGAAAGCGCACAACCCCGCGTTGCCCGAGGGTTCACGATGGACCATCTTCAAGCCCGACTTCGGCCGCGATTTTGCCTTCCACTTCGCCATCGGCTATCCGTTCTGATCCTTTTCGTGACAGCACGGAAATGATCCAATGAGCAAACTCCCAAATAAACGTTTTACAATGTGTGTAAACTGCTGGTTATATAAGCCCGAACTCTTTCGATAAAAGGGTGTAGGCTTTCCTGCGGGCATTCATCTCCGGATAGCTGTCCACCAGGATGATCTCATCAGCCTGTGTCTTCTTCTTCCAGTCCCACAGTCTCTCCGCCACCTCTCCCGCTGTGCCGATCACGAACTTGTCCCTCTGCTGGTCGCGTATGGCAGCCTCCTGCAGGGTGTAGGGGTAGTTGTTCGCCTCCTTCAGTGTAGGGTAGGCAGTGATCTTTTTTCCTGTTGCCAGCATGGTCCACATCAGCAGTGCCGGGGCAGCCAGATATTGCGCTTCCTCCGTCGTCTCCGCCGCGAAAGCACCTATCGACAGCATGCTGCAGGGCTCGCTGTAGTATTTTGATGGTCTGAAGTGCTTCCGGTAGTGGTTCATCACCGGCACAGCCATCTCAGCATTTATCTGCGCTGCAAATACAAAAGCCAGCCCTTTCTCCAGTGCGAACTGCACCCCACCGCTGCTCGACCCCAGCATGTAAAGGCCGGGTGTGAGTGAGGGGGCGGGACTGGCC
>JAAYGM010000154.1 GCA_012727735.1 Bacteroidales bacterium | reverse complement strand
TGTAAAGCGTTATATGGACGAATGCATCACCAACGCAAGAGTGAAGGGTTATGTGGAGACGATCTTCGGCCGCAAGCGATTTCTGGCAGATATCAACTCCCGCAACGCCACCGTCCGTGGTTATGCCGAACGTAATGCCATTAACGCGCCCATCCAGGGTAGTGCGGCTGACATCATCAAGGCAGCGATGATACGCATTTTCGACAAGCTCCAACAAAAAAGGATGAGATCAAAAATGATCCTTCAGGTGCATGATGAGTTGAACTTCAATGTGGTACCCGATGAGCTGGAGGCACTCCGGGAAATTGTAACAGAGGAGATGGAAAATGTCTGTAAGCTGAGTGTCCCGCTGAAAACAGACCTGGGAGCAGGGGAGAACTGGCTTGTAGCCCACTGATCGCCATGCTTGACGGATTTGCGGAATATGGTTACTGGGGATTGCTGATTGCATCCTTTCTGGCAGCAACAGTGCTGCCGTTCAGTTCAGAAGTGGTTTTTGCCGCGCTGGTTGCATCGGGAATGGATATCTGGCAATGCATCCTTTACGCCACCATAGGCAATGCCGCAGGGGGGGGCACCTGCTATTATCTGGGACGCCTGGGCAATGTGAAATGGCTGGAGAAATGGCTTAAGATCAAACCGGAGAAACTGGAGAAAACAATACAATGGCTTCATGGCAAAGGTGCTGTGATGGGATTTTTCGGCTTTCTTCCTGTGGTAGGTGATGCGATGCTGGTAGCACTGGGCTTTATGCGAGCCAATAGTACCGTGGTAATGATTACCATGACCATCGGCAAATTTTTACGATACCTGCTGATCGGTTTTGGTGTTGAAGGAATACTATCCTGGTTATGACTCAGTGTTCGGTTCTTTAGGGTAAGCTTTCAGCTATCAGTTTATTTAAAAATAGGCTTTGAAAGTGCAACGGTAAGATTTTTGCTTTCAATGCTTCGTTCTCAATGCTTAATTCTATATTTATGACGATTCTTTTTCACGAAATAGTCTATGGTCCCGTTCACAGCCGACGAATGGGAACATCACTGGGGGTTAACCTGCTGCCCTATGACGGCAAACTTTGCTCGTTCGACTGCATCTATTGCGAATGCGGGTTCAACAGGGATTTCCGTACCAAAACAAAATTACCTGACCGCGATAATGTACGCGCTGCACTGCAGGATAAGCTGCAGTCACTGCAGGATGAGGGTGCTAAGCTCGATGTGATTACCTTTGCAGGAAACGGAGAACCGACGATGCACCCGGAGTTTGAGGGAATCATTGGTGACACGCTGCAGCTACGGGACCGCTATTTTCCTCAATCCAGAATCAGTGTGCTCTCGAATGGACTGCATCTCAACAAAAAAGAGGTGTTCGATGCAATGAAAAAAGTGGACAACCCCATCCTGAAACTTGATTCCGCCTTTGACGAGACAGCACGCCGTATCGACCGCCCCAACGCGGCCACTTACAGCGTAAATCAGCAGGTGGAGCGATACAGCCTGTTTGAGGGTGATTTTATTCTGCAATCGATGTTCCTTCGCGGCCGGTTTGAAGGGAGTGTGGTGGACAACACCACCGAAGAGGAGGTATCAGCCTGGTTGCAGCTCGTCAGAGCACTCCGTCCACGCGAGGTGATGATCTACACCATTGACAGGGAAACGCCCGCCAGAGAGCTTGAAAAAGCGCCTCTTGAGGTGTTGCGCGAAATTGCCCGCAGGGTAGGGGAGCTGGGTATTCAAACAAATGTGGCCGGCTGATACCCGGTATCAGCCTCTCTTCTTCAAGAAGAAGAGGTGATAAATTTGAATGAGACAGACCACCGCATTGGAAATTATCAGTGGCCATTTGAAGCCCAAAAGCACCCCATAGACGATAAACAACGCGCAGGCAACAAGGTTAATCATCCTCACTTTTCTCACCTGTGTGGGCAGAAAAGAGACAACAAGGAAAGTCATGGCCAGGTAGCCGAATATTTCAGTGGTATCCATCATCGTTTGTTTTATACAGTATCAGACATTAAAACGGAAATGCATGATATCGCCGTCCCTGACGATGTATTCTTTCCCTTCTACACTCATTTTTCCGGCTTCTTTCACGGCACTTTCCGATCCATAGGTAACAAAGTCATCATATTTGATCACCTCTGCCCGGATAAATCCTTTTTCAAAATCGGTATGAATCACACCGGCACATTGCGGTGCTTTCCATCCCTTCTGAAAAGTCCATGCACGTACTTCCTGAATACCGGCTGTAAGGAATGTCTGCAGATTCAGCAGCTTATAAGCTGATTTAATCAGACGACTCACGCCTGATTCCTCCAACCCAATCTCATTCAGGAACATCTCCCGCTCTTCATAGGTATCAAACTCAGCTATTTCAGATTCAATCTTGGCAGCTACAACCAAAATCTCGGCGTTTTCATTCTTCACAGCTTCACGAACCGCTTCCACATAGCTGTTTCCGTTAACAGCACTTGCTTCATCCACGTTACACACGTACATCACAGGTTTTGCCGTCAGAAGATAGAGTTCATAGGCAGCCTTTGTTTCATCTTTTGTATCAAAAGTGACCGTACGTGCCGACTCACCCCGTAACAGTACCTCTCTTATTCTGGAATATACTTCGAAAGCAAGCCTGGCCTCCTTGTCCCCACCTGTCTTCGCCTGTTTTTCCACTTTCTTGATACGTGCCTCAATCGTTTCCAGATCCTTGAGCTGCAGTTCAGCGTCAATGATTTCCTTGTCTCTCACAGGATCAATATGCCCGTCTACGTGTGTCACGTTCTCATCATCGAAACAGCGCAAGACATGCAATATGGCATCGGTCTCACGAATATTGGCGAGGAACTTGTTGCCCAGACCTTCACCTTTACTGGCACCTTTCACTAACCCGGCTATATCAACAATCTCCACAGTGGTAGGCACAATTTTATGCGGATGAATCAGTTCAGCCAGCCTGTTTAATCGTTCATCCGGTACGGTGATCACACCTACGTTGGGTTCAATCGTACAAAAAGGAAAGTTTGCCGCCTGTGCTTTCGCATTGGACAAACAATTAAAAAGTGTGGATTTTCCTACGTTCGGAAGTCCCACGATACCACATTGTAAAGCCATTTTTATTATTTTAAACTGCTTAACTTACAGACAAAAAAGAATAGTTGGTGCAGTTAATTGAAATTTTAAGGATGCAAAGGTACAAAAAAAGAGGTTCACTTGCAGCACCCGCCATGATGTTCCCTTAACTGTCGTTGCCGCCTGTAAATGATTTCTTATTTACAAGCCGTACCTGGCAGAGATCTCAAGCATTCTTTCAATCGGTTTCACTGCTTTTACCCTTGTCTCTTCATCGACAAGAATTTCAGGTCTCTCATTTTTCAGACATAAATAGAGCTTCTCCAGTGTATTCATTTTCATGTAAAAGCATTCATTACAGGCACAGGTGGCATCTTCAGGCGGAGCAGGAATAAAAAGCTTGTCGGGATTTTCCTTCTGCATCTGGTGCAGGATACCTGCTTCAGTGGCAACTATAAACTGTTTTTTTTCTGAAGTGGTGGCAAACTTAAGAATAGATGAAGTGGAACCCACATGATCTGCTATCTCCAGCAGATACTTCGGACATTCGGGATGTGCAAGCATCAATGCATCAGGATATTCTTTCATCAACGCGATGATCCTGTCGAGGGAGAACTGTGCATGCACATGACAAACACCATCCCACAAAAGCATCTCCCTGCCTGTAAGCTTGTTGATGTAGTCACCCAGGTTTTTATCGGGTCCGAAGATAATTTTTTCATTTTCCGGAAGTGATTCCACCACCTGCCTGGCATTGGTTGAGGTGACCACGATATCTGTCAACGCTTTCACTGCTGCCGTGGTATTGACATAGGAGATGACCGTATGATCCGGATGTGCATTTATAAATTCCTCAAACTGATCGGCGGGGCAGCTGTCAGCCAGCGAACAACCGGCGGCAAGGTCAGGAACAAAGACCCTTTTCAGGGGGCTCAGTATCTTTGCTGTCTCACCCATGAAGTGAACACCGCAGAGCACAATGATATCGGCAGTGGTCTTTGCAGCCCACTGAGCAAGGGCAAGACTGTCTCCCACAAAATCGGCAATATCCTGAATTTCCGGTTCCTGGTAATAGTGCGCCAAAATAATGGCGTTTTTCTCTTTCCGGAGTTTATTTATGTGCTGAATGATTTCTTCTTTGATCATCTATTTATTATTTATATAGTTTTAAAATTTGAAAAGATATATGATGATAATGATAGCATGTTGACAGTGTCAATGAATTTTTTCACGAATAATTTGATGTGCACCTTATTAACTTCACAACACCGCTTATCAACAGTTATCAACAATCAAAATATCTGTAAATACATGATAAATAACTTATTATAAAAGTTATCAAATGATGTTCATAAACAACAAAGTTAATAATTAATTTCTTTTTTGTTGCGATTCTCCTGTTGAAAAGTAGATGAAACATTTTCATAAAAAGAACCTAACTTATTTGCACCGGTTCAGATTTTTTATAGGGAAAATTACTTTTCACTTCTGCAACTCTAATTGTCATTTTCTTTTTACACTTCTTTCACAAGTTATCAACAATGGTTCATTGAATGAAAACATATGATTAAATAGCTAAATAATAAAGTATTAAAAAGAAAAACGAATAATTATATATTGTTAATACCCTCTCCCTGGTTTTATTTTAGAACAAACTTTTATGTACATTTGTTTCTAAATAAAGTAAATGGTGAAGCAACGCTATTCTATATTCATTTTATTATTACTGATCATTGGCGCAAGCTCCTGCATGTCAACAGTAAAAATCACTTCTGTAGTTGAAAAGGACAGAGAAGGGGATTTTGTGTTAAAATGGGAAGTGAGTCCCGATCAGGAGGGTAATATAGATATCTATTCCTCCCTCACCGATAGTAACCTCACCAGTTTCACGCCGGTCACTTCCACCAAAATTACTGATCAGGTGATGCGGGTGAACCCCACCGGATCGGGATTGAGAGAATATTTTATTCTTCGTACCGCCGGTGTCTATTCAGGGGTTGTTGCCAACAGGGTGATCGACATGGATAACATCAAGAACTTCCGCGATATAGGTGGCTATTTCACTACCGATAACCGGCAGATGAAATGGGGGCAGATTTATCGTTCGGCCAATTTAAGCAATGCCACTCTCTATGATCAGGAGAGAATACGCAGATTAAGGATCAGGACCGTGATTGATTTCCGCTCCGAAAGAACGGCAAGACGTTATCCCATCCTTCTTCATCCATCCATACGCAAGGTAGCGCTTCCGTTGATGCCTATGGATGCAGAAAAGCTGGATGAGCAGATGAATGAAGAACATTTCGACAGGAGTGACGCCATCCGTTACGTGCAGGAAGAGTATGTAAACATCGTGGAGAATCATAAAACCCAGTTCGGGGAACTGTTCGACCTGCTGACCAACGACAGTAATTATCCCATGCTGTTAACCGGTTCACTTGGGAAAGACGGTATTGGATTGGCAACCTATTTTATTTTATATGCCATTGGTATTCCTCAAAATTCACTCGAGCAGGATTACATGCTTTCCAATGAGCATATCGATCCTCTAAAGGCTGAGATTGATGCGAGAAACCTCTCAGAATCGATGCAGGAAGCCGTGACGGCCATGCTTTCGGTGAACAGGTCCTACCTCAACTATGCGATAGATCATATAAAACTGAAATATGGATCGGTCGATAATTACCTGGAGCAAGAGCTTCGGGTAACCACCGGAAAAAGAAATCTGTTGAGGAAATACCTTCTCTACCAGTTCTGATGATTTCTTTTCAGCAAATGTTATACTATTTCTGCATTTATTGCACTTTTTTATGCGTGTTGCAGCATAAATAAATTTATTATGCTCTAGGTTAATGAAATAGTTCGATTTATTTTCATACCTTTGCACCCGATTTTAAAAAAGGTGATTTTTTATCCGCTACAGGAACACAGGTTATCTTCATAAAAAAAATCACAGATTGTCATTGAATTTTCTCTCATCTTTATGATTATTTGCGGCAAGCAATTCGTTCATAATTCAAGTCTACTTGCATTACAACGTTGCGGGCAAATAACTGACCTTATAGAATGGTTGTGTGGAGTAAGGAGAAAGATCAATACCCACACATTAAAAATTTTATAAAAAATGAGAACATTCGAAGAACTCGGAGTTATTCCCGAAATTCAGAAAGCGATTACTGAACTGGGATTTGAACAACCCATGCCGGTACAGACAGAGGTAATCCCTCAACTGCTGGCCAACACACGCGATATCATCGCACTGGCACAGACAGGAACCGGAAAAACAGCTGCTTTCGGTATCCCCATCATCCAGAAGATTAACGTAAAACAGTTATCTCCACAAACGCTTATCCTTTGTCCTACAAGGGAGCTCTGCCTGCAGATTGCGGGTGACCTGACCGATTACTCCACCTACGTGCAGGATATCAAGATCCTTCCGGTATATGGAGGATCGAGCATCGACAGCCAGATACGCACGCTTAAGAGAGGTGTGCACATCATCGTGGCAACCCCCGGCAGGCTGATCGACCTGATCAAACGCAGAACAGTTTCACTCAGCGACGTGCACACCATGGTGCTTGATGAAGCAGATGAGATGCTGAACATGGGTTTCTCTGAAGATATTGATGAGATTCTTTCTCATCTGCCCGAGGAGCGTAGCATGCTGCTTTTCTCCGCAACCATGCCGAAGGAGATTGAGAAAATTACCAGGAAGTACATGAGCGATCCGGTTGAGATCACCATCGGCAGAAAAAATGAAGGAGCCCTTAACGTAAGGCATCTCTATTACATGGTACACGCAAAGGATAAGTACCTCGCGCTCAAAAGAATTGTGGATTACTACCCCAATATATATGGTATTGTCTTCTGTCGTACAAGGAAAGAGACACAGGAGATTGCCGATAAGCTGATGCAGGACGGTTACGATGCCGATTCGCTGCATGGCGACCTCTCACAGGCACAACGCGACCTGGTGATGGCTAAATTCAGGAATCACAATCTCCAGCTGCTGATAGCTACCGATGTGGCTGCCCGGGGACTGGATGTGGATGATGTTTCGCATATCATTAATTTCGGCATACCCGACGATCAGGAGAGCTATATACACCGTAGTGGGAGAACCGGAAGGGCTGGAAAAACAGGCACATCCATCTCAATCATCCATATCAAGGAAAAGGGTAAAATTGCGCAGATTGAGAAGATGATCAACAAGCAATTTGAGAAACGTGAAATACCCAAGGGAGATGTCATCTGTGAAAAGCAACTTTTCAACTTCGTCGACAAGATCGAGAAAGTGAAAGTGAACGAAGCAGAGATTGAACGACTGCTCCCTTCAATTTTTCGTAAGCTCGATTGGCTGGAGAAAGAAGATGTCATCAAACGGATCGTATCGCTTGAATTCAATCGTCTGATTGAATATTATCAGCAGGCAGAAGAGATCTATGCACCGCAGGAGGGTTCTTCCAGAAGAGGCAGGGATGATTTCCGCGGAAAAGGTGACCGTCAGGAGGGTGGTGCACGTCAGGCTGAAAAAGGATATGCACGCCTGTTCATCAATATTGGAAAGATGGATGGAGTGAATCCTGGAACGCTCATGGGATTCATCAACGATAATGTACCCGGGAAAGTGCCGGTAGGCAGAATTGACCTGATGAAAAATTTCTCTTTCTTTGAGGTACCGGAAGATCTCGCATCGAAGGTAGTCAATACGTTCAAAGGGATGTATGTAGATGAAAGGAAGCTGATGGTACAGATAGCACAGGATGACAGCGGACAGGAACGGGGGAAAAAGAAATTCTACGGGAATGACAGCGGAGGAAAGAATAAGAAAAAGAAAATGAGATACTAACAACAATTAACGGGGCCGAAAGCCCCGTTTTTTTTGGCTTAAATCTTAACAATAACGTAATGGGTTCTTAACGGCTCTGTAACATTTATGTCAGACCTTTGTCGCGAAAAGATGATAGGACTTTCTATCAGATAATACAGATTATTGCGGCAAATGAATCCAATAAACAACTATTTTCGGTTATCACTCATCATTCTCTTCTGCTTCTTTTCCCTGGCAGGCAGTTTTTCCCAAACAGGCACCATCAGAGGGATCATTGTAGATGCAAAGACCAACGAACCGCTCATCGGTGCTTCAGTCCTTGTGGAGGGAACATCCAACGGTGCTGCGGCTGACCTCGACGGGAATTTTATAATCCAGCATGTAGCAGATGGGACCTATTCATTGAGATCTTCCTATGTGGCTTATCAACCTGTCGTGATAACGAATGTGCTGGTGGAAGATGGAAAAGAGACCTTCCTGAATATTGCGTTGGAGACTGACAATGTAAGCCTCGATGAGGTGGTGATAGTAGCTACTCCACGCAGGGAATCGGAACGTATCCTGCTGATGGACCAGAAGAACGCCACGGTGATTCGCGAGAGTGTGGGAGCACAACAACTGTCGATGCAGGGTGTGTCTGATATTGCAACAGCTGCAAGTAAGATCACCGGGGTGATAAAGAGTGAGGGTTCGGGCGAGCTGTTTGTCCGGGGATTGGGCGACCGTTACCTGTCGACCACCATGAATGATCTGCCGATACCATCAGATGATATCGATAAGAAAAATATCGACCCGGGGCTTTTCAGTACGGGTGTGATTCAGAATGTGGGTATCAGCAAGACCTACGACCCGGAAGGATACATCGATCAGTCGGCCGGGAATATCAATATCATCTCGAAAGAATTTGTCGATCAGTTCTCAGTGGAACTGCAGGGAGGCATCAACAGCAGTGTGCTGGGAGAAGGGGTCTTTGGCGGTTTCAAAGCCTCACCCAACAGGAGCAATGCACTGATGACCTTTTATCAACGTGGACAAAATCTTGCAGATGCCATCACACGGCAATCGTGGGATCCGCAGAGGAAGCATTTTCCTGTAGATTTCGGAGTGACAGCTATCGGAGGCAAGGAGTTCAAGCTGTCGGAAAAGACATTATCGCTCTTTTATACCCTCTCTTACAAAAGCGATCACACGCACTCCACAGGAGTATATAAGCGATTCAACTCCAATACGGTCTATTCTGATTTCTCCGATACCGAATCATGGACAAGCAATGAAAATCTGACGGGGTTGCTGAACCTTGCCTACCGGTTTAACACAAACAACAAAATCAACTATAATCTATTGTTTATCAATAAACTGACCGATAATGTTTATGAGCAGGGCAGGAACGGAAGCGGATATAAGTTTGACATGGATGAGATCTCCGACTCATTTTTCACCCGCGATATGAATACCATCACAACAATGCTTATTGTCAATCAGCTGCTGGGTGATCATCGTTTATCGGAAACCGGCAAGGTGGAGTGGGGTGTTGGTTACAACAGTGTCGCCTCTGATGAACCCAACAGGATCAGAACCTATACCGGTTTCAATAACAACACTTTGTATTTCTCTAACCGCATCTCCGATTTCGAAAACCGCAAATCGAGCCAGGAGATTGACGACAGAGAGTTCAACGGTTATCTGCGTAACAAACTTGATCTGCACCTGGGGGGCCATTCCTATCATCTGAATTATGGCATCAACTATCGCAATAAACAGAGAGACTTCAGCAACCGGTTTGTGGGTGTTCAGTTAATGGGTGTTCGAAAAGAGGACGATAATGTGGATGATATCACCTCCATCTTCACCTCTCCCTCTTTCGACAGCGGAAAGATCAGAACTATTCCTGCAGATATCTATCATGCAACGCTGAACGCCTTGGGCGGATATGCGACAGTTGGCTTCGACTATGGTGCCATGGACGGGAACGTGGGTGTCCGGTACGAACGGGATCAGATAGACCTGCAGTGGGATATCAATAACGATGATCCGCTGCGTGAACCGGAAATAAAGAAAATATACCAGCAATTTTACCCCAGCTTCAACATTAAATATGCACTCAACGACAAAAACAGTCTGCGTCTCTCGGGAAGCAAAACCATCACACTGCCTGAGTTCAAGGAGATCGCCCCTTTTGCCTATACCTCGCCCAACAGCACCATCATCCAGGGTACACCGGAGCTGAAAGCATCAGAAAACTGGAATGCCGATATGAAGTGGGAATACTTTAAAACGGCCGATGAACTGCTTTCCGTGGCAGCCTTTTACAAGAATATCAGTGACCCCATCAATATATCTTCTCTGACGGGTGGTGCAGGCTATCTGGTTTATGCAAACACTGGTAAGGAAGCCAATGTATTCGGTCTGGAAGCAGAGGCGCGCTTAAACCTCTATAAAACCGAAGATAACGTGGTGCGCATGATCCTGAACGGCACAAAGATGTGGGTAGAGCAGGATCTGCTGGAAGCTTATCAGTACAATAACAAAACGACTTCCGGACTGCAGGGGGCCTCCGATTTGATCGCTAACCTGTCCCTCAGCTACGAAAACAAGCAAAAGAGGTGGCTGGCCAGCCTTTCCGGCAACTATGCTTCCGACAGGATATTCGCAATGGGCAGTCCCAAGGATGCAGTTAACAGGGATTACCTCTATAACGATGAGATCATTGAAAAAGGTTTTGTCTCACTGGATGCCGTTTTGAGTAAACAGCTCACCGATCATCTCTCGGTGAAAATGGTTGCGCGCAATCTGCTTAACCCGGAGATGAAAATGATGCAGAAGCTGAAGGATCTGAACACACGCGTTGAAGAGAATCATGTGGTGGAGTCCTCCAGGAAAGGGGTAAATATTCAATTATCAGTGAAATATATATTTTAAAACAACTAGGTTGACAACTTTATTAAACATCAGAAAAATGAAAAAAAATGTTTTATTAGCAGGGTTCTTAGTGATGATCACATCACTGTTTATTTTCACAGGTTGTGAAAGCGAGGAATCGATCCGGGAGAATGATCCTGTCGTGGAACTACTTGAAAAAGGTGAAATGAAAGGTGTGCTGAAAGAGAATTATACGCTGAATGCCGGCACAAGCTACAGGTTAACAGGACAGTTTATTGTGAACGAAGGGACCAGACTGACAGTGCCTGCAGGAACGCAGATCATTGCCAGTGCCTCTCAGGGTCAGGAAACAGAGACCTACATTGCCGTGATGATGGGAGCACAGATTGAGATATTGGGTACATCCGATAAACCGGTGATCATGACCTCTCCCAATGCACAACCGCAGGACTGGGGTGGACTGACCATCTGTGGCAGAGCCACCACCACTGCCGGCGTGAATGCCACTGCCGAAGTGGGAAACTTTAAATATGGAGGAACCAACGATGCCGATAATTCAGGAAAAATTAATTTTCTTGTCATCAAAGGTTCGGGAGCCAAGATCAATACAGAGTCGGAATACAACGGTTTAACGCTTTATGCCGTGGGTACAGGGACCGAGATCAGTAACGTCGCTGTGATCAACGGTGCGGACGACGGTGTGGAGTTCTTTGGCGGTACGGTATCTGTAGAGAACCTCTACCTCGAGAACAACGAAGATGATGCCATCGACTGGACAGAAGGATGGAACGGTACGGTGACGAATGCTTACGTCAGGCACACCATCGATAATTTCTCAACTGTGGTGGAAGCAGATGGTGTGAATAACAATCCTTCAATAGTGAATCTGACAGCCGTCAACACGCACGAAAACGCACCTGCCGGTATCGCCCTGCAGTTTAAAAAGCAGTCGGGAGCCACCATGACCAATGTCTATCTGGAAGGATATGCCAAACAGGTTGATATGCCCAATGACGGTCCGCTAACCAATGTGCTGATTGAAGGTATTGCAGCCACAGTTACAGGAACCTATCAGCATGGAAAGCTTGATATTTCTGCCTGGACCTGGTTTCAATAAACAGCCAAACTGTTGAATGAACAAGAGCAACTTATCCCGTAATGGAATCATTACGGGATAATGCATCCGATTTATAAATATAAATGTATGAAGAATTTAGGAATCATCTCATTTTTCCTCTCACTGGTATTTCTCTTATCAGCACAGGAGCAGCAGGTTCAGCAGCATAAAAATCCGGCCATCTATTTCAGTAATGGCTTCTATTACGCTGATAAAGCGCAGACAAGATATTACACCGGTGACTACAGGGAGTATTACGGGAATGGCACGGTGAAGCTTGAAATGCAGATCAGTGACGGTATGCCCGAAGGTCCCTATATCGTCTATTTTGAAAACCGCAAACCCCAGGAGGTCCGATCTTACAAGGATGGAAAACTGCACGGTCTGTGGCGCAGCTATGACAACTCCGGGCAGCTTATCTCGGAAGCCGAATACAGGAACGGACAAAAGCATGGTACATGGCGAATCTGGGATGAGCTGGGCAATCAGCGCTATGAAATGAACTACAACAACGGCAAAAAAACCGGTGTCTGGCGGATGTGGGATGAGAAAGGTGAGCTGGTGGACGAAAAAAGATACTGACACCTCTTTCTGCCGGTTCAAAAACTTAATAAAAACTTCATCAAAACGTAACAGGTTTATAGCGATTAAGTGCTTACATTTGTGCGTATTAAACAACAAAAAAATGAAAATAATAATGAAAACTGTTGTAGTTATCGCAACCTCTTTATTGCTCTCGTTGTCTGTTTTCGCAGGCTCCGGTGACAATAATGAAAAAAAGGAAAAGGAATCCAAATCGGTTGCCCTTGTTGAAAACGTGCATGCGGTGCAGCTGACCGGTTCAGTTGTAGACGAAAAGAATAAAGAAGCACTGGCAGGCGCTGCCATTGTGGTAGACGGTAAAAAATATTACTCAGATCTGGACGGTAACTTCTCTATCAGGGATGTAAAACCCGGCAGGTACGAAATGGTGGTGGAGCTGATCTCTTACGAACCTGTTTCCCTGCATGTAGATCTGATGAAAAATGAGAAACTCAATATCAGTCTGCTGCAGAAGTGAACATGATATGCATCCCTGGTAAAAAAGAGTTTGCCCTTGCCGGCAAACTTTTTTTGTTGCGTGAGCTGAAAGCCGGATTATACGATGTACATTTAACCCGCCAGCTTAAGTATTCTGAATGCTCCCCTGGCCCCGATCACAAACACGATGGCACCTATAATCAGATCGGGATAAACCGATTGCATCAGCAGGACAATCCATTTGAGAGATATGGAACAGGCTTTTAAACATTTTCCTTCTCTTTAAACTAATCAGTGTAAATCTGGTAACCAATAAGAGAGACTATCATTGCAGAGAAATCATCTGTTCTATAAATTCAGCGTAATCTTTTTTAACAGTGCCTTGGCGTTCAATTCAGGCCCCGTACTGGCATAATTCTCCTTGAAATTGCGGTGTGATTTCATCAGATTGCTCGACTGCAGGGTGATGATCTTTGACTCATTCACCAGGTTCAGGAAAAGAATACTGCTGCGGGTGGTCGATTCGTTTGCTTTCACGCGTTTAATCTGCCGTTTGTTCAATTTTGAGTAGAGTTCAAAGATGATATCACGCATGGCGGTCACCTTAGAGAACTGGCTGTAATTTCCCTCTCTGTCCATCTGGTTATAACTGTCGAAGGCTTCAGTGAGAATCTTAAAGATCGTCCTCAGATCATCCAGCTGCTCTTTGGTGAAAGCAGTGTGGTTGTTGTCTATATAGCGAAATGTTGATTCCGTAATTGCTTTCAGCGATTTGGTTATCTCATAGGAGTAATCTACCAGCTGCACATACTCCTGCTCCAGATCCAGGGCGTTCATCTGCATCTTTTCAATGGTGGGAACCACCTCATAGGTACGCTTATCGCCGAACTTATCATACAGGTCATACGCTTCGGTCATCGCTTTTTTAACCGTTTTGCGGTCTTCATCCCTCAGTCCGTCGAGCACACTTTTATAGATGCTCAGTGTTTTTTCAAGTACAAGTCGTACATCCTCATTGCATGAGGTGACCAGTTGTACTTCACTGGAAGGTACTTTCTGCAGCTGTTCTTCCTTGCTCTTTCTTTTCGTATGCATTCTGCCTGATTTGTAGAGGAGAAAGCCAACCAGCAACACCATGACAGCAATGGCAATCTTCCCTCCCCACGCAAGGAACAGGCCGATGATCAGTGATGCGGAGAAGGCGATCAGGGCTGTCAGCAACCATCCGGCGACCACCGTCAGCACCCCGTTGATCCTGTAGACTGCGCTCTCTCGTCCCCAGGCACGGTCAGCCAGCGATGAGCCCATGGCCACCATAAAGGTGACGTAGGTGGTGGAGAGCGGCAGCTTTAATGATGTACCGAGTGAGATCAGCAGCGCAGCAATGGTGAGGTTGACGGAAGCCCGGATCAGGTCGAACGATGCACTGTTTTCCAGTGCGATCGGTTCAAAGCGATTTTCCAGGAATCTTTTTACCGGTGCGGGTGTTACCTGATCAATTGTCTTGCTGAAGTTGAGGCTGCTTCTGACGATTGAGCGCGATAAAGGCGAAGAGGAGAACCGTTCAATCCCCTCACCCTTGCGTGCCAGGTTCACCTCTGTATCGGTTACGGATCTCGATTTCTTGGAGAACCAGAGCGCCAGCACCATGATGATACCTGCACCCAGCAACCACCCTATGTTGGCGACAACTGGTTGTGCCAGGTCACCCATGTAGAGGGTGTTGATATTGCCGCCTGAAGCTGCCACCTCACTGGCAATCTTGAAGGAGTCAAAACCGGCCATAAAGACACCGATGAAATTGACCAGGTCGTTACCGGCAAAAGCCATCGCCAGTGCGGCCGTTCCGGCAAGTACGATTATTTTCAATATCTTCACCCTGAAAATGTGCTGGAGCAGCGCCATCAGCACCGTCCATCCCACAAAGGTGTACAGAAGGGTTGTAGCCATGTTGGTCTCCAGGTAGGCAAGCGTCTCCGCCGTGACCAGCACACTTCCTTTCAACCCCTTGAAAATGGCAAAATAGGTGATCGCCGTAAGTGCCAGTCCGCTCCAGATCGCCCCCAGGAATCTGAAAGTCTTCCCGTAATTAAAGGAGAAGATCAAACGGGAAAAATACATGATGATACTTCCCACAATGAATGCAATGGCTATAGAGATAAAGATCCCCGAGATAATCGCCAGTGCCTTTCCGCTGTTGATGAAATCACCCAGCTGTTCGCCGGTCTCCGTGGTCCATAACGTGAAGAGCGCCACTGCCACCGCAGCTCCCAGCAGCTCGAACACCAGCGAGACAGTCGTGGAGGTGGGCAGCCCGAAGGTGTTGAACAGGTCCAGCAGGATCACATCAGTGAGCATCACCGCCAGAAACAGAATCATAATTGCCGGGAAGGTGAATTTCTCAGGATAGAAGACACCGCTTCGGGCTACCTCCATCATCCCGCTGGAAAACAATACACCAACCAATACACCAATAGAGGCGACGGTGAAAATTACCCAGAGGGGAGCTACCCTGGAGCCGATACTTGAGTTGAGGAAGTTAACAGCATCGTTGGATACACCCACAATTAGGTCTAACGTTGCCAAGCCTAACAGAATGATGACAATGATTAAATAAATTGAATCCATTTCAGGGAAGAATTATTGTTTCAGTCGTTGAAATAATAACATGAATAAGTTTTGAATAATAACCACCCAAAGATAATCACAATTTCAATATTCTTCACGCAGAAAACAATAATTAAAGCTCTTTTATGCATTTTTTCCAGCCCGGCAGGATGGTGTAAATAACAGAAAATCCACAGAAGCATGAAGGCTGTCCGGTCTGATGGAAAAACAAGGGGTGTCGATCAATTCCGGCGGTCTATTCAACCGTAACCGATTTTGCCAGGTTGCGTGGCTGATCCACGTCACATCCTTTTACCACGGCGATATGATAAGCCAGTA
>JAAYGM010000153.1 GCA_012727735.1 Bacteroidales bacterium | reverse complement strand
TCCTCCTCGGCCACTGCGGCAAAATGGGGATAAAGGTCTGTCCACTCTTCGTTCTCTCCTTCAGCAGCCTCCTTCAGGTTCTCAGCCGTGGTGCCGATCATGCCGGCAGGATAGGATGCAGTGATCTCCACCATGCCTCCCTCGAGATATTTGAACATACGCTTGGCATGTGTCATCTCCTGGTCGGCTGTCTCCTGGAAAATTGCGGAGATCTGCTCATACCCCTCTTTTTTTGCTGCTTTCGCATAGAATGTGTAGCGCATTCTGGCTTGTGATTCACCTGCAAAAGATTTAAGCAGGTTCAGTTCGGTTTGGGTTCCTTTTACACTCTTCATAATGAATATTTTAACTGTTTGGTTGTTCAATTCTGATTAACCACAAAAGTAATCATTTTCCGGAATCATGTAAAATCAAACAGTTAACAGATAGCTATTTAAAACCTTTCTAAATTGTTTTCTCACTCAGTACAAGCCAGCGCATAGTTTTTTCATCGATCAGCTTCATGATCTCCGAGAAGCGGCTCGATTGCTGCATCAGCTCGTTCGCCGGCAGCTCACCGGAGGAGAGCGCATCGCTGATGACTTTCTTCTCTTCTTCCAGTTGGGCTATCTCCTTCTCCAGTGCTTCGAACTCCCGTTTCTCACTGAAGGTGAGCTTTGCTTTCTCCTCTTTTCTGGACTGATGCTGTTCAGAAAGGGCTTTGGCTGTATTGCTCACTTCGGCCTGCTTCCTCTCCTGCTGCTCTCTCTTCTCATCGATCTGTTTCCACTCGCGGTACTGCGTGTAGTTACCGGGGAAATCCTGTATCCGGGCATCACCGTGAAACACCAGCAGATGATCCACCACCTTGTCCATGAAGAAACGATCGTGCGACACGACGATGAGACATCCCCTGAATCCTTTCAGGTACTCCTCCAGGATGTTGAGTGTGATGATATCCAGGTCGTTGGTGGGCTCATCGAGCACAAGGAAGTTGGGGTTGGTGATCAGCACGGTGCAGAGGTAGAGCCGCCGCTTCTCGCCGCCGCTGAGCTTGTAGACGTAGTTATGCTGTTTCTCCGGTGCGAAGAGGAAATGCTGCAGGAACTGTGAGGCGGTGAGCCTGTTGCCGTTGCCCATGTCAATCACCTCGGCAATCTGCTGCACCACATCAATCACCTTCATCTGCTCGTTGAACTGCAGCCCATCCTGGCTGTAGTAGCCGAAGTGGACCGTCTCCCCGATATCGAAGCTGCCACTGTCGGGCTTCACCTCCTCCAGCAACATCTTCACGAAGGTCGATTTGCCGGTGCCGTTGTTTCCCACGATGCCCATCTTCTCGTAACGCGTGAAGATATAGTTGAAATCTTCGGTGATGACGACATCACCAAACCGCTTGCTTACATGCTGCGCTTCAAAAATCTTATTGCCGATATAGGATCCTTTGGCTTGCAGGCGGATGTTTCCTCCATCCTCCTTCTGTGCTGTTTTTTCTTCCAGCGAATAAAAGGCATCGATGCGTGACTTTGATTTGGTGCCCCGTGCACGCGGCTGGCGGCGCATCCACTCCAGCTCCTTGCGCATCAGGTTCCTGGCACGGTCCATCTCTGTGTTCTGCGCCATCACACGCTCCTCCCGTTTCTCGAGGTAGTAGGAGAAATTGCCTTTGTAGGAGAAGAGCTGCTGCTCGTCTATCTCCAGTATCTGTGTGCAGATACGGTCGAGGAAGTACCTGTCGTGCGTCACCATCAGCAGGCTCATCCTGTTGCGGTTGAGGTGCTCCTCCAGCCACTCCACCATCTCCAGATCGAGGTGGTTGGTAGGCTCATCCATGATCACCAGCTCCGGCTCACTGATCAGCACGTTGGCCAGCGCCACACGCTTCACCTGTCCGCCGGAGAGCTCGCCGGTCTTCTGATGAAAATCGGTGATCTTGAGCTGCGACAGGATCTGCTTGATGCGTTGTTCGTAATCCCACGCTTTCTGCATATCCATCTGCATCAGCACCTCATCGAGCCCCTCATGCGCTCCGGAGGAGATGATCTCTTCGTAGCGGGCTATCAGCTTCACTGTCTCGTTGTCGGCATTGAAGCAGGCTTCCAGCACGGTCATCTGCGGGTCGAACTGAGGCGACTGCTCCAGGTAGGCAAACCGTATGTCGTTGCGGAAGACCACCCTCCCGCCGTCGTACGACTCCTTCCCTGCAATAATGTTCAGCAGGGTGGTCTTGCCCGAACCGTTCCTGGCAATCAGCCCTATCTTATCACCTTCGGCGATGCCGAAAGAGATATCGCTGAAGAGCAGCAGGTCGCCGAAGCTTTTTGTGAGTGAGTCTATTTGCAGGAGAGGATGCGCCATATTTTTTTTCTATTTGAGGTCAAAAGTACAAAAAACAATTGATATCTCTCTGCTTGCAGTGATGATTGAACCTTCTACTGATCTCCATCTCAGTTCTCAGATTTTCCATCTCAGATAGA
Organism: Bacteroidales bacterium; assembly: GCA_012727735.1. Lineage (GTDB taxonomy): Bacteria > Bacteroidota > Bacteroidia > Bacteroidales > Dysgonomonadaceae > Proteiniphilum. The sequence continues at coordinate 13,643 of JAAYGM010000153.1, read as the reverse complement.
GGTAGAGATCTGTTCTGCTCTTCCCGTCGATCTGCTCTGTGCCGCTGCCGATGGTGTCGCGGTTGAGGTAGTGGGTATGCCCTGTTTTGAATGAGGCAGTGAGTGAGGGATTGATGTCATATTTCACGGAGAGCGCCAGGCGGATCCCTTGTCCGTAGAAGGAGGGCATATAGAACGTGCTCAGCAGGTTCCGCTCGTAGGAGTAGAGCCTTGCGCTATAGCTCGCGGCATCGAAGAAGGCCAGGAAGGCATCTGTCGCGAAATTTTTTCTGCCCCTGTAGCCTATATTCTGCGATAACATGTATCCTTTCTCGGCATCAAAGGGCTTCTCCTTGTAGTGTGCCATGTCGCCCGTAGTGCGGAAGCTCCATCCGTTCTGCATTGTGTGTGAGAAGCGTACACGGAATTTACGTGTGGCATAGGGCAGTACCGATGTGGACTGCTCATCGGGATAGCGCATGTTCTTCTCTTTCTGTTTGTACTTGTAGCGCAGCTCCGCCTGGGTGTTACGCGTGAAGGTGTATGTCCCCAGGAGATAATAGTCAAGGGCTTTCGATGGTGTGTCCACCCCAAATTTCAACCAGGGGTAGTGCACAAAGTCGATATAGCTGTTCACCGTGAAGCGGGCGAAGGGAGAAAAGAGCGTGCCGAGAAAAAGACCCCGTTCATTGCGGATGCTGCTCCCTTCGGAGAAGGCTTCTGCATGGAGGGCATTGTATGAGATGGGATAATGACGGTGCAGCAACGTGAAGGAGAGACCCGGCGAGGGGCGGTATTGCACCATGTTGATGGTGGCCGCCGCACCATTTTTTGAGATCGCCGTCTCCCCTGCGAGGAGCAGCCCCGGCAGCTGCCAGGAGTAATCGATGCCGGCATTCAGGTTTGCCGAGTCTCTCAGGTAGTAAAGATTGTATTCCCTCTGTGTGGGTGCATACATCCGGTTGTACCAGTGGTACAATGCGCTTACACCCACCTGAAAGCGGTTCTTCCGGTAGTTGATATTGCCTCCCGCCACCTGCTCCCGGCTGTTCTTTTTCTTCTCCAGCTCCAGCGGAGTACGATGGAGACCATCTGTTTTGAAGGAGGTGATCTGTCCATCGTCAGAGAGGTTGGTGTCGATCTTTCTGTTGGAGTAGAAGGTGGTGACGGAGATATTGCCGATGCCGATGAGTGCTGCCGCACCCCTGAAAAAGCCACTCTCGGCTGTGGAGAAGTGTCGCTTCGGCTGTAACGTGCGACGGGCAATATTATCTGCGCTCCACGCCTTGCTCACCATGAAATCATTGTTCAGCACCAGCCCCTGCCCGAATGAGAGCCTGTAATCGCCCAGGGCGAGTGTCCTGAGTATGCCCGCGTCACGAACGATGAGATGCATGCCGTAATGATCGTACCCTTTGGGATAATCGTTTCTGAAGAAGGGTTCTCCCGCATCTTTCTCGGCGGTGAACCCCATCTCTATCTTGTCGCGATAGCGGAATGCGTACCGGAGTGAGTGGTAGAAATCCTCACCCCGGTATTTTCGGTTGGGGTAGCGTTCCAGGATGCTGTCGGAAAATGCTCCGTATCCGGCACGCGGGGTGAGCGTTTTATCCAGACGCAGCTGCAGCTCATGCTTCCCCCTCTGCAGCATCTCAGCAGCTTTTACGTCTGGTTCTCTTAGCTCTGTCACATCCGCATAGAAGAAGGGGAGAATCCTTTCCACCGTCTGAATGTCGAGATAGGGTACGTTCCTCAACTCAAAAACGGTATAAAGGGGTCTGTTTTTCTCCAGAAAAGAGGTGATCGATGCGATCTCCTCGAGCGACAGGAGCGGAAAACGTTCAAGCTGCTCTCGCGTCACCCTGTTCAGGTTCATGGGGTTGCTCTCCAGCTGAAGCAACTCCTCATACATCTTTTCAATGGCGGTTTCGTTCATCTCCTCCTGTTCGGCCAGCTGCTCTACAAACACGCGCCAGTTTGCATCCTGAGCAATCACACCGTTAGAAACACCGAAAAAGAGGAAAAAGAGAATTGGTATCAGTAACTGTTTCATGACCTCTGCTCTGTTCCGGTTTACAAAATTGATTATCACAAAAATAGAGATAATTTTATTTTTTCACAAATATGTGAGTATAAAATAGATACCTGAATTGTAATTGATCTTTTTTTGTATCTTTGCCCCTGTTTAAACGACGATGGAAAGTATGAACAGTGTAACCAAAGCCATTAAAGCCATGCTGGCCCTGTTGCTTTTGCTGACTTCCTGCCGCGGGGTAGAGAAAGAGAGCGGTGAGGGGTATGATTTCCCTCAGATACTGCAGCGTGATACCCTGCGTGTGCTTACACTCAACACCTCCACCTCCTATTTCATCTATCGCGATCAGCCGATGGGTTATCATTACGATCTGATTCGCGAATTTTGCAGGGAGCATGATCTGGTACCTGAGATCATTGTGGCCGTTAATACGGCGGGCATGCTGGAGATGTTGCAACACGGCGGGGGTGATGTGATTGCCTACAATATACCTGTGACGAATGCCCTGAGGGATTCAGTGCGCTACTGCGGACTGCAGCAGATCTCCCACCAGGTGCTGGTACAGCGGGCTTTAAGAGGTGACACCCTGGTCACTGATGTGACCGGACTGATCGGCAAAAAGGTGACGGTGACAGCAGGTTCCAGGTACCGCGACAGGATTGTCAACCTCAACAATGAGCTCGGTGGTGGTATCGTTATCGATATTGCCGACAGTGATACCATTGTGACGGAAGATCTGATCCGCATGGTGTCGCGTGGTGAGATCGGCTATACCGTGGCCGATGCTGATCTGGCCAGGCTTAATCACACCTATTTCAGGAACCTCGACGTGGATCTGCAGGTCAGCTTCGATCAGCGCTCATCGTGGGTGGTGAGAAGAGATATGCCGTTGCTGGCCGACTCGCTCAACAGCTGGTTTGAGAACAAAACAGATGAGCCGGTATTCCTGCGTATTATCAAACGCTACTTTGAAGAGACGAAAGGATATCTGGAGAGCGACAGACCTTCCTACACCGATATACTGGGTCCCGGTGTGATTTCACCCTTCGACCCTTTTTTCAAACAGCAGGGAAGGCGCCTGGGTATCGACTGGCGTCTGCTCGCATCACTCTCTTACCAGGAGTCCTCATTCAATACCGAGGGTCAGTCGTGGGCGGGAGCCATCGGGCTGATGGGCCTGATGCCGGCAACAGCTGCCTCTCTGGGTGTCGCCGGAGATCATCTCTTCGATCCGGAGATGAACATACGTGCCGGGGCGGAGTACCTGAGGCAGCTGCTCAATATCTTCGGCACCATCGATGACCCTTCCGAGCAGCTGAAGATGTCACTGGCTGCCTATAACGGGGGCATAGGGCATGTGTTTGATGCCAGGGCGCTGGCAGAGAAGTATGAGGCAGACCAGAATGTGTGGGAAGGCAATGTGGAGAAATTTATCCAGCTGAAGCGTCTGGAGCAATATTATACCGATCCTGTTAGCAAAAACGGTTATTTCAGGGGCGATGAAACAATTAATTACGTCCGCAAGGTAATCAGCAGATGGGAGCTTTACAAAGAGAAGGTGAAAGAATAGGATTTCTCATTATCGAAGAATAAAAAAATCATTATCTTTGTGTCTGTGTCAAAATAGCATGAAGGGACCAGGCAAGCAGAGGAAATCAATAGAATTCTAACAAAATGTCAGTTACAATTACCAAAGTCACCACGAAAGATGATCTGAGAAAATTCATCCAGTTCGGTATAGATCTCTATGAGGGCAACGAATATTTTGTTCCGCCATTGATATACGATGAGCGGACCACGCTCAGCAGGACAAAGAACCCGGCGTTCGATCACTGTGATGCCGATTATTTTCTGGCCCTGCGTGATGATAAGATTGTCGGCAGGATAGGGGTCATCATCAACCACAAAGCAAACGGGATATGGAATGAACGGAATGTCCGTTTCGGTTTTGTCGATTTTATTGATGACAACGAGGTGGTGGATACCCTCTTCGGTGCAGCGGAAGGGTGGGCCCGTTCCAGAGGGATGAAGAAGATTCACGGACCGCTCGGTTTCACCGATCTTGATCATGAAGGCATGCTGGTGGAGGGATTCGACCAGATCAGCACTCTCTCCACGATCTATAACTATCCCTACTATGCGGATCATATGGAGCGGCTGGGTTATAGTAAGGATCAGGACTGGGTGGAGTTTCTCATCACCATACCCAAAGAGATCCCTGAGCGGTTTGAACGTGCGGTGGAGATTGTGAAGAAGCGCTCCGGTCTGGTGGTGAAGCACCTGCAGAGTAAAAGTGATGTCTATCCTTATGCCAGAGAGATCTTCAGGCTTATCAACCGCGCCTATAAAGATCTCTACGGGTTCGTTGAGCTGACGGAGAAGCAGATCGATTTCTATGTGGATATGTATATCCCGATGCTGCGGCTCGAGTTCCTCACCCTTGTGATCCGACAGGAGGACAACAAGCTGGTGGGTATGGCCATCGGCCTGCCCAGCCTGGCAAAGGCACTGCAGAAAGCAAAAGGACGTTTCATTCCCACCGGATGGTATCATATCTACAAGGCACTGAAGGGCAAAGAGAATAACATGCTCGATCTTTTGTTGGTGGCTGTTGATCCCGAATACCAGGGAAAAGGAATCAATGCTTTGATATTTAGTGAGTTCATCACTTCGGCCAGCCGCCTCGGTTTTGAATATGCCGAGAGCAATCCTGAGCTGGATCTGAACCACAAAGTGAAATCGATGTGGAACGACCTGGAAAAGAAACAAACAAAAAGGCGCAGAGCCTTTATTAAAAACTTATAGAGGAGATATTACATAACGTGAACGAGACAGAGAGAGCATTACAGATACTAACGGACAATTATCAGGAAGAAAACATAGTCACACTTGAGTGGCAGGAACATATCCGTCGCCGCCCCGGGATGTATATCGGGAAGCTGGGTGACGGATCATCATATGATGATGGCATCTACGTCCTTCTGAAAGAGGTTCTGGACAACTCCATTGATGAATACATGATGGGGTTCGGTAAAACGATCGATATCACGATCGAAGAGAAGTGTGTTACCGTGCATGATCATGGCAGGGGTGTCCCCCTGGGAAAGGTGAAGGATGTCTGTTCAAAAATGAACACAGGTGCCAAGTACGACTCCAAAGCATTCAAGAAATCGGTCGGCCTGAATGGGGTGGGGATCAAGGCGGTGAACGCCCTCTCCTCCGAGTTCTACATGGAGAGTTCCCGCGAGGGACAAACCAAAAAGGTGGCTTTTCAGCAGGGAATCCTTGTCAAAGACAGCGATGTGGGCCCATCGGTCAACTCCAACGGGACAAAAGTGGGATTCACACCCGATCCGGAGATCTTTGGTGAGTACCATTACCGCAATGAACATATTGAGCCGCTGCTGAAGAACTATGTGTTCCTCAATATTGGTCTGACCATCAACTTCAATGATAAGAAGTTTACATCCAAAAACGGCCTTGAGGACCTGCTGAACGAGAACCTGACCCAGGAAGAGCTTTATCCTATTATTCACCTCTTCGGTGAAGATATTGAGGTGGCGATCACACATACCAACCAATACGGAGAGGAGTACTATTCATTTGTCAACGGTCAGCACACCTCGCAGGGAGGAACGCACCTCGCTGCTTTTCGTGAGGCAACAGCCCGCGTGATCAAGGAGTTTTACAACCGCAATCTTGAATATTCCGATATCCGCAACGGTATTGTCGCTGCCATCAGCATCAAGGTGGAGGAGCCGGTGTTCGAGTCACAGACCAAGACCAAGCTCGGCTCACGCGAGATGAGCCCCAACGGTGTCTCGGTGAGTAAGTACATCAACGACTTCCTGAAGAAAGAACTCGACAACTACCTGCACAAGCACGCCGAGACGGGTGAGGTGCTGCAGAAAAAAATTCTCGATTCGGAGAAAGAGCGCAAAGCAATTGCAGGGGTCACCAAGCTGGCACGTGAAAGAGCCAAAAAATCGAACCTCCACAACAAGAAGCTGCGTGATTGCCGCATACATTACAACGATGTCAAAGGTGATCAGCAGGATAAGACATGCATCTTCATCACAGAGGGTGATTCTGCCAGCGGCTCCATCACCAAAAGCCGTGATCCCAACTTCCAGGCGGTGTTCAGCCTTCGTGGAAAACCGTTGAACAGCTTCGGTCTGACCAAGAAGATCGTCTATGAGAATGAAGAGTTCAATCTGCTGCAGGCGGCACTCAACATTGAGGAGAATATGGACGGGCTGCGCTATAACAAGGTGATCATTGCTACAGATGCCGATACGGACGGGATGCATATCCGTCTGTTGCTGCTCACCTTCTTCCTTCAGTTCTTCCCCGATCTCATCAAGAAGGGACATGTTTACATCCTGCAGACCCCGCTTTTCCGCGTCCGCAACAAGAAGAAAACCATCTATTGTTATACCGACGAAGAGCGTCAGAACGCTATCAGGGAGTTGAATCCCACACCGGAGATCACCCGCTTCAAGGGGTTGGGAGAGATCTCACCCGATGAGTTCCGCAACTTCATCGGAGATGATATCAGGCTCGACAGGGTGACGATGCGGAAAGAGGATCTGCTGAAAGAGCTGCTGGAGTTTTATATGGGTAAGAATACGCCTGAGCGGCAGGTCTTCATCATCGATAATCTGGTCATTGAAGAGGAAGATGTGGCGTAAATAAGCCATCAGCGGTAAGCTGCAGCAGAAGGGAAACAATCAGACACGCTATCATAAGCTTCAATTAATTCAATCAAACGCCAAAAAATGAGCCCCGCAACACCCGAAAAGAGAACAGCCCTTTTCCCCGGCACCTTCGACCCTTTTACCATCGGCCACGAGTCGCTGGTCCGGAGAGGGTTATCTGTGATGGATGAGGTGATCATCGCCATAGGAGTGAATGAGTCAAAGAAATCATACTTCTCCCTTGAGAAACGGCTTGAGATGATTCGCAAATTGTACAGCGATGAGCCGCGTGTAAGGGTGGAGAGCTATGATTCACTCACGATCGATTTCGCAAAGAAAATGGGTGCGCGATATATCCTGCGCGGCATCAGGTCTGTTTTTGATTTCGAGTATGAGAAAACCATTGCCGACATGAACCGAACCATTTCGGGGATAGAAACGTTTGTATTGTTTACAGAACCGGCATTAACGCACATCAGCTCCACACAGGTGAGGGAGCTGCTCCGTTACGGGTGCGATGTCAGCAGCTTTCTACCGGAAGGGATGGAGTTGCAATAACGAAAAAAAATATGCAAAAACAGATATTGATTGTGTTGATAAGCGTCTTCCTTTTTTCGGGAAACGCTTTTTCTCAGTATAGACCATCCGCCGACGGGATCAAAATGGAGCGCACGCTCCAGCTTATCAATGGCCTCTATGTGGATGATGTGGATACAAAGCAGCTTACCGAGGCAGCCATACGCGGCATGCTGAAAGAGCTCGATCCTCACTCTTCCTATCTCGACGAGGAGGAGGTGCGTGCCATGAACGAGCCGCTTCAGGGTAATTTCGACGGCATCGGCATCTCGTTCAATATGCTCACAGACACACTCTACGTGATGGAGGTTATTTCCGGCGGGCCCTCGCAAAAAGTAGGCATCATGCCGGGTGACAAGATCATCTACGTGAACGATACGCTCATTGCCGGCGTGAAGATGAACAACCAGGATGTCATCAAGCGTCTTCGCGGACCCAAGGGAACCGTTGCGAACGTGAAGGTCCTTCGTCGTGGTGTGCCGGAGTTGATGCATTTCAGGATTGTCAGGGATAAGATACCCATCACCAGCATCGATGCCTCCTACATGGTCACAGGTGATATCGGTTATATCCGTTTAAGCCGTTTTGGTGTCACCTCTGCCAGGGAGTTCAGGCAGGCGGAAAAAGCGCTGCGATCACAGGGGATGAAACATCTTATCTTCGATCTGACCGACAACGGGGGTGGTATCCTGCAGACAGCGAACGATATTGCCAATGAGTTTTTAGGTGAAGGAAAGCTGATTGTATATACCGAAGGAAAAAATCAGCCCCGCTTTACGATGGAAGCCACCGGCACCGATAATTTCGAGGGTGGAAACCTGGTGGTGCTGGTCAACGGTAACTCGGCATCGGCCAGCGAGATACTTGCAGGTGCCCTGCAGGACTGGGACAGAGGTGTCGTCGTGGGACGGAGGACATTCGGCAAAGGACTGGTACAGCGTCAGCTGCCGCTTACCGACGGGACCATGATCCGCCTGACCGTAGCACGTTATTACACCCCCACCGGGAGAAGCATTCAGAAGCCTTATGAGATGGGTAACACCGAAGATTACAACAGGGATATCATCAATCGTTATCATCACGGGGAGATGTTCGTCGCCGACAGCATCCACTTCCCCGATTCATTGAAATACACCACGCTGGTGAACAAGCGTACGGTGTACGGTGGAGGCGGTATTATGCCCGACTATTTCGTGCCAATAGACACTACCTCGGGAACAATGTTCCATGCAAACCTGAATGCGAAGGGTGTGATTAACCGGCTGGCTGTGGCTGAAGTGGATGTCAGGAGGAATGAGCTGGGATTGACCTATCCCGATGTCTCCTCCTTCATCAATGATTTCAATGTCACGGAGGAGATGATCGGCAGGCTGAAGCAGGTTGCCGGGGAGGAGAGCGTGGAATGGGATGAAGCGCAGTTTGCCACCTCACGCCGGCTGATTCTTCTTCAGCTGAAAGCGCTGATGGCACGTGATCTGTACGACACTTCGGCATTCTTCCGCATCATCAACGAAGAGAATGAGATTTTCCGTGAAGGGTTGAAGATAATCTCCGACCGCAGGCGTTATGATGATCTGTTGAGAGGTATAGGCAGCAACATTGCACAACAAAAATAGAGAGGTATGAATTTCGATTACAGCAAACTGCGTGTAGAAAAAGGAAAGAAAATGAACCTGCGTGATTTTCACACCAGCGAAGATGGTGGTTTCACGAAGAAAACAGCCAGGAAAGAGATCAAAGCGAACATCAAAGAGCTGAAGAAGTTCCAGGAGATGTTCTATGCCGACGACAGGTATTCACTGCTGATTGTGCTGCAGGCTCGCGATGCTGCCGGCAAGGATGGTGTGATCCGTCATGTGATGTCGGGCATCAACCCGCAGGGATGCCGTGTGCACAGCTTCAAGACGCCGACCAAGAACGAGCTGGAGCATGATTACTTCTGGCGTCATTACACTGCCTTGCCCCAGCGGGGGATGATAGAGATCTTCAACCGGTCGCACTATGAGAACCTGCTGGCAACGAAAGTCCACCCGCAATGGATTCTCAATGAGCGGATACCCGGTTACGAGTCTGTCGACAAGATCGGTCAGCAGTTCTGGGACGACCGCTGTGACTCCATCAATGCCATTGAGAAGCATCTCCATCAGAACGGTATGCGGATTGTGAAGTTCTTCCTGAACGTCTCGAAGGAGGAGCAGAAAGAACGTTTTCTCGACAGGATAGAAGAACCGGACAAAAACTGGAAATTCAGCTCTGCCGATCTGCAGGCCCGTGCACATTGGGATGAGTATGAAAAAGCGTTTGAAGAGATGCTGGAGAAAACATCTACCCATTACGCGCCATGGTATGTGATCCCTGCCGACAAGAAGTTCTTCGCCCGTGTGGCTGTAGGTGATATCATCCTTGAGCTGTTCAAATCACTCGATCTGCACTTTCCTCCGGCTGAATCACCCGAGATCCTGGCAAAGGCAAAAGAACAACTGTTGCAGGAGTAAAACTATTTTCTCCTCTCTTTCAGGTAATCGTCGAGCCTCGTCATCAGCCAGAAGAGGCTGAATACTGATGCTACCAGCACTACCGGACCTATAAACTGGGGTGACAGCAGGAAATCTTCTCCCTGCAACAGATAGGCCCCAATGACCATTGCTGCAATGACAGCATACATGGTGCCGAAGATTGCACCCATCTCTCTCAGCAGGTTGCCTGACTCTCTCTTCCGCTTTTTCTTCTGCGGCATGAGCGCTTTCTCAGTCTCGATCTGATGCATGATGCGAAACTTCAGGTTCTCCGGTGCCTTTTTCATCTGCGGTTGCATCATCTGCCGGATGATCCTTTCCTCTTTCTCTATTCTGTTCTCTTTCATTGTGATTCTGTTTTGGTGTTTTTGTGAAGCTATTCCTTCTTCCGGAATGCATTCCGCTATCCCCGGATCAGTTGAATCCCACATCTTCCATCCTGTAGCATTCAGCCAGCAGCTCTTTAAACATTTTCCGTGCTCTGAAGAGCTTCACCTTCACGTTCGGCTCGTTCAGGCCGGTAATTTTTGCGATCTCTTTCACCGGATTGTCCTCCATATAGTATAACATGAGCAATAACGCATCTCCTTTCTGCATCCTCTGCAACACATCTGAAACCACCTCTTTCCGGTCCATCTCTTCCAGATTGATCTCGAGACTGTTCTCACCCTGGTCGTATGCATTTTCAATCTCTGTCTCCTGCATACCCATCCACATCCTGGTCTTTGTCTGCGTGATGGCTGTGTTATAAACGATACGGTAGAGCCAGGTAGAGAACTTGCTCTCAGAACGAAAGGTGTGGAGGTTCCGGTATGCTTTCACGTAACTCTCCTGCACGACATCTTCCGCATCCTGCATGTTGCCGCAAATCCGGTGAGCGATGGTGATCGCCATATCCTGATAGGTCTCGACAAAATATGCGAACGCGGAAGTGTTGCCCGAGAGCACCTGCTGCACACACTGATTTTCGTTCATCACAAGGTTTTATTCCTGTTCAGTCTCTTCTCTATACTGCGTCAATGGCATTTTCTGCGTAACCGAGAAATAGATAAGATAACCTATTCCCAGGAAAAAGACCACGCTGGCGCCTGTCACCCAGAACTCATTCCCCTGACCAATCACAAGGTATTCGGAGCAGAGGAATCCGACGATGATCCCAATTCCAAGAGCTACCAGCACAATCCCGTTTCTCAATGAAACAAACCGGTTGGGGTTGCTTCTCACCTTCGTTTTGTTTGGAGGGATAAGCCCCTGGCTGATCAGTCCCATTCTCTCTTTGTGGCTGTTCTTTACCGCTGTGAGGCCTATCACAAGCCCTGTAACTATTGGCAGACCGAACAGGCAAAGAATAGCAATAATTGGTATTAATTCTCCCATAAGAGTTATCGTTTTAAATTGTGAATAATTTGTTGTCATCCATAGGACAAGCTATCACAACGATCGGTTACAAAAATAGATAAATATTTTTTATTCTCACTATTTTATTCTGACAATCAGATTGTTAAAAATTTCTCCACAGTACAGGATTTTTATGATATTATATTCGTGATTGTGATTACTATTGTTTTACTTTGTAGTGATTACAAACCAGATCACAGCCCATTACAACACCCTTTTCTCCACACGGATGAACGAAAAAATACGCGCGAAACTAATTGTCCTGGCCGATGCCGCCAAGTACGACGTATCATGTGCGTCGAGCGGCACCACGCGCAACAGCGTGAAGGGAGGGGTGGGTACGGCACAGGGGTGGGGCATCTGCCACAGCTTCACACCCGACGGTCGCTGTGTCTCACTCTTCAAGATACTGCTCACCAACCACTGCATCTACGACTGCGCCTACTGCAGCAACCGCCGCAGCAACGATGTGAAGCGTACGGCCTTCACCGCTGCTGAGCTGGCTGAGCTGACCATTGAATTTTATCGCCGCAACTATATTGAAGGTCTTTTTCTCAGCTCGGGGGTGATGCGCAATCCGGACTACACCATGGAGCAGATGCTGCGCGTAGTGAAACTGCTGCGGGAGCAGTACCGTTTCAACGGCTACATCCATATGAAAGCCATTCCAGGTGCGAGCGACGATTTAATCGCTCAGGCCGGGAGGTATGCCGACCGTATGAGCGTGAACCTGGAGATACCCTCTGAGGAGAACCTGAAGCTGCTGGCCCCCGAGAAGAATTATGCCGATTTGTTTGCACCGATGCGTTTTATTCAGCAGGGGATGATTGAAAGCGCCGAAGAGCGCAAAAAATTCCGCTCCGCCCCCAGGTTTGTCCCTGCAGGTCAGAGTACACAGGTGATTATCGGTGCCACCCCCGACACAGACAAGCAGATCCTCACGCTCGCCTCGGCACTCTACAGGCGACCCTCGTTCAAGCGGGTCTATTACTCCGGTTATATCCCCGTGAACAGGAACGACAGCCGTCTGCCGATGATTGCCGCACCACCGCTGGTGCGGGAGAACCGTTTGTATCAGGCCGACTGGCTGATGCGTTTTTATGATTTCAAAGCCAGCGAGATCGTGGATGATACGCATCCCGACCTGGATCTGGATATCGATCCCAAGATGGGGTGGGCACTGCGTCATCCTGAGTTCTTCCCCGTGGATGTGAATGAAGCACCCTATGAGATGATCCTCCGTGTGCCGGGCATCGGTGTGAAGTCGGCTAAATTGATCATCGTTTCACGGCGGTATGGGCGGTTGAACTTCTCACAGTTAAAGAAGATAGGTGTGGTGATGAAGCGGGCACAGTATTTCATTGCTTGCCGTGAACTGTCTATGAAGACGGTGAATGAACTCACCCCCCAATACGTGCGGCGTCAGGTATCACAGAAACAGAAGAAGCAGGTCGCCGGCCTTCTTCAGTATGCAATCGAATGGGGGGAGTAAGATGATCATCTACACCTATGACAAAACATTCGATGGGTTGCTCTCCTGCATCTTTTTCGCTTATGAGAATAAGAAGTTCCCCGGCATGATCCTCTCAGTGGCAGATCAGAAGCCGCTGTTCGCGGATGAACAGTACCATGTGAACAGCGATGGTGAGAAATCGAAAAGGGTGTGGCGCAGCCTTGAGAAGAAACTCTCCAGGACAGCACGCAACATGATGTTAAGCGTATGGCTGTCAGAGCTGCCCGAAACGGAGATGCTGCTGTTCAGATATATCCGTAAGAATATCGATCATCCTAAAGGTGTCGAACTCAACTTTGGAGATGAGGATATCCTTCGTGTGAAGGAGATCGCACAGAAGGTGGGAAGGGAGTCGCACAGGCTAATAGAGTTTATCCGGTTTCAGAAAACAGCCGACGGCATCTGGTTCGCACCGGTTTCTCCCCGCTACAATGTGCTCTCACTGCTTGTGAAGCACTTCAGGTCACGTTATGCTGATCAACCCTGGATCATTTATGATACCAACCGGAATTACGGACTCTACTACGATACCCGTACGGTGGAGGAGGTCTCCTTCCTGCCGGAAGATTTTGCTGCACTGAAACCGGGAAAGCTCAGTGAGGAGCAGCTGTCGGATGAAGAACTCTTCTTTCAGCAGATGTGGAAGGCGTATTTCCGCAGCATCACCATCAAAGAGCGGTTGAACCTGAAACTACAGCGGCAGCATATGCCGAAACGATACTGGAAATATCTTACTGAGATGCAGTAATTAGCGGTCAGCTTTCAGTAATCAGTTGTCAGTAATCAGCTTTCAGTTATCAGCATGTTAATGCCTAAATTACGTTGACCGTTTCTTTGGTTGATTTATCATAATTATATTCTGGAGTGATATGTGAAGCTGAGGATTTTCCCCTTCTGCTAAGATACAGTATTTCATATTCAATCGGGGT
>JAAYGM010000152.1 GCA_012727735.1 Bacteroidales bacterium | reverse complement strand
GGGTATGAGTTCCCTCCCGAGGAGGGGCCGTTGGCTGCGGTCACCCCCGGCACGGTCGGCGGGTTGTGTTATATGCTCGCTCATTACGGTACCATGAGCCTGCAGCAGGTGCTGGCACCCTCCCTGGAGCTGGCTGCCGGTTTTCCGGTGGATATCCCCTTTGCCTCCGCGGTGGCGCGCAACAAAGAAAAGCTGAAAGAGTGGTCCTACAGCCACAACCTCTTCATCACCCGTCCGGGTGAGGCACAGGAGACACCCATGGCGGGCGAGATCTTCCTGCAACAGGAACTGCTGGAGACGCTGCAGAAGCTGGTGGAGGCGGAACAACAGGCGCTGCAGACCGGTAAGAGCCGTGAGGAGGCTATCAGGGCGGCCTGTGACCGTTTCTATAAGGGCGATATCGCCCGTGAGTTCGTCCGGGGTGTGCAGGAACAGGGGGGACTGATCACAATGGAAGACCTGGCGGGGTGGCAGCCCCTGGAGGAGGAGCCGCTGCATGTGAATTACAAGGGGATCGATATCTACAAGCTGCAGCCCTGGTCACAGGGGCCGGCACTACTGCAGAGCCTTAACATCCTGGAGCATTTCGACCTGAAGAAGATGGGTTACAACTCACCGCAATATATCCATACCCTCTATCAGGCGATGAGCATGGCTTTTGCCGACCGCGATTTCTACTACGGTGACCCAGCCTTCCATTCCGATATCCCCATCAAAGGCCTGCTGGATAAAGCATACGCCCGTCAGCGGGCTACTGAAATGTGGGACGACAGGAACAACCCGTCGGTGGGACCAGGCGATCCCTATCCCTTTGAGAGAAAGAGAAACCCCTTCCTGAAGCTGCTGAAAGAAAGGGGCTTCGATATTACCCCTGCCGGCGAGCGCCATTTCGTGCCGCTGCACGATGCGATTACCTCTGTGAAAAGGGATTTGATGATGGAAGATGATGCAGGTAACACTGCTGGTATGGGTGTTGCAAGCGGATTCAATTTTACATCAGTGGAAGCTGCCGACTCCCTTTATATGGAGCGCCTCTGGCGCGGTACCACTACCATTCAGGCCGCTGACGCGGAAGGATGGGTCGTCTCGGTCACCCCCTCCAGAGGATGGATCCCGGCCTGTATCGCAGGCAACACGGGTGTCGGCATGAGCCAGCGGCTGCAGAGCTTTGTGCTGAATGAAGCGCTCAACCCGTTCAACGTGGTGGCGCCGGGTAAGAGGCCGAGGGTAACCCTCACCCCCTCTCTGGCGTTGAAGGACGGAGAGCCGTTTCTCTCGTTCGCCGTGCAGGGGGGCGATACACAGGAGCAGAACCAGCTGCAGTTCTTCCTGAATATGGTGGAGTTCGGCATGAACGTACAACAGGCAAGCGAGGCAGCCAATATCAACTCCAACCAGCTCTGGTTGTCGCTCGGCGGAACAAAGACCGGGGAGCGTGCTCCCCGGCCGGGAGAGCTGCTGTTAAATTCCAATACACCTGATTCCGTGCGCGAGGTGCTGACCGGCATGGGCTACATCCTGCAGTTCTCCGACCGTACCAGCGGCCCCATCAATGCTGTCTGGTTTGACCGGGAGCAGGGTACCTTCTGGGGCGGGAGCAGTAACTACGGTGAAGATTATGGTATTGGATGGTAATAGCAATTGCACACATTCATATTTTTTCTATTTTTGCAGAGATAACAAGGAATACCTGAACATCACCTTTCCAAAAAACGACGGCCATGTTAGAGAAAATAATTGAATTCAGCATCCGGAACAAACTGATCGTTTTTCTATTCACCCTCACCGTGGCAGCCTTCGGGATATTTGCCGTTTTCAATATCCCCGTGGGAGCTGTTCCCGACATCACCAACAACCAGGTGCAGGTGATCACCACCTCCGGCAATCTCTCCACACAGGAGATAGAGCAGTACATTACCGCTCCGGTGGAGATGGAGATGGCCAACCTGCCGGGCGTACAGGAGATCCGATCCGTCTCCAAGTTCGGCATCTCGCTGGTGACCATCGTCTTTGATGAGGATATGGGGGCTTACCTGCCGCGCCAGCTGATTGCCGAGAAGATCAGGAGTGCCTCCGCGAACATTCCCGGGGGATTCGGGACACCTGAAATGGGACCGATCACCACCGGCCTGGGAGAAATCTATCAGTACACGCTAGATGTGGAGGAGGGGTATGAGGGCAATTACACTGCTGTCGACCTGCGCACCATACAGGATTGGGTGGTCAGGCGAAGACTCTCCGGCATCCCCGGCGTGGTGGAGATCAACAGCTGGGGCGGTTACCTGAAACAATATGAGGTGTCAATCGATCCCTCACGTTTGATTGCCGCGGGCGTCACGCTGATGGAGGTCTTCGACGCGATGGAGGCAAACAACAACATATCGGGCGGTTCTTATATTGAGAAAACCAATCAGAGCTATTTCATCAGGGGAGATGGCCAGGTGGGGTCGATTGACGATATTGAGAACATCGTGGTGAAGAACGAGGGAGGTGTCCCTGTGCTGATCAGGCAGATTGCCATGGTTAATTTTGGTCATGCCAACCGCTATGGTGCCATCACGGCCAACGGGAATGGCGAGACCATACTGGGTCAGGTGATGATGCTCAAAGATGCAGACTCAAGGGAGGTGATCAACGAGGTAAAGAGTCGTGTGGAGGAGATAGGGCACAATCTGCCCAAGGGGATCACAATCAACCCAATTGTTGACAGAAGTGAGCTGGTGGCGAAGACCTCCCTCACGGTGGTGGAGAACCTGGTGCTTGGTGCCCTCATTGTCATGCTCACCGTCCTGCTCTTGCTGGGCAACATACGCTCAGCGCTGGTCATCACCTCCATCATACCACTGGCATTGCTTTTTACCATCTCCATGATGTATATCTTTGGTATCGACGCCAACCTGATGAGCCTGGGAGCCCTTGACTTCGGGATCATCATCGACGGGGCGGTGATTATTGCTGAGTACATCGTGCTGCAGATCTCGGTGCGGAGGGATGAACTGGAGGGCAGGAGCGGGGAGGAGCGCAGGGGTATCATGGATGCCATTGCCTACACCGGTGCCGCGAAGATGATGAAGTCGGCCATCTTCGGTCAGATCATCATCCTGATCGTCTTCATCCCGGTGCTCTCCCTGAGTGGTGTGGAGGGTAAGATGTTCAAGCCGATGGCACTCTCCTTCTGTTTTGCCATCATCGGTGCTATGATCATGGGGCTCACCTGGCTACCGGTAGCCTCCTCCCTATTCCTGCGGCCTTCACACCCGGACAGGAGGAACATATCCGACCGTTTTATGGAACTTGTCCACCGAACCTATTTACCCGTGATACGGTGGTCATGCTGCCACAAAAGAACAGTGCTCGGCGCGGCCCTGCTGTCGCTGCTGCTCACCTTTTTCCTCTTCACCCGGATAGGAGGCGAGTTTGTGCCCACCCTCGATGAGGGTGATTTTGTGATACAACCGGTACTGAAGACCGGTACCTCACTCTCCAAAACCATCGAGCTGACCACCCGGATGGAGCAGATCCTGATCCGTGAGTTCCCCGAGGTGGATAAGATCGTCAGCAGGATCGGCGCTGCCGAGGTGCCCACGGACCCGATGTCGATGGAGGAGATTGACATGATCATCAAGCTGAAACCGCGGAAAAGCTGGACCAGTGCCCGCACCAAGGAGGAGCTGGCCGACAGGTTCAAGGAGGCACTCAGTGTCATCCCCGGCATTGAGTATGAATTTACGCAACCCATCGAGATGCGCTTCAACGAGCTGATCACCGGTGTCCGCTCCGATATAGCTGTCAAGATCTTTGGCGACGACCTGGAGTATATCGACCGGAAGGCAAATGAGATCAAGGGGCTGATCGAGGTGATTCCCGGTGCAGGTGATGTGATCCTGGAGAAGACCGCCGGATTGCCCCAGATAAAGATCGACTACGACCGTGCAAAGATCGCTTACTACGGGGTGGATATCCGCACACTGAACAGCTACCTGGCTACTGCCTTCGGCGGCGAAGCGGCGGGGGTGGTCTTCGAGGGAGAGAGACGGTTCGATCTGGTGGTACGTTTCGACACGCTCAACCGCAGGGATATCGATGACATCCTGCAACTCAATGTCCCCCTCTCAAGCGGACACCAGATACCACTCTCGGAGCTCGCCGATATCCGGTATGCAGAGGGTCCTGCCAGGATCTCGAGAGAGAACACGCACCGCAGGGTGGTGGTCAGTGTCAACGTGCGCAACAGGGACCTGCAGTCGGTGGTGAAGGATATACAGTCTGTTGTTGATGAGCAGGTAACCCTGAGGCCGGGAGTCTACATCACTTACGGAGGACAGTTTGAGAATCTGCAGAATGCATCAAGACGATTGCTGGTAGCTGTTCCGGTTGCTCTGTTGCTGATCTTTATCTTCCTGCACTTTGCCTTTAAGTCGTTCAGGGATGCCTTGATGATCTTCACTGCCATCCCGCTGGCTACCGTGGGAGGGGTGCTGCTGCTCTGGCTGCGCGGGATGCCTTTCAGTGTCTCGGCGGGCATCGGTTTCATCGCCCTCTTTGGTATTGCCGTGCTGAACGGCATCGTGCTGATCGAGCATCTGAAGGAGCTGAGGGAGGAGGGGCAGATGTCGATGCGCGAGCTGGTCATCCGGGGTACAAGAGACCGGCTGCGCCCGGTCTTGCTTACTGCCGGTGCGGCTGCGATGGGCTTTCTGC
>JAAYGM010000151.1 GCA_012727735.1 Bacteroidales bacterium | reverse complement strand
TGCCACTAAACGATAACGGTTGAATATCTCATACTATTATGCAATGCCATTTTCAATTATTGAATATGGTCTGTTATGTTTTGTCTTTTTTAGTTATTCATTTCCACACAAAACCGTCTCTTGACGCTCACCTGACGCTCACCTAACATTATACTGATGATATGCCTCTTCACCACCATCTGCACCGATAATGAAAGAAGATGATCTCTTTTTTTCTAGCTTTTCATCCAAAATCTTGATAGTTTGGAGGATGAAAATTTCAGCTGGACGCTAACTAATCATCACTGCTGTCAGCTCTCACATAGTAAGTGCTTCTTCCCCTACCATACCGCATCAGGGTTCCCTCTTCCACCAGTTTTGTCAAAGCAGACAATATGGAGGATCGGCCGACACCCGGGCAATTCGCCACAACGTCCGAGCTTGCAAACTTTCCAATTTTCCCCTCAACGAATCTGCGAACAACATCATAAGATGTGCTCTTTACGCTGATAGCTGCCATCTGACCGACTCTGTCTTCAAACTCAGTGCAGCAGGATAGGATGACCTGGAGCAGGTAACGAATGAAAGGGATGGGGTCATTGCGTTCTTCATGCCAGCCTGCATTTGCACCCTCAAGCACTTCATAGTAGCGGTCTTTCGTCTTCTCTATCTGCTTTTCCATGCTGATGTATTTCCCCACATTGTAACCATTTTTGTACAAAAGGAGCAAAGTCAGCAATCGGCTCATTCTGCCGTTCCCATCATTAAATGGGTGGATGCAAAGAAAATCACAGATGAATACAGGGATAAGTATCAGCGGATCAATCAGCTCCGACACGATGGCTTTCTCATAGGCGGCGCAGATTGCAATCACCGCGGCTTCAGTTTCATAGGGTGGCACCGGCGTAAATCTTGTCATGGAGGTTCCATCAGGTTTGGTCTCATTGATGTAGTTTTGAACAGTCTTCAACTGACCGCCGTAAGAGAGCCCTGCTCTTTTCAGTAGGTCCCTGTGCAGCTGGAGAATATAAGACAGCCTGATCGGAATGAATTCATGGCTCTCATGGATTGTGTTCAATACATCCCTGTACCCCATGATTTCACGTTCATCTCTGTTGCGGGGTGTTGTTTTGTCCGCAAACAGCTGCTTCATTCTGGTGCTCGTGGTCACAATGCCCTCGATTTTATTGGATGCCTCTGTACTCTGAATTCTGGCAATTTCAACAAGACGATCCAGTTCAGCAGGCTTTTGTGTAATCAACAATTCCTGTCGGCCTTTGTATTCATGTATTCTGGCAACGAGATTCAGAATATCTGTGTCCCAGCTCTTCTTCGCCAGGGCAAGGTAATCAAAGCTTCTCATGGTGCGCCCCTTTCGTCCAACTCCTTCTGACTTTCGTCCAATTTTAGTTCTTTTTGGACGAATGGTCAATAAGCTGGACGATGATTCTTCGCCAGTTTACATAAAAATTATCTTACTTGATGACCCTGGCTATTCCTCAGCATATCGGTGCATTAATCTACCCGAATAGAATTGGCAAAAATTGACAGACTATCTTTTTTAGCAGGTTAGTAGGCAGTTTCACCGCTGTGAAGAGGTATCGAAGCGTCATAAGGGGGCTGACTCAAAATCAATTTGGGCGCAAGCCCATGTGG
>JAAYGM010000150.1 GCA_012727735.1 Bacteroidales bacterium | reverse complement strand
TTCCTCACCGCCAAAGGGTTCATCAGCACCATCCGCTCATCAAGGGGCGAGGATATCTTCGCCGCCTGCGGCATGCTCTCCACCGCCAAAATCGGAGAAAAAGAGCAGGTTACAGCGAAAAGAGAAAAATGAAGAGTTAAAGCTGAGATTTGAGCGTTGGGATATTGGAGTTGGGAAGTGGAATCCTGGAAGTAGAATCCTGGAAGAGGAAAATTAAAACTGACAACTGACAACTGAAAGCTGACTACTGACTATTGACTACTGACTACTGAAAGCTGACAACTGAACCCTATATCCCCATTTAATTTTTCATAATTTGACCAGGCACCGTTTCATTTCCACGCAAATAGTCGTATATTTGCTTGATGAATGTGATAAAGTCTCATCCCTTAAAATATTATCATATGAAACATTTCGGAATTTTTCTCTCATTTATGGCTGCCATCCTGCTCCTCACCTCCTGCGACAGCGCCGGTAGTTTTATGAACGCTTCAGGAGCAAACAACGAAGTAATGGTACTGATGGAAGATAGCGCCTGGGAAGGTGAGGCCGGCAGGGCGCTATTCAACGCCCTCAACTCCAATGCGAAAGCACTGCCTCAGCCCGAGCCCAACTTCAGGATACTGCAGATACTGCCCGAGAATTTCACCAGATCGATAAAGATGGCGAGGAACGTGCTTATTCCCGACATCTCCACCATCTACAGCAATCCCAGGATCACCTCTGAGATAGACAAATATGCCGTGGGACAGGTCATCATGACCATTCAGGCACCCGACACCGCCACCTTCGTGCAGTTCGTGAATGAGAATGAAGAGAGCATCGTCGATTACTTCATCACCAAGGAGCTGGAGCGCAACGGTCTATGGCTGAAGGGTCAGATCTCCGATCCGTTGTCGCGTGCACAACAGGTCTTCGGCATCAATATTCATTTCCCGAAGGGGCTGACCAACGTCACCGAGCATCCCAACTTCTACTGGGCTACCAACAATGCCGCCCATTCACGGCAGGATATTGTGATATACCAGATTCCCTACACCTCTGAAACCGTTTTTGAGAAGGATTCACTTATTGCGTTGCGGAATGAGGTCCTGGGCAAGTATATCAAGGGATCGTTCGATTCACAGATGACCACTGCGAAGATTTATCCACCCGATTACCGCAGGATCGAAGTGAACGGTATCTTCCGTGGCGAACTGCGTGGTCTGTGGGAGATGACCTCCGATATGATGGGAGGGCCTTTTGTGATGCATGCCTTCGTGAATGAAAACACCGGCATGGTGGTGATCGTGGAGACTATGGTCTACGCACCTGAAAAAAACAAACGCAATCTTATGCGCAACCTGGAAGCTACGCTCTATACCATCAGCATGCCTCAGCCGGAAGGGGTGGAAATTGTTTCATAAATTGAATTGAAGTTCGTTTAAAAATAGATAGATGTCAGATTTATTAAAAGTGGGTATCACGCATGGTGATGTCAATGGTGTTGGATACGAAATCCTGTTAAAAACTTTCGCCGATGCAAGGATGCTCGAGCTGTGCAATCCTGTGATTTACGGCTCCTCCAAGTCGGCCTCCTATCACCGCAAGGTGGTGGATGGCGACACCGCCAACTTTCATATAATCTCCCGTGTAGAGGAGTCGCATGAGGGGAAGGTCAATCTGGTGAACTGTGTGAAAGATGAGATCAGGATTGAGTTGGGTACGGCCAGCGCTGAGGCAGGCGAATCGGCTTACATTGCACTGGATCACGCCACCAGTGATCTTGCCGACGGGAAGATTGATCTCCTGGTTACCCTCCCCATCAACAAAGATTCAATACAGAACGAACATTTTCAATTCCCCGGACATACCGAGTTCCTGGAAGACCGTTTTGCCAAAAACGGGGAGAAGGCACTGATGATCATGGCGTCAGAGATGATGCATGTCGCCCTCGTGACGGCTCACACACCCCTCTCCGAGGTGCCTTCAAAAATTACCAAAGAGCTTGTTCTACAAAAGCTGAGGGCTTTCGATCTCTCACTCAAGCGTGACTTCAGGCTGGAGCTGCCACGTATAGCCGTGCTGGGTCTCAATCCGCATGCGGGCGAGAACGGCCTGCTGGGGAAGGAGGAGATGGAGATCATCGCTCCCGCCGTGAAAGAGGCGCAGGATGAGTGGATCCTCTGTGCGGGTCCTTTCGCGGCAGATGGCTTTTTCGGCTCGGGACGATTCAAGGAGTTCGACGGTATCCTGGCGATGTATCACGACCAGGGACTGATACCCTTCAAGACCCTCGCCATGGACTCGGGCGTCAACTTCACGGCCGGGCTACCCATCGTGCGCACCTCACCCGATCATGGTACCGCCTACAATATCGCTGGATTGAACCAGGCTTCTGATGAATCATTCCGCCAGGCTATCTACATGGGTATTGACATCAGCAGAAACCGTGCCGCCTACGATGAGGCACGCAGGAACCCGCTGAAGAAAATGTTCTTCGACCGCGGCAGAGATGATGAGAAGCTCGATCTGACCAGGGAAGAGCACGAATAGACCTTCCCGGCGGCTTATTACAGTTCACCGGTCAGTGAGTGTGACAGTGATCCCGGCAATGAACGCATCAGCCTGACAGTAAAAAAGGTGAGAACACAGCCGTGCCCCACCTTTTTTAATTCAAATCTTCAATTATCCGGTTAGTTGTTCTCCGGACGCAATTTCCTCACCACGGCACCGGTCTGCCACATCTCGCTCTCACGAAGGGCTTTCAGCTCCTCTTCCAGCTTCACGCGGTAATCGGCCTGTGAGTTGCTGTCGATCGAACGCTGTGCTTCGTTGCCGCTGGCAACCTCTTTATACAGCTTCTCGAAGACAGGCTTCGTGGCATCATGAAAAGGAGTCATCCAGTCCAGTGCACCACGCTGCGCGGTGGTGGAGCAGTTGGCATACATCCAGTCCATCCCCTTCTCGGCGAAGAGCGGCATGAGCGACTGCGTCAGCTCCTCTACCGTCTCATTGAACGCTTCCGAGGGTGTGTGCCCGTTCTCACGAAGCACCTCATACTGTGCCAGCAACAAGCCCTGGATGGCACCCATCAGCGTGCCGCGCTCACCGGTAAGGTCGGAGAAGACCTCACGTTTGAAGGTGGTCTCGAACAGGTAACCCGATCCCACGCCGATACCGAGCGCCACCACACGGTCATACGCCTTGCCGGTAGCATCCTGGAAGATGGCATA
>JAAYGM010000149.1 GCA_012727735.1 Bacteroidales bacterium | reverse complement strand
GGTGCTTCTGCAGGTGTTTCTACAGGGGTTTCTGCGGGTGTTTCTACAGGGGTTTCTGCCGGGGTTTCTACTTCTGTTTCTTCCGGTGCTGCAACTGGCTCTTCCATCACTTCTTTTTCAACAGTGCCGGATACCGATTCTTCGCTTTCCGCTTCTGGACTCTGATCAGGAGATGCTTCTGGCTGAGGGAGTTCTACCTTTGATTCCTTGTCCGCACTTTCAGGTTGCAGAATATTATCAGTTGTTTCTTCGTTAACAGGTAGTTTGTCGTTTTCAAGATCGTTTTTCGTATTCATCAGTAGTCCCTTCGTTTTACCCGGACATGTGGTCCGGGATGTTGCTGTTCAAATTTAATTTTTTTAAAACACGATAGCAGTTTTTGCCATTCCTCTATCTTGTCTTAGCATATACAAATTAACGCAATATTTTTGTGATTACATTGGTTTTTACCAATTATTTAATATAATATAAAAAAAATGAATGTCGTCATCCAGAGCGGATGACGACATTGAACCGACAGATGTTTACTCACGTAAATCCCGTCAGGGTATCATTATTTCTCCCTGAAGAAGACGTTGATAGGCGTTCCGGAGAAATTCCAGTTCTCTCTGATCCTGTTCTCAACAAACCGTTTGTATGGTTCTTTTATCCATTGCGGCAAGTTGCAAAAGAGGGCAAATGATGGAATCTGGGTATTGGGTAACTGTGTAATATACTTAATTTTTATATATTTCCCTTTATTGGCCGGTGGTGGAGTTCTCTCGATAATAGGCAGTAATACCTCATTCAGTTTACTGGTCGGTATTTTTCGTTTTTTGTTCGTATAGACCTCTTTCGCCACATCCATCACTTTGAGGATCCGCTGTTTTGTTGTTGCTGAACCAAAGATGATAGGAAAATCGGTGAAGGGTGCCAGACGCTGACGGATGACATTTTCGAATGTTTTTACAACGATGTTGTCTTTTGCTTCGACCGTATCCCACTTGTTGACAAAAACAACCAGTCCTTTGCGGTTTTTCTGGATGAGTGAAAATATATTCAGATCCTGGCTTTCGATGCCTCGTGTGGCATCAAGCATGAGGATACAGACATCAGCATTTTCAATCACTTTGATGGAACGAATTACCGAGAAGTACTCCAGATCTTCCGTCACCTTCCCTCTCTTACGAATACCAGCCGTGTCGATCAGGTAAAAATCCATGCCGAACTGGTTATAACGCATGTAGATTGAATCGCGTGTGGTGCCGGCAATATCGGTAACGATGGCTCTCTCTTCACCCAGGAGCGCATTGATGATAGATGACTTACCGGCGTTGGGGCGTCCGACGATGGCATACTTGGGGATATCTTCCAGCACCTCTTCCTCGCTCTCTTTCGAGAAAAGTGTGATGATATGATCGAGCAGGTCGCCTGTTCCTGAACCATTGATGGCCGAGACACTGAAGGGATCTCCCAAACCGAGTGAGTAAAACTCAGCAGACTGATGGCCAAGGTTGAAATTGTCAGATTTATTGGAGGCTACTACCACCGGCTTACCCGATTTACGTAACATCTGTGCCACATTGGAATCCAGATCAGTCAACCCATTCATCACATCCACCACGAAAAGGATCACATCTGCCTCTTCGATCGCTATGCGTACCTGTCTGTTTATTTCATCTTCCATGATGTCATCGGAATTCACCACCCATCCACCGGTATCAATCAGTGAAAACTCCTGTCCGTTCCAGTTTACTTTCCCGTAGAGACGATCACGCGTGGTACCCGAAGTCTCGGTCACAATAGCCTGACGACTCTGTGTCAACCGGTTAAACAATGTAGATTTCCCCACGTTGGGACGTCCTACAATCGCTACTAAATTTTGCATATCTATTTTTTTTGTTAGCAGATTTATTGATTGATCGATTAACCGATTCTATCGAAATCACCGAATCATCACTCATCACATTTTTAAAACCTAAATCCCAATTCCAAGCGTTCAACGTTCAGCAATCAGTTATCAGCGTTCAGCGTTCAGCTTTAAATTCCTAATTCTTACTACTCATATCCCGGTTACCTGATCAATCCAGCCTGTACCCGAATGATTTCAGCATATTGTCTCTGTTGCGCCAATCTTTCTCGACCTTGACGTAAAGCTGCAAAAAGATTTTCTTCTCAAAAAATCGTTCAATATCTTTGCGTGCCGTGGTCCCCAGTTTTTTCAGGGCTTCACCTTTATGCCCTATAACAATTCCTTTCTGAGTATCTCGTTCCACTAAAATAATGGCTCTTATACGAATGATATCTTTCTCTTCTATAAACTCTTCCACGACGACCTCAATAGCATAGGGTATCTCTTTCTGATAGTACAACAACGCTTTCTCCCGAATGATCTCCGCAACGAAAAAGCGGGCCGGTTTATCGGTGAGCGCATCTTTCTCGAAATAGGGAGGTGAATCGGGTAATAGTTCCAGAATACGGTTTTGCACCTGATCGACGCTGAAATTATTGAGTGCCGAGATGGGGTAAATCTCTGCTTTGGGCAGCAGCTCATGCCATTTTGTCACCATCGTCTCCAGCTCCTCCTGATTGGTCTGATCAATTTTATTGATCAGGAGCAGCACTGGGAGATCAAGACGCTGCACTTTCGCGAGGAACTCATCGTTCTTATCTATCTTCTCCACTACATCGGTGACATAAAGGAGCACGTCGGCATCCTCCAGCGCTGAGTGTGAGAAGCTGAGCATCTGCTCCTGCAGTTTATAGTTGGGGTGCAGTACTCCCGGTGTATCGGAGTAGACGATCTGGTAATCGGGATTATTTACGATACCGATGATCCGATGCCGGGTAGTCTGTGCTTTCGATGTAATAATGGATATTTTCTCTCCTACCAATCGGTTCATCAGTGTGGATTTCCCCACGTTGGGATTTCCCACGATATTCACAAATCCGGAACGGTGATTTTTTTGTTGCATCTCTTGCTATCTTCAGTAATTCAGCTACAAAGATACGATAAAAAAAAAGAAATAATGGTTTTATATTTTATCTCCGTCATACCCCCACTTCAGGTAGACGCTCCCCCATGAAAACCCTGCTCCGAAGGCGGTGAGTATGATGTTGTCACCCTTGCGCAGTCTTGACTCCCATTCCCACAGGCAGAGAGGTATCGTCCCGGCACTGGTATTTCCGTAACGTTCTATATTGATCATCACTTTCTCACGTGGCACCCCGCTCCTGTCGATTATGGCATCGATAATACGCATGTTGGCCTGATGGGGGACGAGCCAGGTGACGTTATCAGCCGTGAGATGATTTCTTTTCATGATATTCCCGGTGACCTCCGTCATGCGTGAAACAGCATATTTAAACACCACCTTCCCGTCCTGGTGCACAGTGTGGTTTGCATTATCCACCGTTTCATGGGTTGCAGGATACTTACTCCCTCCTGCCTTCATTTGCAACGGCTTGTACCCCACCCCATCGGAATGGAGTTCGGCATCGATGATACCGTTGTTTTCGTCGGTTGGTTCAATGAGCACTGCCCCTGCTGCATCGCCGAAAAGCGGGCAGGTGGTACGATCTTTATAATTGGTGATGGAGGACATTTTATCTCCTGCCACTAAAATGATCTTCTTGTATTTTCCGGTTTTGATCAAACCATTGCATATCTCCAATCCATAGACGAATCCCGAGCAAGCCACCTCCATATCGAAACAGAAAGCATTTTTAATGCCGTTATTTTCCGCGACGATGGATGCCGAAGAGGGAAAAAAATGATCGGGCGTGGAGGTGGCGAAAATAAGCGCATCAATCTCATCCGGGCTGGTCCGGGTTTTAGCCAGCAGCTCATTCACTGCTTGTGTTCCCAGTACCGAGACACCCTTTTTTTCACCTTTCAATATACGCCTCTCCTTGATCCCCACACGGGTCATGATCCACTCATCTGTTGTATCAACCATCGTTGAGAGCTCCTCATTGGTGAGGATGTAATCGGGTACGCTTGCAGCGATTCCTGTAATTACGGCGTTTAACTGTTTCATCGTCACACGGATATTATATGAATAGATAAAAAAACCCTGAAAAACGATCAGGTTGTTTCAGGGTTCATTATTTCTTTTTACTTAAGGAGAATTAAGCCGTCACCTCTTTTTCGATTGCTAATTTTCCTCTGTAGTATCCGCATTCACCGCATACAGTGTGATAAATGTGCCATGCGCCGCAATTAGGGCAGATTGCCATTGTTGGCATTTTAGCATGATCATGCGCTCTTCTTTTTCCTTGTCTTGAAGATGACTGTCTTCTTTTTGGATGTGCCATATCTATATTTTATTTTTACTGTTTATAATATCAATTCTCATCTATATTCAATCCTTTGAGGGTATCCCATCGCGGATCGCTTGTTTGTTCCTCCTCATCATCGGAGAACGTTTCCTCATCTGCTTCAACCTCATCTTCTCCCACCTCATCAGCAGCTACGGCCCTGTGTTTACGGAATTTCGCCGAGACCGTCCTGTTGCACTCACCTGCAGGGTGCACATGCTTGATTGGAATGCTGAGCGCGATGAATTCATAAAGGAACCAGGCTATGTTGATCTCCCCTTCATCTTCCGGGATGATCACAATCTCATCGCTCTCTTCAGAATACTCCTGTCCGAACTTCACGATCAACCGGTTTTTCGATTCAACTTCCTGATCCATGTCGTCCAGACAACGCGTACAAGGCACCTGCACGACCCCTTTAAGGTCGAAATTACATTCAAAAGTGGATGACGTTCTTTTTACAGTCACCGTCACCGACACCTTCCCTTTTCTTACTTCGTCGCCGTCAATTGCTTCGAAGAATTTCCGATCGAGCTCATACTCATAAGTATGCACACCAAAGGAAAGGTTTTTCAGGGGAATATTGTACAAACTAAATTTTGCCACGTTTTCTTCTCAAAATAAAGCGGTGCAAAGATAGTAAATTTTTCATTACACCGTCTGTTTTTATATAATTATTTATCAGTTTGTCAGCGATAAGCGGTAAGCCATAAGCCTTAAGCTATCAGTGATCAGCGATCAGTTGTCAGTGATCAGAGGTGAGTGATCAGTGATTAGTAGTCAGTAGTCAGTGATTAATTTTTAATTCTTAATTTATAACTTTAGTTGCGTGCTGCATCCAATACGATTCGCTGCATCTCGTCAAAGTTCTCTTCCAGGCTTTGTAACAGTTTAAACTGTGCTTTGGTACGCACCAGGTTATGATCGGGATAGGCGATTTTATAATAGGTATCTCCATCGATGTAATCGGTGAAGAAACGAACCGTCTGCATATATGTCAGCAGTTTGGCACCGAATGCAAGATGATCGATCTCGAGCTCTGTCAGAAAGGAAGCTGCATTTTTAAGGTACCCCCTGGCATAACCTTCAAAAATAGCCAGATCAACAGAAATATTATCCGGGTTCTTATCATCTTCAGCACCGGTGTTGGCTCCTGTACGGATGAAATCGCCAAAATCGGAGAGCACGTATCCCGGCATCACGGTATCCAGATCGACGACACATAGCACCTGGTCGTTCTCATCAAAGAGAATGTTGTTTACTTTCGTATCGCAATGGTTCGTGCGTTTGGGGAGCCTCCCTTCACGATGCATCCTCTCCGGCTTGCACATCTCCCCGGCGCGCTCCTCAATCTCATTTACAAGGTCTGCCACCTCTTTCAGACGTCCAGCCTTGTCGGCCTTCACCGATTGGCGGAAGGTCTCCAGACGCGCCTCCATATTGTGGAAGTCAGGAATCGTTTCAAAGAGAGGATCTCCCGGCAGATCGGCCAGCATCTTCTGAAAATCACCAAAAGCCATTCCGGCACGATAAGCCAGCTCCGGATTGATCTCGTCATAGCTTTTGCTTTGACTGATAAAATCCATCAGGCGCCAGTAGTCGCCGCTGCTCTCTTTATAAAAAAGCACCCCGTCATGAGTGGGTACGAGCGTAAGCACCTTTCGGTCGATCTCTGTCACTCCCTGTGCTTCCAGTTTTTTACGGATATGGCTTGTTACCCTGAAAATATTTTGCTGCAGCTCAGGCACATTCTTGAAAATATGATGATTGATGCGCTGTAGGACATACTCTTTTTCATTGGAGACAACTTTAAAGGAATCGTTGATATGTCCCTTCCCGAGTGGTTTGATCTCTGTGTTGTCATCGGGGTTGATGAATTGAAAAACAATGTTTTTTAATCTGTCAGAATCGTTCATTATGGGTATTTTAATTGTCTGTAATTCAGTGTTATAAAGAGATGGAGCCGACTACTCCATTTCGAGCAGTCCGAAAAACTGCGGAACGTGAAAGTTGGGGCTGCTGAGGTCGATGGGATTCCAGCTGATGTAATGCGGTTCGGGTGTTTCATCACCACATTTGTAGAAGTTTGCTCTTATTTTTTGTCCGGAGAGTGATTCGCTTTCCTCAAAGCCCATTGCCTTTTTGGGGATTTCAAGATAGAGCGTCCAGTCGCTCACCTGACGGCCGGCCTCATACCTGTGATTGATGGTGCTGTGGCGGTAAATGGAAGGCATTTCCTCAGTGAGGTGCTCCGCTTTCTCCCTGGTTTCATGTGAAGCGGCAAGCAATGCACCCAGGATATTGCATTCAAAGTTGCGATAGGTTTTCGCCCCTTCGCGTTGCATGAAAAACTCCACACAGCTATCCTCCCAGACCGAACCGAAATCGGTGGTGTTCTGAGCTCTCACAGCTTCACCCTTTACCATGTAGTAGAGGTAGAGTACATCACCGTCATGCGCAACCCGCACGGTGACCGGCAGCTCCCTGGGGTAGAGATCCTTCCAGTTCACCTGATCAATTGCCGCCTCTGCTCCTGCCTCCAGCAGTAGCTTGATTCGATCGAACACCGTTTCATACTGCGAAACAACCTGTATGGGTACAACCAATTTTCTCATTTCCTAAAAATTTTTATCAAAGATATTGATTTCAACCCACGCCGGCAAATAAATAGCAAAAAAAACGGGGCTGCACTTTTCAGTACAGCCCCGTATGATTGCGTTTGATTGCTTACAACAAATGGTTTGCTGTTATCTATTCTGTACTTACGTGGCTGAAATAGATACCATTTGCAAGTTGAGCTACTCCATTATAAGAGCTCTTCGTTGCAATAACGGTTAGTTGGTCTCCAACTTTAATGCCTTTGTCCGCCAACAGGTTTTTTCTGGCATCGCCGGTTGCACCATAACCCGGATAACAGCCATAGAGGTAAATATCACTGTCACCATCTTTCAGATAAAGATTACCGTATACCGCATTAGCGATCTCTGTAATTTCACCGGTTACCATGTAGTAATCAACGTTTGAATCGGGTTTAGCCAACACTTCGGCAACGGTGGCAGCAGTGACGGGGATCACGCTTTCCAGCACGGCACCACCCACCTGAGGATTACTGTTGTAAGCAGCACGTTTCCCGACAATGGTGATAATGTCTCCCACTTTCAAACCTTTATCCT
>JAAYGM010000148.1 GCA_012727735.1 Bacteroidales bacterium | reverse complement strand
GGATGTTTTTAAAATCCTGCTGTGCCATCATTAAGATGTAGCTTGACTCAGCCAGGAAAACATCCCTCCCCTCTTTGTCATGTGCCATATACTGGTATTTCCGCTTCTTGAAATCAGCCAGCTGCAGCGCATCATCACTCTCAATCCAGCACGCTTTGTAAAGGTTGATCGGATCCCAGCGGCATTGTGCTCCATACTCATGCAGCAGACGATACTGTATCACTTCAAACTGAAGTTGCCCCACTGTGCCGATAATTCTTCTCCCGTTAAACTGATTGGTGAACAGCTGTGCTACACCTTCGTCCATCAGTTGCTCCACACCTTTCTGCAGCTGCTTCGACTTCATCGGATCGGCATTCTCTATGTACTTGAACATCTCCGGTGAGAAGCTGGGCAGTCCTTTGAAATGCAAATCTTCACCCGATGTCAGGGTATCCCCGATCTTGAAGTTGCCATTATCGGGCAGACCAACGATGTCTCCGGCATAGGCCTCATCCATGATTTCCTTCTTCTGTGCCATGAAGGCCGTGGGTGATGAGAACTTCATCATCCTGTTATACCTTACATGCTTGTAGTTGACGTTTCGCTCGAACCTTCCAGAGCACACTTTCACGAAAGCAATACAGGAGCGGTGATTGGGGTCCATGTTCGCATGAATTTTGAAGATGAAGCCACTGAATGCCTCCTCGTAGGGATCCACCATACGCTCTTCTGCCTGCACTTCACGCGGAGAGGGTGCGATCTCCACGAAGCAGTCAAGTAGCTCCTTCACTCCGAAATTATTCAGTGCCGATCCGAAGAATACCGGCGCCAGCCTGCCGGCAAGATACTCATCACGTTGAAATTCAGGGTACACTTCGGTGATCAACTCCACGTCATCACGCAGTCTCTGCGATAATGTGTCGCCTATATGATTCTCCAATTCAGGTGATTGAATATCCAGATTGACCGATTGCGTGACAACCTGTTTACTTGGCTGAAAGAGATCGAGACTCTGCTGGAACAGATTGTAGACACCACGAAAACGGTCTCCCATATCAATAGGCCAGCTCAGGGGGCGGACAGCGATCTGCAGCTCCTCTTCCAACTCATCAAGTATATCGAAAGGATCCTTCCCTTCACGGTCCATCTTATTCACGAAGATTATCACCGGTGTATGACGCATACGGCATACCTCCATCAGCTTGCGTGTCTGCGCCTCGACACCTTTTGCCACATCCACCACGATAATCACACTGTCCACTGCTGTGAGTGTGCGGAAAGTATCTTCGGCAAAATCCTGGTGACCCGGTGTATCGAGGATGTTGATCTTGTGATTCTCATACTCAAATCCCATCACCGAGGTGGCGACCGATATTCCGCGCTGTTTCTCAATCTCCATCCAGTCGGAGGTGGCTGTTTTCTTGATCTTGTTCGATTTCACGGCTCCCGCCACATGAATAGCCCCGCCAAAGAGCAGCAATTTCTCTGTCAAGGTGGTTTTCCCCGCATCGGGGTGGCTGATGATGGCGAACGTGCGCCGGCGTTGTATCTCTTTTTTCAATCTCATATTTTTAGCTTTCAGCTGTCAGATCTCAGTTGTCAGTTGTCAGTGATCAATTGTCAGTGATCAGCTTTAATTTTTAATTCTTAATTTTTCGTATACATCTGCCAAGGGCTTCCTCCCATGAAGGTATTTCCACACTAAATGTATGGCAGATTTTTGAGAGATCCATCACGCTGTATGCTGGGCGCGCTGCCACCGAATTGTAATCTTCAGTTTTGATTGGAATCAATTCACATCTCTCCAATCCCGCCAGCTTCATTATTTCCTGAGCAAAGCCGAACCAGGAGGTCTCCCCCCTGTTTGAGAAATGATAGATCCCGCTCTTCCATTCATTCTCCTCCGCATGTTGCAATAAATGCAATATCATCTCTGCCAGATCGGCCGCATAGGTAGGTGTACCCCGCTGGTCATTCACAATGGATAGCTGCTCTCTTTCGCTCATTAATTTCATCATCGTCTTCACGAAATTCAATCCAAATTCAGAATAGAGCCATGAGGTACGCAGGATGATCCATTCACCGGCATGTTCCTGTAAAGCTTCCTCACCCTTTAACTTCGATTTACCATATACAGACAGGGGATTAGCCGTCATTTTTTCACTGTATGGAACCGATGACATTCCGTCGAATACAAAATCGGTGGAGATATGAATCACTTTCACGCCATACTGTCCTGCTACCCGGGCAATATTCTCAACTGCAGCAGCATTGATGTTATATGCTTTCTCAACATCCTCCTCTGCTTTATCCACAGCCGTATAGGCAGCGCAGTTTACGATATATTGTATCTGGTAATCATTCACATAGGAAACGATCTGCTGCCTGTCGGTGATATCCAGTTCATCCGCATCGGTGAACAGAAACCTGAAAGGCAGATTAAGGCGGCTGGTCAATGCTTTCAGTTCACTACCCAGTTGTCCGTCAGCACCAGTTACCAGCACATTTTTCTGTACCAGACCATAAAAATAGTGCTGTCGCGGAGTCTCTTTTTCTGTTCCGCCCAGCGCTTTGCTTAATCCTGTGAATATTGCCATGTCTCTTGTTATTTACCCGGATCTTCGTTGTCTATCGTCTTATATTTTATAGATAGCAGGCGTAACAATGCGGTGATTTGTGTGACCGCTGCCTGCGTTTCACCAGAGATTTCACGCTTCTGCAGTTTCAACAAAAGATAACCATAAAGTGCAGTGAAGCACGTATCCAGTTCAGAAACTTTCTCGTTGCCCGATTTAGCCCTCAGAGCGACTATATGAGGTAGTGTATTGTAATACGTACCAATATATTCAGATTCTTTGGGATCTTTCAACAACCGCAGATGAACATCAGTAAGATCTATCAGAATATTTTTGTTGATTTGCAGATGGCCCTCTTTTTGCAAGCCTTCCGATTTCATCATCAGAATTAACCCTTCATACCAGTCACGTGCATTTTCTCTCTCTTCCTCTGTCTTATAAGAAGAATCGATAATCGATCGCTCTATCTTATCCAAGTCAAGGTCGTATGCCCGTATAAGGTCTTCTGTCTGCCACATGAAGAGCAGATATTCGGCGATGTTCTCTTGTTTATTTGGGATCTTCATTGCTGTGGGTTGTGATTAGGGTGTGCTGATTTCCCGAAACTTTCACTAAATTTGCCACAAAAGTACGAATTTATGCTCAAGTATCATATTATTGAATCAGGTTATTTTCTGGGCGATGGTGGGGTGATGTTCGGTCCGGTACCGAAAAAATACTGGTCGGCCAAATACAGGGTGGACGAAAATAACATGTGCGAGATGTCGCTGCGCTGCCTTTTTATTGAGACCGATGAGAGACGGATCCTCGTGGATGCCGGTCTGGGAGATAAGCACGATGCACGTTTAAAATTTTTTCAACCATACAGGCAAAAGTCTATTGCAGATGAAATCCGTAAGATTGGTTATGAACCGGAAGAGGTAACCGATGTGATTCTCACCCATCTCCATTTCGATCATTGTGGTGCAAGTACTGTGCTTAATGAAAAGAACGAGGCAGTACCCACCTACCCCAATGCCACCTATCATGTGAGTCTATCACAATGGAAGAACTACAGAAACCCGTCGCTTTTTGAGAAAGGCTCCTTTTTCGCAGAGAATATTGAACCGGTATATGATGCCGGACAGTTGCAGTTCGTGCTCGGGGATATGCAGTTCGATGAAAACATTCGACTTGAACTATACGACGGACATACCCCCGGACAGATCGTGGTGCTGTTTGATACGGAGGAGGGCAACTATGCCTACCCGGGTGACGTGGTGCCCACCTCACTGAACCTCTCTCTTAGCTGGCTCTCTGCCTACGACAACAGTGTGGCCGTCGCCATGGAAGAGAAAAAACGTTTTCTTGACAAAGCAAAAAAAGAGCAACGGACCCTGATCTTTTATCACGATGCGTATACTGCTATGGCGAAATTATGATTATCTTTAATCAACAAAACTTCGACCACATGCTAATTAACAGGTTAAGATCCATTATCATACTCCTTATTAGTGTTGCAGCAGTAACAGGTGCAGCAGCCCAGGCAGACTCCACCATCCTGCAGCGTACAGAAGAGCTGCAAAAAAAGGTTGATGATTATGCCCACCGATTCGATATCCTTGAGAAACATGTCGATGACTTGCTCTGGTTCGAGCGTCTGGGTGATGTGGCGCATATCGACAAAGTGCGGCTTACGAGCACTCCCCGCTGGAAGCCTAAGGATCCCAATGAGCGGTTCGCTAACAACAAGCTGCAGTTTTACAGTTATATCTTTATCCCGAAAGATACCAGAAGAAACATAAAGTATCCACTGATCGTGCTTCCTCACAGCGGCATCCATGCCAACTTCTCCACCTATTACTACCATATCGTGCGGGAGCTGATGGCACAGGGTTATATCGTTGTCTCTGCTGAATACCGGGGCAGCACAGGTTATGGAAAATCAACCTATGAGAACATCGATTATGGCGGACGTGAGAACGACGATGTGCTGGCCAGCCGCGACTACATGATTGAGAACTACTCCATCGTCGACCCGGAACGGGTGGGTGTGATTGGCTGGAGCCACGGCGGGATGATTGCATTGATGCAGATCCTGCAGCATGGCGACAAATACCGGTGTGCCTTTGCCGGCGTGCCGGTGAGCGACCTGGAGAGCCGGCTCGCCTCTCACGACGAAAGCTACAGCGACTATTTCACTGCCCCCTATCATGTCGGTGAATCGATTGAGGTGAACCCGGTCGAATATGCCCGCCGCTCACCCACACTCTATGCCGCCAACCTGAACAAACCACTGCTGATTTACACCAACACCAACGACAATGATGTCTATGTGGAAGAGGTGCTGCTGATGATTGAGAAATTGAATGAGCTTGGGAAACATTTCGAGTACAAGATATTTCAGGATGCCTCGGGAGGGCACGGTTTCGATCGCATCGACACGAAGGAGGCAACCGATATCCGCTTCACAGTCTACAAGTTCCTGGAACGATACCTGAATCCGCCCAAACCCTTTCAATCTGCATCAGGGATGCGCAAGGCTGCCTACGGCTTTAATTAGTCGCTTTTTTGCGGGTAATCACGATGACCCCATTCTTCCCCTTTTCACCATAGAACTCCAAAGCGCTTTGACCCTTCAATACTGATATAGAATCAATATCATCGGGTGAAACGGAATTCAGGTCAAAAGCGGCATCCTGTATCTCTCCGTCCAGAATCAGAAGAGGTTCTTCCCCATCCAGGACGAATGCTGCTTTCACCCCCTTTTTAGTTGTGATGAAAATAACACCATCATTGCCTCTTTCCCCATATTTTTCGGTAGCATAACTGTTTTTGAGCACCTCGATGGCCTCAATAAGATTAGGGTCGATGTCACTTAACGATTCAACTTCTTTACCATCCAGTATGTAGAGGGGATGGGATCCAACTCCTTGAACAGACATGGCAGAAATCGGTTCTTTCCCTTTCATCGATCCGTATCTGATCACTTTCACATCCTCCATCTTTTTGTGTTCGATCTTTATCCCCTGGGCATGGGTCGTGTCTGCCTGCTCTCTCACTTTACCCGACTGTGATATTGAGTCCTCTTTTGTTACAATTCTCACCTTCCCCAATTCAAGTGAATCATTGGATAGGTCAACAAATTCTTCTGGCAGAACGATCGATTCACCCTCCTTCAAGGTTGTTACAATATAATCTTCTGTTGCTTTTTCGGGAATACCCGCATTCAACCTCGGGACCGAAAGTGCCACCATTACCAGTAACAACACCGGCAGGATGGCGGTGTAGCTCCATTTCATTTGATTGTCATTCTTGTTTTTCATCATCATAGCAATTCGTTTGTGCAGATCGCGATGCCGGAAATTGTTTGCCAGTGCAAACTTTTGCTCGCCCACGCTCTTGCGGATTAATAGTAGTTGATATTGCTTTATTTCAATACCTTCATTAAGTACTTGCACATCTGCCTGATATTCGTGTACCGACTGAATCTCACGGCGCAACAACCAGGAGAAGGGGTTGAACCAGAAAACAGAAGTGAACAAATCGAGGAATATCATATCAAACGAGTGGCGTAAATGGATATGAGCCTGTTCATGTTGAATGATTGCCTGATTTTCTTTCAACAGATCTCTATCAGGTAGTACAACATAGTTCATCCAACTGAAGGGTGCAATATCTTTGTCGGTCAGACAGAGTGTTGTATTATCAGTTAGTTTTTCTTTCCGCGTATTCCTGATAATGCCGATGATCTGAACCAGTCCAATCAGGTAACGCACAAACGCGAATAAAAAACCGGTTATCAATATCACCATAAGCAACTCTCTCCAGGGGAGCATCGGCTGTGGTGCTGTCATAACTGAAATTTCCAAAACAGGAATTGATGATATGTCCCATTGAATATTTTCGACAAGTGTGACTCTGTTCCAATCGGGAATTAGATTGAAACGGAACAACGGGAGGATTGTCGCCAAGAGAGCTATCGCAATCAGTAAAAAACGATTGATAGCATGGAAGGTGTTTTTAGCGATGAAAAGTTTGTAGAAACCGTAAAAAAGCGCCATTGAAACAGATGCGTGAAGGAGGTAGTAGAGCAAATGTTCCATGGTGATCACTTTTTATTGTGTAACTTCTCCACCTCATCCAGCATCTTTCTCACTTCATCCACAGAGAGATCCTGCTCTGTGATCAATGATGAGACCACACTGAGATAGGAATCACCGAAATACTTCTTCACCACATTCTTCAACGTTCCGTTGCGATAGGCCTCCTCACCGATAACTTTGTAATAGCGATAGGTTGAACCGAAAGATTCGTGGGACAGAAAACCTTTTTCCTCCAGTGAACGGACATAGGTGGAAAGTGTATTGAAATGCGGTTTGGGATCGGGATACATCTCCACGAGTTGTTTTACAAAGAGCGCCTCATTATCCCAAAAATAGCGCATGACCTCTTCTTCTCTGGCTGTTAACTCTTTCATCATTTTTAAACCTTTATTGATTGACGCCGCAAACATAACTAATAATTCTCGTTTGGTAACTATGTTTTATAGTTATTAAGCAGGTTTAGATAGTTAAATTATATAAATATACAATATACCGACTGAGCATCAGCCGATTTAAAGTATGATTAATTTTTGTAAATTATCTCTTCAAACGTCCGCTTTTTTTGAGCGCCTGATCCAGAATCCACTGTATTTGTCCGTTCACGCTGCGGAATTCATCTGCAGCCCATTTCTCTATAGCCTCCATCGTCTCCGAATCGAGTCGCAACGCGAAATTCCTGGTTGTTTTCTCATTCTTCGGCATCAATCTCTCCTTTAGTGATTAATTATTTTACTGGTACAACGACCCGGTATTCAACACCGGCTGTGCCGCTTCATCGGCACACAGCACCACCAGCAGGTTGCTCACCATCGCTGCTTTCTTGTCACTGTCCAGTTCTACAATATTTTCATCCTCAATACGTTCCAGTGCCATCTTCACCATGGTCACTGCTCCTTCTACTATTTTTTCACGGGCCGAGATGATGGCTTCTGCCTGCTGACGACGGAGCATCACCGCGGCGATCTCAGGAGCATACGCCAGGTAGTTGATCCGTGCCTCCACGATCTCAATCCCTGCCATCTCCAGCCGGATATTCAGCTCCTTCAGCAAATCTTCATTGATCTCTTCCCCACCCGACCGCAACGTCTGCTCATTATCTGAGACCACGTTGTTGTCGTAAGCATATAGGCCGGCGACCTGCCTCAGGGCAGCGTCACTCTGTACGGCGACGAAGTTCTCGAAAGCATTCATCTGTTTGGAGACATTATAAACAACAGCACCTTCTTTCGTTGAAGCCAGCGTCTGTGCATCTATCTCAAACATCGACTTATAGGTATCCTTCAGCTTCCATACCAGTACAAGTCCGATTAGTACAGGATTACCCACCTTATCATTCACTTTGATCGGATTCACGTTCAG
Organism: Bacteroidales bacterium; assembly: GCA_012727735.1. Taxonomy (GTDB): domain Bacteria; phylum Bacteroidota; class Bacteroidia; order Bacteroidales; family Dysgonomonadaceae; genus Proteiniphilum. The sequence continues at coordinate 25,786 of JAAYGM010000148.1, read as the reverse complement.
GTTGCGTGCACGCATGGATAGTTTCTTTTTCGTCATAAAGGGATGTACCCAAAAGAATCCGGTCTCTTTTAATACCCCGTTGTATCTCCCGAAAAAGATCATTACGATCGCTTCGTTAGGTTCCAGCTTGGCAAAACCGAATAAAAAAATAAACCAGAGAAGCGAGAGCACGATGCCACCAATTATCCCCCAAAAGTCCTGCGAAAAAAGCCATACACAGACACCCAACATTACCAGCAAGAGAAAGAGCATTAAAAATCCGTTTAATTTTAATCCCTTAAAATTGAATTCTTTAGTTCCCATAACAATTAATTTATAATGATATTATTTTGATATCACAAATATAAGATGTAGTTTTTAAATATTATACGAAAATCGAAAAATAATTATATATTTAACATATACTTCCCGGAGGTACAGGTTGATGTTATCGGATATCATACAACTTCTGCTTGATTTTGTGTTGTTTATACTATATAAAAAAGGAAAAATGATTAACTTTGCAGATTAGTCAGGAAAAGAACAAAAGAAAAATAGAACAATAAATTAGTCAACAAATTTTTACATTGAATGAAAAAACTTTTTTTAATCTCAATTACATTTATGGCATTAGTTGCGTGTACCAAAACTGATAAGTCAGCTGAAAGGGGGGCTATCTTCATGACAGAGTTCGACACACCTTTCGGTGCACCACCATTCGACAAAATCAGCGTAGATGATTACGTACCGGCATTCGAAGCCGGAATGACGCAACAAGCCGCAGAAATTGACTCCATCGTCAACAATCCTGAACCGCCCACTTTCGGGAATACTATTTTGACACTCGACAACAGCGGATCTGTGCTGAATCGTGTATCGGCAGTATTTTACGGGCTGGAAGGGACCGACACCAACGAGGAGATGCAGAAAATCAAGGCGGATATGTCGCCCAAGCTCACCGCACACAGTGACAACATCAACCTGAATGAACAACTGTTTGAACGTATAAAAGCATTATACGACAATGCCTCATCGCACAATCTTACCCCCGAACAGTACCGATTGCTGGAGGTCTATTACAAGGATTTTGTCCGTTCCGGCATTATGCTCAACGAGACAGATAAAGATAAACTTCGTGAAATCAACAAGCAACTTTCAGCGCTCACCATTCAGTTCAACAACAATGTCCTGGCAGAAACCAATAACTACACACTTGTCATCGACAATGAAGAAGATCTTGCTGGCCTTCCGCAGAGCGTAATCAGTGCAGCTGCTGAAGCTGCGGGTGCAGCCGGAGAAGAGGGTAAATGGGTTTTCACCCTGCATAAACCAAGCTGGATCCCTTTTCTGCAATATGCCAACAACCGTAATCTGCGTGAAAAACTTTACAAGGCGATGTACATGCGAGCCAACAACGACAACGAGTTCGATAACAAAGGGCTGATCAATGAGATTGTCAATCTCCGCCTGGAACGCTCCAATCTGCTTGGATTCGATTCATTTGCCCATTATGCACTGGATGACCGTATGGCCAAAAACAAAGAGAATGTATACGAGCTTTTGAATGATGTGTGGGAATATGCCCTTCCGCAGGCTAAGAAAGAGGCTGCCGAACTACAGAGACTCATCGATGAAGATGGAGGCGACTTCAGACTGGCATCCTGGGACTGGTGGTATTACACTGAGAAACTTCGTCAGGAGAAATATGCCCTCAATGAGGAAGAGCTTCGTCCCTACTTTAAGATGGAAAATGTGCGCGAAGGAGTATTTATGGTTGCAAACAAACTGTACGGACTCAATTTCAAGAAACTGGACAATGTCCCTCTTTACAACCCCGAGGTGGAGGCTTATGAGGTAACGGATGCCGACGGTACGCACGTCTCACTTTTCTACACTGATTATTTCCCCCGTGCCAGCAAGCGTGCCGGAGCATGGATGAGCAGCTTCCGCAAACAGACGACAAGGAACGAAGTGGATATCCGTCCCATCATTTACAATGTGGGTAACTTCACCAAGCCACTAGCCGACACTCCCTCACTCCTCTCACTGGATGATGTAGAGACTCTCTTCCATGAATTCGGGCATGCACTTCACGGGATGCTGTCAGAAGTAACTTATCAGGGATTGTCGGGTACAAGTGTCGCCCGCGATTTTGTAGAGCTTCCTTCTCAGATCATGGAACACTGGGCGTTCAAACCCGAGGTGTTGAAGATGTATGCAAAGCATTATGAAACAGGTGAGATGATTCCCGATGCACTGGTTAAAAAAATTGAGGCTGCAGGCAAGTTCAACATGGGCTTCACCACTGCCGAATTTGTTGCGGCCGCATTGCTCGATATGGACTATCATACACAAACAGCAAAACAGGAATATGATGTGAATGCTTTTGAAACAGCATCGATGAACAAGATCGGCATGATCGATGAAATCATACCACGCTATAAAAGCACCTACTACTCACATATCTTCAGCAGCCCTGAGGGCTATGCTTCGGGATATTACAGCTACTTATGGTCAGAGGTGCTCGATGCCGATGCTTTCCAGGCGTTTGCAGAGAAAGGCATCTTCGATACGGAAACGGCTAAACTATTCCGCGAAAACGTGCTGTCGAAAGGCAACACGGAAGAACCGATGGAGCTGTACAAGAAATTCCGTGGGGCTGAGCCCAACCCTTTATATCTGTTAAAAAACAGAGGATTTATTGAATAAACAACAACGTTGAGTTATAAGTCAACAGTTTATCGCGGAGAGCAAATCATTTTTAATATTGCCGGATGAGTTCGTAGAAAATTATCCGGCGATATTGTTCTTAAAAAGATAAAAAAAACGTATATTTGCACGCTCAAAAAGAAGGGGCAGGAAACATCCCTTAAATTTCAGATGTGAATATCATTTAATAACCTACAAAAGAATAAATTGTAAATTTAAAGTAATATTGAAATGCAAAACAAAGGATTTATTAAAGTTTTCAGTATTATCCTGACAGCTATCTGTTTGTTCTATCTCTCCTTCACTGTTGTGGGAAGACAGTACAATAAGAAAGCGGATCAATACGCCAATGGAGACTTAGCCATGAAGAATCATTATCTTGATTCCTTATCTACCGAAAAAGTCTATCTTAATTACACCCTTAAACAGATACGTGAAAAAGAGATCGGTTTAGGTCTTGACCTGAAAGGTGGGATGAACGTTGTTCTGGAGATTGACGCTGCGCAGGTGCTCGGCTCACTGGCAAACACCGATGATCCCCAGTTTAACCAGGCACTGAGGGAGACTGTTATTCAGAACCGGCGCGGAACCTCTTCTGACTTCATCTCGCTTTTCCATCAAAACTACGAAAGGATTAATCCTGAAGGAAAGCTGGCCAATATCTTCAGCGTGACAATGAGCGAAAGGGTTAGTCCCACCGCAACCAACAATGATGTGATCACTGTATTACGCAATGAACTCATCAGTGTTGCCGACAACTCATTCAATGTACTTGCAACACGTATAGACCGTTTTGGTGTGGTAGCGCCAAACATACAGAAGTTAGACCGTGCAGAACGTATTCTGGTGGAACTCCCCGGTATTACTGAGCCGGAACGTGTTCGTAACCTTTTGCAGGGAAGCGCCAATCTTGAGTTCTGGAAGACCTACAATGTCAACCAGCTGGGCATCTACTTCAACGAGATGAACGCCAGATCCGGCGAGTATGCCATGGCCAAAAGAAGTGAGCTCTCTGATACGACCACCGTGACTGAAGTTGCTGAAGACTCGCTTACAGTAGCCGATCCCCTCTCTCTTCCGGGTCTGGATGAAGAAGAGAATGAAATCCTAATCAACAGAAGTTTTGTTGAATATTTCAATGAACCCTATTTCGCCATGAGCGGCGCAACTGGACCTATTGTGGGAAGTGTATCGAAGCTTGATACTGCTGCAGTCAACCTCCTACTGAATCGTTATAAAGATATTTTCCCGGCTGACGTACGTTTTAAATGGGGTTTCAAGTCCATCGATCAACGTGAGACCTATTTCCAGCTTTTCGCTCTCAAGGGTGACGGCAGCAAACGCGGTCCTGCACTTGAAGGGGATGTGATCACAAACGCCCGTGCCGACCAGGGTCAGCAGGGCTCGGCCTGGGAAGTGACCATGTCAATGAACTCTACTGGTGCCAGCCGTTGGTCCACCATTACAGGAACCGAGATCGGGAACTCCATCGCTATTGTCCTGGATGGCTCTGTCTATTCGGCACCAACTGTCAACGGACGTATCGATGGCGGACGTTCATCCATTACAGGCAACTTCACACCGCAGGAGGCGCAGGACCTCGAGAACGTGCTCAAGTCCGGTAAAATGCAGGCGGGAGTACGTATCGTTCAGGAAGATGTGGTTGGTCCGTCACTGGGGCAGGAAGCAATTAATGACGGATTTATCTCTTTCATTATTGCCCTGATCGTGTTGTTCATCTTCACCATGTTGCTCTACGGAGTAATTCCGGGGTTGGTCATCAACTCCGCACTGCTACTGAACTTCTTCTTCACACTGGGTGCACTCGCAGCCTTCCAGGCGGTGCTCACACTCCCCGGTATTGCCGGTATGATCCTTTCACTCGCCATGGCGGTGGATGCGAACGTACTGATCAACGAGCGTATCAAAGAGGAGCTGGCAGCTGGCAAGACATTACGTCGTGCAATAGAAGATGGTTACAAGAATGCATTCTCGGCTATCCTCGACTCTAACTTAACGACGATCATTACCGGCATCATCTTGGCACTGTTTGGTACAGGAGCCATCAGAGGATTTGCCATCACTCTGATCATTGGTATCACCGGATCGTTCCTGACGGCAGTGTTCATCACACGTCTGGTATACGAAAACCGTTTTGCAAAAGGCAAATGGCAGAACCTTGATTTCAACACTTCCTTCTCGAGGGCGATCTTCAAGGAGTATAGTTTCGATTTCATTCACAACAGCAAGAAGATATTAATTATCATCGGCGCATTTGTCATCATCAGTATTATCTCTCTCATCTCTATCGGGATGAACGTGGGTATCGACTTCACGGGTGGTCGCAACTATATCGTACGATTCGATCAACCTGTCAGCACCGGAGAAGTGCAAAATTCCCTGACACCCTACTTTGGTGAGTCTGTACGTGTTATCACCATCGGATCGAGCAACCAGGTGCGTATCTCTACAAACCATTTGATTGACTCTGATAGTGAAAACATTGAAGAGGAGATGCGTGATCTACTCGGACAGGGACTACAGGAATACGTCACACCGGGACAAACGATCGATGATCATATACAGAGTTCTCAGAAGGTGGGACCCAGTATTGCCGAGGACATGATCAGGAACTCCTTCCTTGCATTGACCATCGCGCTCATCTGTATGGGATTATATATCCTGTTCCGTTTCCGAAACTGGTCATTCTCGCTGGGTACTGTCGCTGCACTTGGAGTAGATGCGTTTGCCGTGATCGGTCTCTATTCATTGCTCTGGAAAGTGATGCCTTTCTCTATGGAGATTGACCAGACATTCGTGGCAGCCATACTCACCATTGTCGGTTACTCTATCAACGATAAGGTGGTAGTGTTCGACCGTGTGCGTGAATATATGCATCTCTATCCCAAACGTGGTCTGAAACCGCTGTTCAACGACTCGATGAATGCAACACTGGCCCGTACCATCAACACTGGTTTAAGTACCATCCTGGTAATCATCTGTATTCTCTTCTTTGGAGGTGATGCTGTAAGAAGTTTCGTATTTGCCATGCTTATAGGTGTGGTGGTAGGAACGGTGACCAGTTTGTTCGTCGCTTCACCAGTAGCCTATGTGATCATGCGCAACCAGCAAAACAAAAAACAGCTGGAAGTGAAGAAATAAGAGAATCAATCTCGAATTTATCAAAAACGGGTGGCAATGATGCTGCCCGTTTTTTTGTTGCGATAAAAAGCACAAAGAGATTGGCTGATGTCAATTTTTTTTATACTTTTGCAATCGCTTAACGCCACAATAGCTCAGTTGGTAGAGTAACGCATTCGTAACGCGTAGGTCGCGAGTTCAAGTCTCGCTTGTGGCTCTTTTTTTATCCTTTGCTAATAAAGTTTAATTCGTTTTATTCCTCTTAAATTTTAGTATCTTTGTGAAAGACCTGCAATCAATGTGGGCCTGTTCAACTTTATAATATGATACAATGCTGACATTAAACGGACGTATTTCTCAGATCATTGGTCCCGTTGTAGATGTACGCTTCGAGCTCTCTGAATCACATGAGATCAGAATGCCTTCCATTCACGATGCCCTAATCGTGAAGCGTACGGATGAAGAAGATGTCTTCCTGGAGGTACAGCAACATATCGGGGAGAATATCGTGCGCACGGTGGCCATGGAGAGTACCGACGGATTACGCCGCGGTTTAACAGTGAAAGCGCTCGGGCGCCCCATCAGTGTGCCAGTAGGAGAACAGATAAAGGGAAGGCTTCTCAACGTAGTAGGTCGTCCCATTGACGGTTTGAAGAAGCTGAGCCGCGAACAGCAATACCCCATACACCGTGAAGCACCCAAGTTTGATGAGCTGACCACCTCCGAGGAGGTACTCTTCACTGGCATCAAGGTGATCGACCTGTTGCAGCCCTACCTGAAGGGTGGCAAGATTGGTCTTTTCGGTGGTGCAGGTGTGGGCAAGACGGTGATCATCATGGAGCTGATCAACAACATTGCCAAGGGTCACAATGGCTACTCGGTCTTTGCCGGAGTGGGTGAACGTACCCGTGAGGGGAACGACCTGCTGCGGGAGATGATCGAATCAGGTGTGATCAAGTATGGCAAGGTGTTTAAGCAAGGGATGGATGAGGGAAAATGGGACCTGAGCACGATCGATTATGAGAAGCTCAAATCGTCGCAGACCACGCTTGTTTTCGGACAGATGAACGAGCCGCCTGGAGCCCGCGCTTCGGTCGCCCTCACCGGACTGGCCGTAGCAGAGTCGTTCCGCGACGCGGGTGGTGAGGGTAGCGACACACTGCTCTTCATCGACAACATCTTCCGTTTTGTGCAGGCAGGCTCTGAGGTTTCGGCACTGCTGGGACGCATGCCCTCAGCGGTAGGCTATCAGCCGACGCTCGCTTCGGAGATGGGTACACTGCAGGAGCGTATCGCTTCCACCATTCACGGCTCTATCACATCAGTGCAGGCAGTCTACGTGCCGGCAGATGACCTTACCGACCCGGCGCCCGCCACCACCTTCAGCTACCTGGACGCCTCCACGGTGCTCAGCAGGAAGATCGCCTCACTGGGTATCTACCCGGCAGTGGATCCGCTGGAGTCCTCCTCACGCATCCTCGATTCCGCCATCGTGGGTGAAGAGCATTATAACACGGCAATGGAGGTGAAGCAGATCCTGCAACGCTACAAAGAACTGCAGGATATCATCTCCATCCTGGGTATGGATGAACTCTCCGATGAGGACCGCCTCACGGTGAACCGTGCCCGCAAGGTACAGCGGTTCCTCTCCCAACCCTTCTTCATGGCGGAACAGTATACCGGCCAACCGGGTGTGATGGTTCCCATTGCCGACACCATCCGGGGGTTCAGGATGATCATGGAGGGGGAGCTGGATCAGTACCCCGAGACCGCATTCATGAGTGTGGGTACCATTGAGGAAGCAATCGAAAAGGGCAAGGCCCTGATGGAACAATCAGAAGCAGCACAATGACCCTGGATATCCTTTCACCCGAAAAAACGTACCACGTCGATGATGTGGAATCGGTGACACTGCCCGGCACCATGGGTTCGTTTCAGATACTGAAGAACCATGCACCGCTCATCTCGTCGCTCCGGCGAGGCAACATCACCTTCTCCGTGCAGGGTCATCTGAAGACGATGGTTGTGGAGGAGGGATTTGTAGAGGTGAGCGATAACACGATAACCGTTTGCATTGACTCTGTAAGAAAAAAAGAAACAGACAAAAAATGAAAAAACTGATCATCATTTTTCTTATTATTCACACCGTAGTGATGGCTGTCACCGGTGTGGGTGTCTGGTTGCTGACAGAAGCCTATTTCCCGGCACTGCAGGCAAAGGGGTATGTTGTCATCCCTCTTTTCTTCTACCTGCTGGGGATCATCTTCATCACACAGTTTCGCCGTTCGGCTATCACCCATCCGGTGAAGATGGTGAACCTCTACATGTTGCTGAAGGTGATCAAGGTGTTTGTCTCCTTCATTACCATCCTCATCTACTGGTTCATTCACAAGGCTGGTATCCGCAGCTTCGTCATCATCTTCATCATCTTCTATCTGATCGACCTGGTATGGGAGACCTACATCTACCTCCGAATGGAGAAGTACATCAAATACAAGTCTGATCACGACAAACCACCTAAAGAGCCTTTTGAACTATGAGACGCAGCATCACCCTCGCAGTACTGATCCTTATCACCCTGTTGTTCTTTGCCTCTGCCGTCGCCGCTCTTCCGGTTAACAAGGAGGTCGCCGGCGGTGAGGAACTCAACGTGAAGGAAATGATTCTGCACCACCTGGCCGACAGCTACGAGTGGCACATCACGGGCAACGGAGAGAAAGATCTCTCTCTTCCCCTCCCTGTGATTCTTCGCAGCAAGAGGAGCGGCTGGCACCTCTTTCTATCCTCCCGCCTCCATCATGGTGAAGAGAGCTATCACGGTTTCAGGATCGCTTCCGAAGGCAAATATGCCGGTAAAATCTTGGAGATCAGGACCGACGGAGCCGACAGCCGTCCCCTCGATCTCTCCTTCACTAAAAATGCCGCTTCGCTGCTGTTGAGTTCTCTGCTGCTGATCCTGCTGGTCCTCGCTACTGCACGCAGCGTCAGCCGTGATCCGCTGAAACCGAAAAAGGGACTTGCCGGCCTGATGGAGATGGCAGTGGTGATGATTGAAGATGAGCTGATAAAACCGACCGTGGGCAAGGATTACGCACGCTACTCCCCCTATCTGCTGACCCTCTTCTTCTTCATCCTGATCAACAATCTGCTTGGGTTGATCCCCCTTCTCCCGGGAGGGGCCAACGTGACCGGCAACATTGCCGTCACCCTGGTGCTGGCCGTCACCACCTTCCTGGTGGTCAACTTCACCGGATCGAGAGAATATTACAGGGAGATATTCTGGCCCGATGTGCCGGTATGGCTGAAGGTTCCTTTTCCGCTGATGCCGATCATCGAAGTGGTAGGTCTGTTCACCAAACCTTTTGCGCTGATGATCCGTCTCTTTGCCAACATCATGGCAGGACACGCCATCGTGCTGGGACTCACCTCACTGATTTTTGTCTCGGTAAGCCTGGGATCCACCATCAACGCCTCCATGACGGCTGCATCGGTGCTGTTCACCGTATTCATCAATTTTGTAGAGTTGCTGGTGGCCTTTATCCAGGCGTACGTATTCACGCTGCTGTCGGCTGTCTTCATCGGCCTGGCACGGGTGGAGCCACATGTTGCCCGCAGCGGAGAGCACACGCCGGTAAATAAAAAAACCAAACAAATAGAACAAAATTCATAACAAGATATAAATCACTAAACAATTAAACAAATCGTATGGAACTATTATCAGTGATGCTGCAGATACAGCATGAAGCCTTGAGCACGTTGGGTTTGGCAGTGGCCATAGGAGTGGCCGTGATGGCAGCAGCCTTCGGTATTGGCAGAATCGGCCAGTCGGCTCTCGAGGGCATCGCCCGCCAGCCGGAGTCGGCCGCCGACATCCGCACCACCATGATCATCTCGGCAGCCCTCATCGAAGGTGTGGCGCTGTTTGCCATTGTAGTGTGTGGTTTCATCCTTTAACCTGACTGCGCTATGTCGTTATTGACTCCCGAACCGGGACTGCTCTTCTGGATGATGATCTCTTTCGGGATCGCCCTCCTGATATTGGTCAGGTATGGGTTCCCGGTGATCCTCAAGGCGGTTGAGAAAAGGAAGAACTATATCGATGCATCGATCCAGGCTGCCCGCGAAGCTCAGGAGGAGCTGGGCAAGGTCGTGGAGACCGGTGAGCGGATGCTGACTGAAGCCCGAAGGGAGCAAAATGCTATCCTGAAAGAGACAACCAGGCTCAAGGAGCAACTGATCGGGGAGGCTCGCGCCGGTGCAGCCGCCGAATCGGAGAAGATGCTGGCAGCCGCCCGCAGTAGGATCGAGGCCGAAAGGGAAGAGGCGCTGCGCACCATCCGTCGCGAGGTATCGACCCTCTCGGTGCAGCTGGCTGAGCGAATCTTGCGTGAGCGACTGGGCGATGAGCAGGAGCAGATGAAGATGATCGATCGCCTGCTGGACGAAGTAGATATCTCCAAATCCTGACGACGATGAACACCGGACTCATCTCCACCCGTTACGCCAAAGCACTGCTGGACCATGCCATCGCATCGGGAGAGCAACAGGAGGTGTATCGCAGGATGAAGACCCTTGCTACCATGTTCATCGAACAGCCTGCATTGCGCCGGGCACTCAGCGGTGCGGTCAACACAAGGAAGAAAAAGATATCCCTCCTGCGCACCGCCAGCGGGGGGGATCTGCCTCCATCGCTGGAGCGGATGATTGGGTTGATCATGGAGAACGAAAGGGAGGAGCTGATCCACTATATCGCCCTGCGCTACTCGGAGCTCTATCGCGATCGTTTTAACATCCAGTATGGAAGGCTTATCACGGCAATACCGATCGATGAGAAAACAGAAAAACGGTTTATCGAACACATAAGGAAGATCGTCGGCGGCAGGTTGGAGGTGGAGCCGGTGGTTGATCCCGGCATCATTGGCGGGTTCATCCTCTACCTCGACGATTACCGCTGGGATGCCAGCGTGGCCGGCGAATTATCACGCATCCGCAACAGGTTCAGGATCCTGGATGCAGCTAATGAAACATGATGAAACAATGAATTGAACATGGCAAACAACGAAATCAAAATAAGCGAAGTGTCGGATTTACTGCGCATGCAACTCGAGGGGCTCGATACCGATATAAAATACGATGAGACCGGGGTGGTGATCAGCGTAAGCGATGGCGTAGTTCGTATCTACGGATTGCGCAACGCCGAGTCGAACGAGCTACTGCTATTCGACAACGGCATGCAGGCCATCGTGATGAACCTCGAGGAGGATAACGTGGGAGCAATCCTGCTGGGCTCCACCAGTGATGTGAAGGAGGGCTTCATCGTGAAGCGTACCGGCCATGTCGCCTCCATACGCGTGGGAGAAGGGATGCTGGGAAGGGTGATTGCTCCCACCGGAGAACCAATCGATGGCAAAGGAGCCGTGAAGGGTAAGCTGCTGGAGATGCCCCTGGAGCGAAAGGCGCCCGGTGTTATCTTCCGTCAGCCTGTGAACAAGCCACTGCAGACAGGCATCAAGGCGGTGGATGCGATGATCCCCATCGGCCGGGGCCAGCGTGAGCTCATCATCGGAGACCGCCAGACAGGTAAGTCGAGCATTGCCATCGACACCATCCTCAACCAGAGGAAGAACTTCGATGAGGGGGATCCTGTCTATTGCATCTATGTGGCTATCGGCCAGAAGGGATCAACTGTAGCCTCCCTCGTGAAAACACTTACCGACCACGAGGCAATGGATTATACCATCGTGATTGCAGCCAGCGGATCCGACTCGGCAGCCCTGCGCTACATCGCTCCCTTTGCCGGTGCCGCCGTGGGTGAATATTTCCGTGATACGGGGCGCCATGCATTGGTGGTCTACGACGATCTCTCAAAGCAAGCGGTAGCCTACAGGGAGGTGTCGCTGATCTTGCGGCGTCCCTCGGGACGTGAAGCCTATCCCGGTGATATTTTCTACCTCCATTCGCGACTGCTGGAACGTGCTGCCAGCATGATATCACAGCAGGATGTAGTGACACAAATGAACGATTTACCGTCCTGCCTGGATGATCGGGTGAAGGGAGGAGGATCACTCACCGCGCTACCCATCATCGAGACACAGGCAGGTGACGTCTCCGCCTACATCCCTACCAATGTGATCTCAATCACCGACGGTCAGATCTTCCTGGAAGCTGACCTCTACAACAAGGGGGTGCGACCTGCTATCAACGTCGGTATCTCTGTCTCCCGTGTGGGGGGTAACGCACAGGTGAAGGCGATGAAAAAGGTGGCCGGATCGCTGAAGATCGACCAGGCACAATACCAGGAGCTGGCTGCTTTCACCAAGTTTGGTGGTGACATGGATGCGGTCACCATGATGACCATCGACAAGGGGCAGAAGAACGAACAGCTACTAATCCAGCCGGTACACACACCCATGAGTGTGGAACACCAAATTGCCATTCTTTACTGCGGCACCCACGGCCTGTTAAAGAAGATCCCGCTGCTTGAGGTGCACCGCTTTGAGAAGGAGTTTCTGGCTACCATGGAGCTGAAACACCGTGAGGATGTACTCAACCGTCTCAAAGAGGGTATCATGAATGATGCCATTGGTAAAATTATTGAACGTGTGGCAACCGACACCATTGAATCGATGCAATATTAAACAACAATGGCACTACTCAAAGAGATAAAAAGCAGGTTACAGTCGGTACACTCCACCCGGAAGATCACCACCGCCATGATGATGGTCTCATCCGCAAAGCTGCTTAAAACACAACAGCTCATCCAGACTCTTTACCCTTATGAGCAGGAGCTGTACCATATGTTACAGCTGTTGCTGCAGGGTGAAAAGGAGTTCCGGTCGCCTTACACACAACAACGCCATGTCAAGCGGGTGGCCATCGTGGCATTCACTTCCAACACCGGTCTGGCAGGTCGTTTCAACGACAATATCGCTGTAAGGCTCACATCAGTTGTAGAGGAGTACCTCCCTCTGGGCAGAGAGAACGTCCTGATCTATCCCATCGGTGGTAAGGTGGCCAAAGCGGTGCGGAAGATGGGGATGGTGACAGCAGGTGAATTTGACGCCATCGCCGCCAAGCCCTCCTATCAGGCAATACGGAAGATTGCGCAGGAGTTGATGCAGTTGTTTATCGCGGAGGAGATCGACCGGGTGGAGTTAATCTATCATCACTATAAAAGCAAGGGAACGCAGGAGGTGTTGCAGGAGACATTCCTGCCTATAGAGTTGCCGGCAGGTGAAGAGGATGACTTGAAAAATGATTACATCGTGGAACCCGACAGGGTTTCTCTACTACAGGAACTGCTGCCCAAGGTGATCCAGCTGAAACTTTATACTGTACTTATCGATTCTGCCACCTCAGAGCATGCAGCCCGTATGACGGCCATGCTGATCGCCAACGACAATGCCGATAACCTGATCGATGAGCTGAAACTAGAATACAACAAGCTGCGCCAACAAACCATCACAAATGAACTGCTCGACATCGCCGGAGGTACTGTCCGCTAATCCCTGTTCAAAGTGATTTGTTGATCTGTTCGATATAGTCCAGAAGCTCATCCCTGCCCTGCCCCTTCTCTGCCGAGGTTACAAAGATGGGTGGAAGTTCCTCCCAACTTTTCATCAGCTTCTCTTTATAGGCATTCACGTTCATCTGCAGGCGCCCCCCGGCCAGCTTATCTCCTTTGGTAAAGACAATGGTAAAAGGAACAGCGTTCTCACCGAGCCACTCCATGAACTCCATATCAATCTTCTGCGGCTCGTGACGTGAATCAATCAGTACAAAAAGGTTCACCATCGCCTCCCGTTCCATGATGTAATCTTCAATGATGATACGGATCTTATCTCTCCCCTCTTTCCCTCTGCGGGCGTATCCGTAACCGGGGAGATCCACCAGATACCACTCGTCGTTAATCAGAAAATGATTGATAAGCATCGTCTTTCCCGGTGTGGATGATGTAAGTGCCAGCCCCTTACGGCCGGTGAGCATATTGATCAACGATGATTTTCCAACGTTGGAGCGGCCAATGAAAGCATACTCAGTTCTTCCGTCCTGCGGACATAAGCGGTAATCGGTATTGCTGATGATGAACTCTGCTGATTGAATAATCATATGTTACATTATTTTGGTTTTATTTCTAACTGTTATTGCCCAAAGCCCCATTCCGGTGAGTAGTCCGTTCATCAACAACAGCTCATATCCTACCTGATAACCAAACAGCTGTTTCATCGCGAACTCACCAGCAAAACAGAGCAGCGGTGCCGCAACAGCCACGAGGGGTACATACCGGTCCACCGGCTTCACTTTTGTATACAGGCCGAAAACGTACAGGCCGAGCAGAGGCCCGTAGGTGTATGATGCTAGCTTGTAGATAGCATTGATGATGCTATCCGATCCGATCGTCTCTATCAGCAGGATTATCAGTATGAAAACAATGCTGATAGCCACATGTACAATCCTTCTTGTTCTGATATCCCTCATCTCCAGCTCTTTCGACCGGGAGATGGATTTCATGTTCAGAATATCCACACAGAAGGAGGTGGTGAGAGCCGTGAGCGCCGAATCGGCACTCGAAAAAGCAGCAGCGACGATACCCACCACGAAAATACCGAATACAACAGATCCGAGATAATCACTTGCGATCAGTGGCAGTATATTATCCGATATGTCAGGCAGGGCAATACCGTTCTGCTCGGCAAATATGATCAGGAGCACACCCAGGCAGAGAAAGAGGAAGTTTATGGGGGCAAAGGCGAATCCGTAAGAGACGACATTCTTCTGTGCATCTTTCAAAGTACGGATGGTCAGGTTCTTCTGCATCTGATCCTGATCCAGCCCTGTCATGACGATGGTAATGAACATACCACTGAAGAACTGTTTAAAGAAATTCTGCGTGCTGTGCCAGTCATCAAAAACAAAGATGCGTGAATGACTGCTCTCTCTGATGGTTGTGGCCACCTCACCCAGACTCATCCCCATTTTTGAGGATAATTGCCAGACAATCAACACAAGCGCAGAGATGAATAGCAGTGTTTGTAGCCAGTCGGTCCAGATTATGGTCTTGATACCGCTCTTATGACTGTAGAGCCAGATAATGAGGATGATCCCCACCACCGTCACCACAAAAGGTACACCCCATGCATCAAACACCAGCGTTTGCAGGATGAAGGCCACAAGATAAAGCCTGGCTGCGGCACCCACAATTTTAGAGAGCAGGAAAAACCAGGCCCCTGTTTTGTAGGATTTAGGTCCGTAGCGCTGATCCAGATAACCGTATATGGTAGTGAGATTCAACCGGTAATAGAGAGGTAGCAACACGTAAGCAATCACCAGGTAACCGAAAAAGAACCCAAGCACCATTTGCATGTAGGTCATATCCAGGTTCCTCACCATGCCGGGAACAGACACAAAGGTGACACCCGAGATGGAAGTACCAATCATGGCAATGGCTACGACAAACCATTTCGATGATTTGTTGGCACGGAAGAAAGCATCATTACCCGATCCTTTCCTGCTTGTGAGCCAAGAGATGAGCATGAGCAGTGCGAAATAGACTACTATCACTACCAATACAAAAGTAGGTTTCATATGCTCTCTCTATTGATTCAGGAAATAAGCTGTTAGCGCAGTGAATGAATCAAACTTCAGGGAATACTTGTCCGTCACTCCAAAACCGTATGACACATATACAAAAGGAACCCCTGCCATCATGGACTGATCGCTATCGGAGTCAGTATCACCAATGTAGACAGGTGCATTTAATCCATATTTCTCCATAAGCAACCGCAGATTATGGTGCTTGGGCATCAGATTCATCCCGTGCTCCATATAATCGATGAAAAGAGGGGTTGTCTTTGTGTGATGCATGAAATTCACCAGTCCCCCCTCCTCGCAGTTACTGAGAAGGAAAAGAGGGTATTTCTCCGACAGCTGCTTCAGGCCTGCAAGCACCCCTTCATAAATGACCGGGTTCATATCTGCAAGCAGCAACTGGTACTCCTCAATGACTGCATCAAATAAAAGATCCTGCTCATGGGCAGTGGCATCGGGAATGATGGATTGCAGCATCACACGGGCTTCCTTTCCCATCAGTCCCAGTATGTTGTCGCGGGTGACCTGTTTTTGATATCCTCTATTTTCCAGTCCTTTGTTCCATGAAATCACATATGAATTCACATTGTCCCAGAGGGTGCCATCCATATCAAAAATTAAACTATCGGAATGCAACATAGGCCACACATTATTTTAATGTGCAAAAGTAAGCAACAATGCACGAAGCGACAAATAAAAAGGGTTAAAACAAAAATGATAGTCCGATTGTTCTAAATAAAACATCTGTTATATTATATGGAAAAAGAAAAAGTGTGTCTCATCATCAACCCGGTTTCGGGCACTGAATCAAAGAAGAACATCCCTGAGGAAGTGGCTGCCGCATTCGATCAGACTAAATATGATGTGATCATCCGCATCACAGGTTATCCCGATCATGCCACAGAGATAGCCCGGGAAGCAGTGAAGAACGGGTTCAACTATGTGCTCACCGCCGGTGGTGACGGCACGGTGAACGAGGTAGCCAAGGTGCTGATCAACACCGACACCACGTTGGGGATCATTCCTTTCGGATCGGGAAACGGACTGGCGAGAGAGCTCGGAATCCCGATGGATTCAGAGAAAGCCATTGATATCATCCTTAAAGGGAATAGCCGAACCATTGATTATGGTGTGGCCAACGACCAGATCTTTTTCTGTACCTGCGGTTTCGGATTCGATGCTTTCATCAGCGACAAATTTGCTGAGGAGAAGAAACGAGGTCCGCTGGGTTATGTGAGGAACATACTGGAGAGTGCCGTAGATTTTAAATCGGAGGAATATGAGATCACACACGATGAGGGTACCATCACCGAGCGTGCGTTTGTGCTTACCTGCGCCAACGCATCACAGTACGGCAATGAGGCCTATATTGCGCCAGGTGCGAGTATGGACGACGGGAAGATGAACGTTTCGATCCTTAAACCGCTCAATGCACTTGAGATACCCCAGACAACGCTGCAGCTCTTCACGAAAAACATCGACAAGAACAGCAAGATGACCACCCTTGTCACCCGTGAGCTGACAATCAAACGGGCCAAAGCAGGGCTGATGCATGTTGACGGTGAACCGGTACAAACGGACAAAGATGTCAACGTGAAGATCATTCACAAGGGACTAAAGGTGCTTGTCCCTTCTAAAAATATAAAAGTGAAGAAGAGAAGTGAAGTTGAAAATATTTTCAACGCGCTCACCCGCTGGTTTAATGAATAATCAACCTCTCATCTTCCAGACAGTCACCTGCACCAATCGTTTCTCGCTGGTGCGGGTCGTTTTTTTAAGTGATAAAGGGAGATCCTGCGGTTCACGATAGAGATCGAAATGAGGTGCCAGCACATCCTTAATCCCGTCTAGTGATGTCACCGGCTCACCATCTTTCTTGAACCCTCCCGGCCATTTATCACGCGGCGTCTTCTCTTCATCCCATTCGTAGTCTGATACCAGCAGCAGATAACCCTTCTCATTCAGACGTGTATGAATCTGTGACAGGAACAGTAACGGGTCACTCAGCTCCTCCAGCAGGTTGGGGACGATAATCAGGTCGTATCCCGAATAATTGGGTTTCAGGTTCATCGCATCGGACTGCATGAAAAGGATATGCTCTTTCGTTTCCGAGAGACCATAATCAGACAAAACTACATCCCGGTAAAAAACCAGCTCACCCTCATCTTTCATCGTGTAACGGACGTATCCCTGTTCCTGTAATTGAATGGGGACACGGATCATGCGTGCAGTGAAATCGAGCGCGGTCACATCCCTGTAGCTTCTTGCCAACTCAAATGCGAGACGTCCGGTATCGGCGTTGAGATCGAGAATACGAGCCCCGGGGTTCTCAGGCAACAGCTCACCGGCCAATTTCGCGAGCTGCTTCCCGAAGATGAGATTCCCGGTGAAGGCATCCCCCCAGTTGTTCTCACAGGAGAGGGTGACATCCTCCTCCGTCAAGTAATCGGCCTGTTGAATTTGTAATGGTGCATCCGAGTCGATATAGCGGAATCCGGCATGCTGGTAAAAATGTCTGCGGAAAGCATAACGGGAGTGGATGGTCGCCTCATTGCCCGTTGAGATCCATGAGCCTCCCTTAATGAGGTTGTGCTTGCCATCGAAAGTAGGTGTCGAAAAGTCATCATACATGGGGTGTACCCTGAAGCCGGGAAAGCCCGTGATAGGTGTCTCAGTCCATTGCCAGACGTTACCAATCACATCGAAGAAACCGCCCTGTTCAAAGGTATCCACCGGACAGGGAGATGTGAAATATTCCAGGTTGATGTTACCGGGAGCCTGCTCCCACTCTGTCACATCGGTCAGATTCGCAGCTTTGTGCAGGCGATACCACTCCGCCTCCGAAGGCAGTCGGAAGTTTCTGCCTGTTTTGGCGCTCTTCCAGTTACAGAAGGCTTTTGCCTCGAGGTAGTTCACCTCTACCGGCCAGTTCCAGGGCATCCCGATCTCTTCAGCTACCAGCCTCAGCCGGTAACCATCTTCCTCCCTGCGCCAGAATAATGGCATCGCCGCCTCTTTGAAATTACGCCAGCGCCATCCCTCCTCCGTCCAGTAGGCTTCCGTTTCATACCCATTGTCCTCCACGAATTCCAGAAACTCACCGTTGGAGGTGAGGTACCTGGCAGCCTGGAAACCGGCAACCTCTTCCTCATACTCTCCATATTCGTTATCCCATCCGTAGAGCGGATAATCAAATGGCTTTCCTAACCGCATTATAGCCCCCGAGACAGGGATAAGTTCATTCTCTGGTGCTTCACCCGCTGTGGCACATCGCTCACCGAACAGATCCGGCCGCACCAGGTCGAGTGGCAGTTGACGAATAAGCACCGAGGATGTCTCAAGGTGTATACGCTCATGCTCTATCCCCATCATCACAATCCAGAAAGGACTCTCCCAGTCGATCGGCAGTACCAGCGGAGCGTTGTCGATCACATCGAGGATTACCTTCTTCGCTTCATCGCGATACTCTCTCACCTCAGAGACAGGTGGCCAGTCGTAATGGTTGTTATCGAGATCATCCCAGCTCATCTCATCCACACCGATGGCAAATGTTGATTCAAACTTCGGGTTGATATGCCTCTCAATGATCTTTGCCAGATAGAGTTTGTTGATAAAAAATACGGAGGTATGGCCCAGATAAAAAAGAATGATGTGCCGCAACGGATCACCGCGATGATAAAACACTTCGTCCGACTTCAGCTGTCTGTATAATAGTTCATCTATCGTCCAGGTTTTCAGGAAATAATCACGTATCTCCTGACGCTTCTCTTCTGCTGACCCTGAACCCAAATCGATTGTTTTAGTAACTAACTCTTTAATCATGATTGAAATAATTATTATCTTACACTGTTATTGATGGGCTATACTATTCTCTATATTGTTATTCTTTCATCACTCCTCCCGCCTGGCACCGGTGATCAGGGCTTTGTGCAGGTAAATCTTCTTCATCACAAACGTCTCCTCCGGTGAACGGAGCTTCGTCTGTGTGATGGAATAAAATGGTTCAAAGCCCAGCTTCCTGTAGAGCGATAATGCGGGTTCGTTCTTCTCCCACACGCGGATGACAACATCTCTAAAGGTTTCGGGAAGTGACATCAGCAGGTCGCTGATCATCTTCAAAGCTATCCCTTTTCCTCTATCATCGGTGTGCACCATCACCTCAGAGATATAGATACTTTTCGCCACCGGGATATGAGGGAAATCATCAGCCGGAAATTCCTTGTCGTATGATAAGAGATGACATAGCAGCACCCCCACCAGCCGGTCATCAATAAAAGCCATTTTTCCGAACCCACTCCGCACCAGCTCATCCAGGGTGCTTTCAGCTCTCTCCGGGGCAATATACTGCGCATACTCACCTGTGGTGAAAGCATGCAGGTACAAATTGATGATCTTACCCCTGAACTTGGGATAGATATATTCATCCAGCTTAAATATGCGAATTGAGCCCTTATTACTTTCCATCTTAATTGATGAACAATTAATTTTTGTGGATGTTCAATGGAAACAAACAGAAACCATAAAATAATCAGATAATATATAATAAGTATGAAGAATTTTATCTTTCAAAATCCGACCAAGCTGGTTTTCGGAAAAGGACAAATCGCGAAATTGCCGGAGTTGTTACCCGACAATGTAAACCTGATGCTCACCTTCGGTGGTGGCAGCGTGACAAGAAACGGACTGTATGATCAGGTGAAAGAAGCACTCAAAGGACGCAACTACGTAGAGTTTTGGGGAATTGAGGCAAACCCGCATGTGGAAACACTCAGGAGAGCCATTCAGACAGGTAAGGAGAACAATATCAATTATCTTCTCGCCGTGGGTGGTGGATCGGTGCTTGACGGTACCAAGCTCATCGCAGCCGGGATAGCCTCAGATACTGATGCATGGGAAATCGTGATGGATATCGTTGCGGAAAAGCAGATCCCCTTTGCCTCCGTAATGACCGTCCCCGCCACCGGATCGGAGATGAACGGAGCAGCTGTCATCTCCAGAGCGGAGACACAGGAGAAATATGGTTTCTTCGGTAATTATCCGGAGTTCTCAATTCTCGACCCAGAGGTGACCTATTCACTCTCCGACCATCAGATCGCCTGCGGACTGGCTGATGCATTCACACATGTGCTGGAACAGTATCTCACCACAACGGGGCAATCACGCATCATGGACCGCTGGGCCGAGGGTGTCCTGCTTTCGGTAAAGGAGATCGCTCCGGAGATAAAGAAAGATCCGCGAAACTACGACCTGATGGCCGACTACATGCTTTCAGCTACGCTGGCTTTGAATGATTTCATCCGCATGGGCATCACCCAGGACTGGGCCACCCATCAGATAGGACATGAGCTCACTGCGCTGCACGGCACCACCCACGGTCACTCACTGGCTATTGTGATGCCGGGGACGATGAGGGTACTGAAAGAACAAAAAAAGGAGAAGCTGCTGCAATATGGCGAGCGCATTTTCGGCATCACAGAGGGATCTGATGATGAACGGGCAGAAAAAGCGATAGAGATGACAGAGGCGTTCTACCGATCGCTGGGACTGACCACACGGCTGTCGGAAGAAGGCATCGGAAAGGAGACCATTGAAACGATCGCCCGCCGCTTCGATGAACGGGATGCGGCCTACGGTGAAAATCAAAACGTGACCGGTGACGTGACACGCGAAATACTGAACAGTTGTCTCTGAAAACCGGATATAGAAACATTTTATGAAAAAACTGATCATTCTCCTTGTTGCAGGCCTCACTGTTTTGCAGGCTGCCGCCATTGATGACGCGCGGATGATGCGTTATCCCGATATCAACGGTAACCTGATCACATTCGTTTACGCCGGAGATATCTGGACGGTTGGTACTGCCGGCGGCACCGCCAAAAGGGTCACATCGCACGCCGGTATCGAGCTGTTCCCAAAGATCTCACCCGACGGAAAGTGGATTGCCTTCTCTGCCGAATATTCAGGCAGCAGACAGATATGGGTGATGCCCTCCGAGGGGGGGGCTGCACGCCAGCTCACCTACTACAACTCCGTGGGTGAGATGCCCCCCAGGGGTGGGTTCGACCATGTGGTGCTCGACTGGACACCTGACAGCCACCGCATCCTCTTCCGTGCAAACCGCACCAGCTTCGGTGACCGTAACGGCCGTTACTTCACCATCAGCATCGATGGCGGGTTTGAGGAACCACTCCCCATCGTGAACGGTGGGTTCGCCACCTTCTCTCCAGACGGGACGCAACTCTGCTTTACCCCTGTTGATCGTGAGTTCCGCACCTGGAAACGATACAAAGGAGGACGTGCCACAGAGCTCTGGAGCTATGACCTCACCAGCAACCGGGCGAAGCAGCTCACTCACTGGGCCGGCAGCGACCAGTGGCCGGTATGGGAGGGTGACCATATCTACTACGCCTCCGACCGGGACACACGCCTCAATATCTGGCGTCATGACCTGCTGAGCGGTGAAGAGGTACAGGTAACCCGACATACCGATTTCGATGTGATGTGGCCCTCCGGTGACAACGGCAGACTGGTCTATGAGAACGGCGGTCACCTTTACCTGCTCGACCTGGCGTCGGGCAACACCCACAAGGTCATTGTCGATATTCATTACGACAACCCTCATCTGCATCCCTCTTTTAAGAACGTGAAGGAGCATGTTGGCAGCTACAGCCTCTCACCTACCGGCAAAAGGGCGCTCTTTGAAGCCCGTGGCGACATCTTCTCTGTGCCGGTGGAGAAGGGTGAGATCAGAAACCTGACACAGACACAAGGAGTGCGCGAACTCTCTCCCACCTGGTCGCCCGACGGCAAACAGATTGCCTACTACGCTGATTCCACAGGTGAGTATGAGCTCTATCTGCTCGGGAACAGCGAGGGTGCGAAGCCGAGACAGATCACCCGCGGCTCTGCTGCATGGAAGCATACTGCTGAGTGGTCACCACACAGCAGCCACCTGGTTTACAGCGACCGCACCATGAAGCTCTGGCTGGTGGATATCGCCACCGGCAAGCAGCGCGTGATCGATGAAGCAACCGCTGAGGAAATCAACGACTACAGCTTCTCACCCGACGGTGAATGGGTCGCCTACAGCAAGCCATCGCCCAACTACCAGTCGGCATTATGGCTCTACCATCTCTCCACAGGTGAGAAACATCAGATCACCGATGCCTCTTACTCAGACGGCAACCCGCTCTTCAGCCGTGATGGCAAATATCTCTTCTTCCTCTCCAACCGTGAATTCAACCTTGCTTTCAGCAGTTTCGAATTCGACTACCTCTATAACAACGCCACACGCATCTTCGCTTTACCGCTTCGCAATGACGGCACCACCCTCTCCCCCTACAAGGAGGACAGTGAACCTTTCGGAAAGGGGGAGAAAGAGCACGGGAAAAAGGATAACAACGAAGAAGCTCCGAAAGAGGTAGAGGTCGAAATTGACTTCAGCAATATCAAAAGCCGAATCGAGGTGCTGCCCATGGAAGCCGGCAGTTACCGCATCATCGGCGCCGTGGACGAGGGACTCCTTTACAGCCAGGCCAATAAGATCATGCGCTACAACATCAAAGAGGAGAAAACAGAAGAGATCCTCGATGGCACTGCCAGCGGCATCCTCGCTGCCGATGGCAAATCGTTTATTTATCGCATGGGCAATAACTATGGAGTTGCCAAAAACCAGCCGGCACAGAAGAGCAATGAGGGCATCCTTCGTCTGGATAACCTCACCATGAAAATCGACCCACGCCAAGAGTGGAACCAGATTTATGATGATGCATTCCGCATCTTCCGTGATTACTTCTATGTGAACAACATGCATGGTGTTGACTGGCATGCTATCAAAGAGAGCTATGGTGTACTGCTGCCACACCTGCCCAGCCGGTTCGACCTCGATTACATCCTCAATGAGGTGGTGAGTGAGACCAACACTGGCCACGCTTATGTGGACTGGGGTGATATTGACCGGGTGAAACATGTTAACGGCGGGCTGCTGGGCGCAGAGCTGGAAGCAGATCTCTCTGCCGGTCGTTACCGGATCAGAAAGATCTACCCGGGGGAGAACTGGAATGAGAGCCGTCGCTCACCACTCACCGCGAGTGGGGTCAATGTGAAGGAGGGAGACTACATCATCCGCATTAACGGACGCGATCTCACCACCGGTGAGAACCCCTATGAGCTGCTTGAGAACATGGGCGGACGGCATGTAGAGCTGACTGTCAACAGCACTCCCTCTGCCTCAGGAGCAGAGAGCTACACGATTAAAACCATCACTGGTGAGCAGGAGCTAAGGTACCTCGACTGGGTGAACAGCCGCCGTGCCATGGTCGATAAACTCTCCGACGGCAGAATCGGCTATATTCATGTACCCAACACCGCCATCGAAGGGAATCGCGAGCTCTTTAAAGGGATGCTGGCCTATAACCATAAGGAGGCACTGATCATCGACGATCGCTATAATGGCGGCGGTTTCATCCCCGACAGGATGATCGACCTGCTCAATCGGCGCACACTGGTCTACTGGCATCGCAATGGACTGCCACAACCGATGAAGTCACCCGGTATCGCACACGACGGTCCCAAGGTGATGCTCATCAACGGCTACTCATCATCAGGTGGCGATGCCTTCCCCTACTTCTTCCGCAAGACCGGTGAAGGGAAGCTGATTGGTACACGTACATGGGGAGGACTTGTAGGGATTTCCGGCAACGCCCGCCTAGTGGATGGCGGTTATATCTCCGTACCCCGATTCGGTATCTACGATGAGAAGGGTGAATGGATCATCGAGGGTGTCGGTGTCAGCCCAGACATAGAGGTAGCAGACCGTCCCGAAGAGCTGGCCAGGGGTAACGACCCATCCATAGAGACGGCAGTGGAGGTGCTGCTCGATGAGCTCAAAGCCATCCCACGTAGGCAGATCATAGCCCCTGCGGCTCCCGACCGCTCGAAATGGATTGAGCATGACGTGCCGAACAATAAATAATAACTGTTTGTTATACTTTTATATGCAGTCATTTCGTGCTGTATTGGTAAAATGTAATCGATGATAAAATTTAAACGCGATGATTTATTTCAAAATAACAACACTATTCCTATTTACTTTTGTGCTCCTCTCTACCGGTTGCGATGAGCAGAAGACAAAAGATCAACCTGAACAAGAGTCGCCGTCAGCAGCACTGCCACCTGTTGAGACAGAGGCACCCAACACCGGTTTTGAACCCGCTTTTGTAGGACAGACACGTATTGCGGGTGTAACGACAACCACACCTTATGATGTGCAGGTAATCGCTGAAGGGTTATCTTCACCCTGGTCAGTCACCTCGCTGCCTGACGGACGTCTGCTGATCACACAAAAGGCAGGCTCCCTGCGTATTGCCACTACAACAGGAACTCTCAGTGATCCCATCACCGGTTTTCCTGATGTGGATGACAGGAGCCAGGGGGGACTGCTCGATGTTGCTCCGGCCCCCGATTTCACGACAAGCAGAGTGCTTTACTTCACTTTCGCCGAAAGCGCTCCCCAGGGTTCTCTCACAGCTGTGGGTAAAGGAAGGCTCTCCGATGACGAAAAAAAAGTTGAGGATTTCCGGGTCATTTATCGTGCCGTACCTTATTACGACAATAGCATGCACTTTGGAAGCCGTATCGTCTTCGATAAAAATGGGAATATCTTCGTCTCCACCGGTGAACGGTCCGACAGGGCTACACGGCCCAACGCGCAAAAATTGAACACGGCCCATGGCAAGGTGGTCTACATCACTACCGAGGGGCAGCCCGTTACCGGTAATCCCTTTATGGAAACAGATGGAGCACTGCCCGAAATATACAGTTACGGTCACAGGAATCCACAGGGACTCGACATTCATCCTGAGACCGGCGACCTGTGGATGAGTGAGATGGGACCACGCGGAGGGGATGAGGTGAACCTGATAAAACCCGGTATCAACTACGGCTGGCCGACCATCACCTATGGCATTGAATACAACGGTGATATTATTGGCGATGGCATCACCCAAAAAGAGGGGATGGAACAGCCAGTCTATTACTGGGATCCTGTGCTCTCCCCCAGTGGCATGACATTCTACACTGCAGAAGATATGCCCGAATGGAAGCATAACCTCTTTATAGGCGGTTTAAGCAGCAAGCATATCGCCCGGCTCGTGATCAAAGACAACAAGGTGGTGGGTGAAGAACGTCTGCTGGAGAGCGAGGGACAACGTTTCCGCGATATTGGAACAGGCAATGACGGGGCTCTCTATGCCGTCACCG
Organism: Bacteroidales bacterium; assembly: GCA_012727735.1. GTDB lineage: Bacteria > Bacteroidota > Bacteroidia > Bacteroidales > Dysgonomonadaceae > Proteiniphilum. Next base: position 109 of record JAAYGM010000148.1, on the reverse strand, counting down.
ATGCAGGCAGACTCTATCGTATTGCCAAAGTGGAGTAAGCGATCCTAAATCCAAAAATCTACATCCCAAATTAAAAAGTTATGGATAAACGCGAATTCATTAAACGGAG
>JAAYGM010000147.1 GCA_012727735.1 Bacteroidales bacterium | reverse complement strand
TGGGACGGGAGCTGGAGCCGTTCGATATCTGGTACAACGGTTTCAATGGTGGGGAAGGGATTCCCGAGGAGCAGCTGACAGCTCTCACCTCACGTAAGTATCCCGATGCAGCGGCTCTGGAAAATGATCTGCCCAATATCCTGGTGAAGCTGGGCTGGAACCCTGAGAAAGCAAGGGAAATCACCTCGCTGATCACCGTAGATGCCTCACGCGGTGCAGGCCATGCCTGGGGTGCGGCCATGCGGAACGATCTCTCCCGCCTCCGTACCCGTATCGGTGAGGGAGGGATGGACTACAAGGGGTACAATATCGCCGTGCATGAGTTTGGACACAATGTGGAGCAGACCATCACCATGAACGATGTGGATTACTACCTGCTGAATGGCGTGCCCAACACCTCTTTCACCGAGGCGGTGGCGTTCCTTTTCCAGAAACGTGATCTGGAATTGCTGGGCCTGAAGGACAGCAATCCCGATGAGGCACATTGGCTCGCCCTCAGCAGCTTCTGGTCCGCCTATGAGATTATGGGTGTCTCGCTGGTCGATATACAGGTATGGGAATGGCTCTACGCCCATCCCGAAGCCACGGCGGTGCAGCTGAAAGAGGCGGTGATCGCCATCACCGGAGAGGTTTGGAACAGTTATTATGCCGGCGTGCTGGGCGGTAAGGATGAGACGCTGCTCGGCATCTATTCCCACATGATCGATTATCCGCTCTACCTGCCTAACTACCCGATGGGGCACCTGATCGATTTCCAGATTGAGCAGCAGGTGAAGGGGAAGAAACTGGCGGAGGAGATCGACCGGATGTACACACAAGGGAGCATCATCCCCCAGCTATGGATGCAACATGCCGTGGGGGCACCCATCTCCATCGACCCGTTGCTGGCCGCAACAGAGGAGGCCCTGGGAGCGTTGAAGCAATAAATGGTTGCGGGATTGCACTTTTTTCATGGAAAAAGTGTAATTTTGTAGCCTGAACAGGAAAGATGCCGGAGTGGTCGATCGGGGCGGTCTCGAAAACCGTTGTACTCTCACGGGTACCAAGGGTTCGAATCCCTTTCTTTCCGCAATTGTCGTAACTTACACTATCTCAGTCATCGCCAGATAATTGGTCCGGTCGGAGTAGATAAACAGGAGTGAACCTCCCTTGATGGTGTCAATAATGGGCTTTGCCAGCTCCCTGGGGAGCGCGGGACAGCCATGGCTTCGTCCCAGTCGTCCGGCAGAGCGGATGACCTGCTCGCTGCAGTAGTCGGCACCGTGAATCACGATGGCGCGCGATCTGGCCTCGTCGTTAATACCTTTTTCCAGCCCGTCCAGCAACAGTGAATAGCCATTACCACCCTGGTAGGTGCCGTCTGTGCGGTAAAAACCCAGCGAGCTCTGGTGTGAACCGTTCCGGTTGGAGAACGATGTGGCGTAGTTATCCCCGCTTTTTTGTCCGTGAGCGACATAGGAAACATAGAGCACCTCTTTACGGGCAATATCCAGCACATACATCCGCTTCTCGGTGGAGGGAAGGCTGAAGTCAATCACCGTGAGGATGGAATTATTGTTGTTTAACTTTTTATAACCGGTGAAGGCTGCTTTAAAAGCATCGTATTGAATCAATTCGTTCAGTTCCATCTCTTCGTATAGGAGATCACAAGCGTCGACAGTGAACGCCGCTATAGAAATCTCACGTGGCGGATATCCGCCTCCAATAGGGAAGGAGAGGTTCCAGAAGATGAGGAAAAAAAGGGATATGATGAGGGTGCGCATAGATATATTCAGCAATTATTTTCCAAATATACCTTTTTTTCTGATACCGTTGTCAGTCAATTACCACCACGAGTGACTCTTTAACAGTTGCCCGGTCGAAAATGAATTTTGAGTGCGATGATGCGTTCCGCACACACATGTGCGACCGGGGAGTGGTTCCCAGCGAGGGACTGTATTCAATGATACTCTTTCTCGGCAACTGTACGGGCACGCCATGCACGTAGGCACCATTGGTGAAGCGTGATGCATAGGGGGCATATCCTGCAATCTGGGAGGTGCCGTCGCGGACATAGTACATCTTCTCTTTCTTCTCCTGCAGTGCAAAGATGCCGGTAGGTGTTTCCTGTGCGTGCGGTGGTTTGTGCACGCCTGTAGTGGCGGGGTTCATGCTGAGGATATACCATGCATCTTCTCTTTTCTCGAGGAGGGTGATATGCTGATGGGTGACGTCAACCACGACAGCCTTATTGAAGCGGATGGTGTCGCCCCACGGTTTCAGATAGCGGTTCGGCACCAGGTACTCCCCTTCAAAAGAGACACCCTGCACCCTCACCATTTCGGTGGTATCACTATCCGGGATCTTCACCAGCCACCCGTCCCTGCCATATCGTAAAAGCTCTTCTTCCCTCTCACCATTGTAGAGGGGCACCGATTGATATCGTTCAACGCCGAACTCATCTGAGACCCGTTTATAGTCGTTGCGAACAAATCCTCCGATGGTTGGTGCCTCCCCGTTCTGGTTCTTGTAATTGCTCAACAATCCCCAGTTACCTCCGTCTGCAACAGCATTTTCTATTTGGGCAATCTTCTCTTTGATCTTCTCCCATTGAAAATGGCGGACGGTATCTTTGTAGGGGTACTCATCATCGAGCGTATACTGTTCATACTCCAGCTCTTTTTTCAACTGGATATCTGCTCCTCTCCAGACTCTTTTTTCTCGTCCGGGAGGGATGGAATCGATCACCTCCATCGAACTGTCCGTTTCGAGGCTGTCACCGCTGTCACCGGGCTTGCATCCTGTTTGAAATATCAGCAGGAATATGATAAGGGTAGTAAGTATGTATTGATATCCCGGGCGCGTCATTGATATTTTAGTTTGTGAGTGGGTTTGGATTATCGTGAAAGGTTTCCCATTCAGGGATTGTTGTAAACTAGAACGGGATTTCGTGTAGAATGTTCATTTATCGGCATGGGGTAGCCTATGTCATAAGAGAATATGACATATTTGTTTAAGACACCTAGCAATGTGAATGAAGATGCCTGGTGTTGAAAGCTTTTTTTTACCGAATCTCCCCCATGGTGACCAGGCCGGTAAAGAGATCGTAGGCAGCCTGGAGATAGCTCTGCCGGGCCAGCTGTGCCTTCAGCTGCTCGCTGAGCAGCTCCTGTTGCAGGATATATCCCTTCTTGTACTGCAGCTGCGCCGCCTGGAGGTTCTGCTCGCTCATTGTGAGATTCTCTTCACTGAGGCGGTAGCTCTCCCGCTGCACCGCGAGCTGTGATCTCTCCTGCAGCCGTTCCTTCTCCTGTCTGTTGTGTATCTCCTGCAGGGTTGCTGCTTCCATCCGTTGCTGCAGCCTCAGCCGCGACACCTCTTTGGCGGTGCTGAGTGACTGGCTGATAGGTATCTTCAGCGAGAGCCCGAGATAGCTGTTGCCGCGCCAGTAACGGTCGTTGAGGAGTCGCAGTTCATTGTTGTAGTAGTTGGTGCCCAGATAGCCGTTGAGCGAGAGTGTGGGAGCGTACTTCCATTCTGCCGACCGGGTGCGCAGGGCCGCCAGCGACACCATCTCGCTTTGTTTCATCACCTCGAGTTCTTTCCCGGTCACAACTGCTGATGCGTGCTGTTCCATCTTACTGAGCAGGGTGGGAATATCCTCCTCCAGCTGCAGTGCCGTCACGGTACGGGGTGTGACCTCAGCACCCGCGAGGAAGAGCAGGTTGGCACCGGCATCCGCTGCAATCTTATCAGCCCTGAGGCAGTTCGCCACCGATTCATTGTAGGCCTTCTGCGCCTCATTCTTCTCCACCAGGGAGAGCTGTTCTTTTTTGTAGAGATCGCCTGCGTTGCTCAGCAGCAGGGCATAATAGGTCGTATCCTGCACGCAGGAGCGGAGCTGCTCTCCGGCAATCACACGCTCGGCATAGGCGAGGGCGACCTGCTCCCGCAGCTCCTTCTCCGAGATCATCTCATCATATTGCTGCATCTTCAGCTGCTGCTTCTGCTCGCCCACGCGGTTCACCTTCTCCGGGCTGAAGAGGTCGTAGCTGAGGTTGAGGCCTGCCGATGCGTTCCAGGTGGTATTGAACCGGAGGTACATCAGCTCGCCATCCGATGCATCGGGATCGAAGAGATGGGCCGGCACCGGGGTGGAGGGGATGATCAGGTTGCGACGCAGATCGCCCGACGCATAGATATCGGGCAGGTGCCGCAGACGGGCTTCATCGAGCCGTATCTCCGCCTCACCCACCATCAGCTTCTGCCTGATCTGTTCCGGCGCATGCTCCAGCGCATAGGCGATGGTCTCTTCCAGTGTCAGCCTTTCGGTGTTCAGCTCCTGCGCCGGCAGGAGCAGGGTGATTGACAGCAACAGCAAAAAGGTTATTGATCTCTTCATACTTTCACATTTTATCGGAATACGGATGAGGGTTCCACCTTCCTCAGTTTGTTGATGGAGAAATAGGAGCTGCCCACCGAGATGAGCAGTGTCATCAGAAAGAGGAAGGTGAGGAGGGGCGGCGAGAGGCTGATGATCAATCCCGCCTTGGCCATTCCTATCTTGGAGATGACCAGCAGCAGGAGCGACACCATGAAGCCGGTCACGGCGTAGATCAGCGACTGGGCGATCACCAGGCGGGTGATGTAGCGCCCCGGGGCGCCGATCGCCTTGAGTGTACCGTAATCCTTAATCCGGTCGTAGGTGGCTGAGTACATGGTGAGGCCGATGATGAAGAAGCCGCTGATGATGCCAAAGATGACCAGCGTGGCAAAGCTCATGCCCATGTTATTGGCGGTCATTACGTTGACGATGGTGCCGGTGCGCAGCTCCTCCGCCGGCCATGCCTTCAGGTCGGGTGCTGCCTGGTTGATGCGTCTGACCACCGGCCCGATCATCACCGGATCGCGTACGGTGACGATGATGCCGCTCACCATCGTCTCCGACAGTCCCGAGTAGTAACGGGCCTTGTCGAGGGTGGTGTAGAGCAGCGGTGCGTTGAACCCTTTGGCATGGCGGGTGGTGACGCCCACCATGGCTGCCTTGCCGTTGATCTCGAAGCGGGTGCCCGGCTGCACCTCATAGCGCAGTGCCTTGTTGTCGTAAAAGTCGGTCGACACGATCTCCGGTGCTGCCAGGTCATGCAACGAGCCGCTCTCTATCAGACCTTCACGCGGTCCTGCCGCCATGGCGGGGAAGGC
>JAAYGM010000146.1 GCA_012727735.1 Bacteroidales bacterium | reverse complement strand
CCATCCTCCTCAATGGTGTAAACCTCACCAGCCCTCACACAGGACATTACAGTTTCGACATCCCCGTCAATCTCTCCGATATCGAACGGATTGAGATCGTACAGGGTCCCTCATCGCTGGTGTATGGTGCAAGTGCCTTTTCGGGGGGAGTCAACATCATCACAAAAAAAGATGTAAGGAGCAATGCTTCCGCCAAGCTGGAGGGTGGCATGCATGGTCTCTTCGGGGCCGATCTGCGTGGTGCATACAAAGCAGATGCCTCGGTGCACACCCTCTCGGCAGGATACAAGCGGTCGGATGGATATATCCGCAACAGTGATTACAACATCCTGAATCTTCTCTGGCAGAGCCGCTTCGATATAGATGGAACACATATCGATATTCAGGCCGGGCTGAACGATAAGGCGTATGGCGCCAACACCTTCTACTCCGCCGCCTATCCCGATCAGTTCGACGACACAAGCGGTCTCCTGCTGTCGGTACGAGGTGAAACCAGCGGAAGACTGAAACTGATCCCCCACCTCTACTGGAGTCGCCATGATGATGAGTTCCAGCTTTTTCGCGAAGGCTCACCCAATGTGCCGGAGTGGTACACCGATCATAACTATCACCGGAGTGACCTGTTCGGGATAAACCTCAGCATGCGGTATGCATCTCTCTGGGGGATTACCAGCTTCGGGGGTGAGTTCCGCAACGAAGGCATTCTGAGCAGCGTGCTGGGCAAGCCGATGGAGGAGGCGGTCGGGAAATACACAAAAACGGACAACCGTACCGGCATCAGTTATTTCGCCGAGCACAATTTTATCCTCAAAAGATACACGCTCTCCATCGGAGGATTGCTCAATCACAACCGGGCGGTCTCCACTAAAATGAATTTCTATCCTGCCCTGAACGCTTCGATGAGGGCAACAGAAGCACTCACGCTCTATGCATCATGGAACAAAGCCACCCGCATGCCCACCTTCACCGACCTCTATTATACCACTGCCACCCATACCGGCAACATCAGCCTGGAAGCCGAACAATCCGAGGCATTTGAGGTTGGGGCCAAATTCACACATCGTGTGGTGAGGGGTAGTATCGCTGCCTTCTACATGAAGGGCAGGAATATGATCGACTGGGTGAAATCATCACCCGATGCATTGTGGGAGTCGAGAAATCACACGCAACTCAACAAGAGAGGATTCGAGGCAGGCATGAGATTGAACCTGAATGAGTGGCTGGGGATTCATCAGCCATTACAGTCACTATCACTGGGATATATGTATCTGCAACAGGACAGGGAAGACAATGAGCTGATTTCAAACTATACGCTGAACCACCTCCGTCGCAAGTTCACTGCCAGCCTGCATCACAAGGTGGTGAAGCAGCTCACCCTGTCGTGGAATTTCCGCTGGCAGGAGAGAGCGGGCTCCTATGTGCAATACAGGGATCTTCAGCCCGGAGAGAGCGTCAACTACAAACCCTTCTCACTGCTCGACCTGAAAGCAAATTATGCGTTGAGCAACATGGACATTTTCATGCAGGTCAACAACCTCTTCAACACCACCCATGTTGATTTCGGCAACATCCCACAGCCGGGGTTCTGGCTGTCGGGAGGTATAAGTTACCAATTCTGAACTTAAACCGGCCCCCTCCCTGAAGTCTGAATAAGGCTCCGGAGGGGGCATGGTTTGGCAATCTGCTGTAAAAATCCTATATTTGTCCTTCACACAGTGAACCCATACACCCCTAAATTCCGATTCAGATG
>JAAYGM010000145.1 GCA_012727735.1 Bacteroidales bacterium | reverse complement strand
ATTCTCTCATCCGGCGTCAGCTCTTTTATATGTGTTGTCACTTTCTCTTTCGATTCCTCTTTAAAGACCACGAAATGAGTATCTCCCTTTGAAGCTATTTGCGGCAGATGAGTGATCCCTATCACCTGCATCTGCCTGCTCATCTCTCTCATGATAGCGCCCACCCTGTCAGCAACCTCACCTGAGGTACCGGTATCAATCTCATCGAAGATAATGGTGGGCAGTGCCGTTGCACCTGCAATCATTGCCTTTATACAGAGCATCAGCCGCGATATCTCACCGCCCGATGCAATCTGAGAGACAGGCTGAAGGGCACTGTTCTTATTGGCTGAGAAAAGGAATTGCACGCTGTCCATCCCTGTGGCATCAACCGGATGCTTTGGTTTGAGCTCACAACGAAAACGGGTGTTGGGCATCTTCAGGTAACCCAGCTTCTCAATCAGCTCTTTTTCCAATGCTGGGATCGCTGCCTGTCGCTTCCTACTCAGCAGATTCGCCCTGACCCACATTTCTGACTCCTTTTCCTCCGCCTCCTTTTCCATTGCAGCCAGCTGCTCATCCAGCGAATCGATGTCCGCCAGCTTGATACCCAGCTCTTCCCGTAACTGAATCAGTTCACCGACACTATTGACAGAATGCCTCTGTTGTAAATCATAAATGGTGCTTAACCGCTCTTCCAGCTGCTGCTGACGGGCCGGATCGAACTCCACCACTTCAAACATCCGGGAAGCCTCTTCACGCACATCTTTCAGGTCAATATAGGCCGACTCCACGCGGGCGACCAGCTCCATTACCCCGGGATAGACACGCTGCACACCCTCCAGGGTTTCTCTCACGGATCGCAACATCGATTCTACATTCTGCTCACCACCCGACAGGAGTGATGTAGCCGCAAACAGTCCTGACTTGATCTCTTCAGAGTGTGTAAGTGCTTCCAGCTCCGTTTCCATTTTCTCCTGCTCCTCAGGCTCCAATGCGGCTTCCAACAACGCAGTATACCGGAAACGGAGGTAGTCTTCCTCCTCCCTGTTTTTCTGTGATTGAAGGCGCATATCATTCAACGCTTTTTCGGCGTTGCGGTACCCGGCAAACGCCTGCATATACTCCGACCGCTCAAAGGCTGTACCTGCCAGCAGATCCAGAACATTCAACTGGTACAGGTTGTCGTTCAGCGACAGATTCTGGTGTTGCGAGTGTATATCGATCAACCGCTCGCCCAATCCTTTCAGATCGTTCAGATAGACCGGTGAATCATTGACGAAAGCACGCGATTTACCATTGGACCATATCTCACGGCGCAGGATACACTCCTCCCCGTCATAGACCCAATCCAGTTCTTCAAAGAATGGCTTCAGGCTGTAGGCTGAAATATCAAAAACACCTTCAATCACACACTTCGTTTGACTCTGCTGTATATGACGCGGATCAGCCCGCTGCCCCAATATAAGTGACAGAGCACCCAGGATAATGGACTTCCCTGCACCTGTTTCACCGGTAATCACGGAAAAACCGGTATCAAAGGTGATCTGAAGCCTGTCGATAAGCGCGTAATTCTGTATGGATAGTGATTTTAGCATATACTCCCCTTATCTCAATTTATTCAATGCTGCACTGCGTGAAGGGTAGACCCTCTTCAGTGCTTCATAAGCCTGTTGTTTCTGCTCTCTGCTGCACTGGGAAAGGAGATTTGTCATCTCATCCAGCTTTGCATCGCCGAAAAGCGTAATCAGCACTGATGCCGGTCGCTCTGCGTAAAGCGATGAAACAACTGCTGCAGATGATACCATCTTTTCCCGTCCCTTTTCGTCACTCCCTGTCAGCTTATCCAGTCCCTCAGCATGATAATTAAACCACATATGGCGGTAATGCGCCAGCGACCCGTCATTGAAAGCAGATGCAATGGCTGAGCGACCTCTGTTCCTGTCATACTGCGCCCATCCGCTCCAGCCATAAGGCTGCACATTGGCTGCAATCAGTTCCATCTGCCTGAAACAGGCTGTTCCCCCTGAAGGGTATCGGGAGTCCTGATCCAGCCCGAGAATCAAATAGACATAATAGGCGATGGTCGCTGTAAGGTTCTCTCTGATATAACCAGGATCAAACGCCAAGGGCTGATACTCCATATAATCGAAAGAAATCTCCCTGTCACGCCAATTCAGCATGGGCGTAGTGAAAACAGCATCACGCACCGGACGTCGCGACTGCACGTAAAGCTCTCCGCGGAAAGAGTGAGCAGAGAGAGCCTCGGTGATAACCAGCGTAAATGAGCATTCGATCTTTTCATCTGTCCTCACATTGTCAACATACCATCTACGTCCGTTGATAAAGGTGCGCAATGCCTCTTCCAGTGAGACGAATAGCTCTCTGTTCGTACCTTGTACCGCGGAGCTGTTCACCTTCACGGTTGCATTCAACTCCTGCGCAGCGAGAGAGCAGAATCCCGCCGTGTATATCGTCATTAAAAATAAATATCTGATAAATACCCTCATCCGGCAAATGGTTGTTGTTTTGCAGACACAACAAAGCTGTGACTTCAACAGGCAAAAATAGACATAATTTCTAACAATCTCTTTTCAGGGGGTTAGGAATCTGTTATCAAGCACCCTGAATTCTGTCCGTCGGTTAATCTGATCTGCCACCTCCTGCTGTTCCGGCGGAAGTTGTTGTATATAATCATCCGTTAATAGATCACCTTCCTTCAGGAAATCATAGCCTGAAGCAATCGCGCTGTCCACTCTCTTTGGCTCTGTCTTGCCCTCTCCGGAGGCTTTAAGCCGTTTTCCCTCTATTCCCCTGGATGTCAGATAAGCCACAACAGACCGGGAACGATGTAATGAGAGCACCCGGTTGTACTCATCGCCACCTTTGCGGTCGGCATGGGCAGTCAGTTCAATCGATATTTCAGGATGATCATTCAGCAAAGCGACCAGTTCATCCAGCTCCTCTTTTGACTCGGGACGAAGGGTAGCGCGGTTGAAATCATAAAAAATATGCTCCAGGATGACCGGCTTATCATAAGGTGTCATCTCAAAATCGACATAGTATGCCGTATCTCTCTCCGCGTTTGATGTACGGAGCAACTGCTTCTTATTGAGAAATCCTTCTGCTGTCGCCATGAAAAGGTAATCAACCCCCCTCCCGGCTTCAAAACAATACTCCCCTTCACTGTTCGTTGTAAGCCGCAATTGTGAGCCGTCACTTCCTATCACGGAGAGGGAAGCTCCGGATATAAACTTATCTTCCCTGTCTACGACAAACCCCTCCACTTCGGTTTTTATCTCTCTCAACGCGAATGAATAGAGGTGATCGTGACCCCGCACATCGCTTCGGTTAGAACTGAAAAAACCGCTTTCTCCATCCTGCTCAAAGGTGATTCCAAAATCATCGGCCGCAGAGTTGAGAGGTGCCTGCAGGTTGCTAACCTTCCACCTGTCGGAATCATGAGATTTCTCAGCTTTAAAGAGATCCAGCCCCCCCATCCCGGGATGCCCGTCAGACGAGAAGTAGAGGGTGCTATCATTCCGCACGTAAGGAAACATCTCATTCTCCGACGTATTGATCTCAGGACCCAGGTTTTCCATGTGCAGCACCTCGCCTGTTTGCGTGATAATCACCCGCCAGATATCCTTCCCCCCATGCCCTCCCGGCATATCGGAAACGAAAAAAAGATAACGTCCCGACGGAGAGACAGCAGGATGTGCGAAAACAGAGAGAGAGTCTCCTCCCATTATTTGCAGCGGTTGCCCTGCCGCCCAGACACCGTTGATTCTTCTTGAGTGGTAGATTTGCGTTGCGTTTGGATGATCGGACCAGACTGAACTACTGCTGTAAAACATCCGATCACCGTCGCGTGTGATGGAAGGTGTCCCCTCATCGAAAACGGTGTTTATCTCCGACTGGAGTCGTTTCGGTTTCTGCCACTCACCCCGGCTGTTCTTTGAGGAGATGAAGAGGTCGTTGTACTTCAGACCGGTCACAGGACTTTCTGTTTCACCAAGGGCATCCTCTCCCGATGAGGTGAAATAGAGTACCCGGTCTTTATGTGCCAGCATCGGGCTGAACTCTGCGCGACCGGAATTGAACAGATCCATCCGCCACACCTCATATCGTGCAGGGCTAAGGCTCCACTCCTGTGCCAGTTCGGTGCCCCGGAGGCCGCTGACCGCCACCCCATCGCCGGGACGCAGTTGCAGGTAACGGCGGTAGGCACCTGCTGCCGTGGAGTACCGACCTTCTCTGTGCAGCATCTGTGCATAACGGAGGAACATGGTTGTATCGGGATAGGCAAAACGGATGGCATTGCCATAGGCAGTTACAGCACCGGCAGACTGGTTGAGGCTGCGGTAGTTCTCCGCCATCTCAAAGGAGATCACTCCACGTAATGCGTGCTGATCACGAGGCGTGCTTCTGTAGAGACCCCGGTAGGTACGGATTGCGGCATCATACTCACCAGCAGTATATTGCACCCTTGCATCGCTCAATCTCGACTGACTACACGAAAGCAGAAGAGAAGCAACAATGATAAAAAAAGGAGATACTGTCCCGTTAAATGATTGCACGAACTAAATAGCTTACTGGTGTTCGGGTCTCAGCAGGTCGTTCACCGTCTTCACCGGGTTAAAGGTAGCGCCAGGCACCTCCACGAAGAGGGTGTTCCAGTCGCTCATGGCACCGTTCCACAACCCAGGCAGCTCGAGCGCTTTCAGTTCTTTCCCGTTCCTGGATTTATGAGAGATGAATCCTGTGTTGGGATCCACAAATTTTGTCAGGTCGAATTTATTACCCTGATAGCATTTCACCCCGCAGACCACATCCACTGGATTGAAATGCGAACCGTTTGTAAAGGCGCCCATTGCTTTTGGATCGTTCTTGTCGATCTGCGAACTTTCCAATATCTGCAGTGATGCCGTGCCGTCGGGATTGACTGCGATAAAAGGTCCCCCACCCGGCTCACCCACATTTTTCACCATACCACAGACTCGGAATGGACGGTCGAGCTTCCCTCTCAAATACTCTTTCAACGAAGCATCAGAGTCGAACTTCTTCGTGTGCGAGATTGACAGCTCATTCTCTGTAAAAGCCAGCATCTCTGCCAGCTCATCCGGGTGTACCTCTCCCGAATCCAGCTTCCTCAGATAGCCGAAAGCGCGTTGTTGCGCAGTGACAAGGACACCTGCCAGCAATTTTTTGTAGCGGGCCTCTTCCTCCTTTAGTCTGTCAGGCACCACATTGTCGATATTTTTTATGAAAATGATATCCGAATCAATATCGTTCAGGTTTTCTATCAGTGCACCGTGCCCCCCGGGACGGAACAACAGCGAGCCATCTTCATCCCTGAAAGGTTCGTTGTTCATATCCACAGCGATGGTGTCGGTAGAGGACTTCTGAACACTGTAGGAGACGTTGAAGGTTGCCCCCAGCTTGATCTGGTAGCTCAGCTTCCTGGCAGCCACCAGCAGCTCAAACAACTCTCTGTGCTCTTCAGAAACAGTGAAATGAACATTCACCCTGCCTTCTGCATTTTTGGCATACAACGTCCCTTCGGAAAGATGTTCACCCACGGGTGTACGATTTCCTTCGGGATAGGTATGGAAAAGCAACAACCCCTTGGGCATATTCCCGTAATCAAGTCCTTCGGGATGAAGCAATGCCTTTACCACATCTTTATATCTTCCTTTCTCGCATAATGCCACTGCTCCTTTACTGAACAGATCCTTACAGGTCTCATCCAGCAACACAAAAAATGCAAATTGCTGAAGACCGGAAAAAAATGTTTGTTCAAAAGAAGTGGTAGGTACATCATAACCGGCATCAAGGAATAAGTACAGATCTTTGAACATACGACTGGCAGCACCTGACGCCGGAACAAATTTCGTGATGGTTTTGTCGCCCTGCAGGCACGCATGCCATGCTTTTAAAAAGATCTCCTCATCCACATCCTTCACTCTCATGATCCCTTTTTCAACAGAGGCAGCAGCCACAATAGGTAAAAAAGAGAACCCGCTACTGAAGTGACTCAGCTGTACGTCAATCTGTTCAGGGGAGATCCCTTTTTCTCTCAGCAAATCAAGATCTTGTTGTCTGTTCATAGTCTATGGGGATTTTTTGAAATTAATCTGTTGGTAAAAAAATGGGCCCTTATAAAATCGGCCATATCATCTTTCTGTTCCACCAAAGATAGAAAATTCTTCTGAAATGATTGTACAGAGATTCCAAATATATCTATTCAGAATGAATAAATCCGACATAATGGCAGAATCATCCTCAAATAAATTTTGGCACAACATTTGAAAAAGAAAGAGTGTAGGTTCATAAAACCACCATCTGCAATTGCAACGGATGATGTTTGGACTTATAAGCAACAAAAGAGAGAAACAACTAAATTAAACAACATAACAAACTATGGGAAAAATAATCGGAATAGACCTGGGAACAACCAATTCATGCGTATCTGTGATGGAAGGCAATGAACCAGTTGTAATCCCAAATAACGAAGGTAAGCGCACAACACCCTCCGTGGTGGCTTTTATCGATAACGGCGAACGCAAGGTAGGTGATCCCGCCAAACGTCAGGCCATCACTAACCCCGGACACACCATCTCTTCCATCAAAACATTCATGGGAGAATCATTCGACAGGGTACAGAAAGAGATCGCACGCGTTCCATACAAGGTGGCTCGCGGCGAAAACAATACTCCCCGTGTAGACATCAACGGCCATCTCTATTCTCCGCAGGAGATTTCAGCGATTGTTTTGCAGAAGATGAAAAAGACCGCTGAAGATTACCTCGGACAAGAGGTGAAAGATGCAGTGATCACCGTACCCGCATACTTTAGTGATGCACAACGTCAGGCAACCAAGGAAGCGGGAGAAATTGCCGGGCTTACCGTGCGCCGTATCGTGAACGAGCCTACGGCTGCAGCTCTGGCTTACGGATTGGACAAACAGAGTAAAGACTCAAAGATAGCTGTCTTTGACTTAGGTGGAGGTACATTTGACATCTCTATCCTGGAATTGGGTGACGGCGTTTTCGAGGTGAAATCAACCAACGGAAACACCCACCTCGGGGGAGATGACTTTGACCACCGCATCATAGACTGGCTGGCAGAAGAGTTCCTGAAAGATGAAGGAATTGACCTCCGTCAGGATCCTATGGCCCTTCAGCGCCTGAAAGAGGCTGCTGAAAAGGCGAAGATTGAACTCTCCAGTGCCAGCACCACCGAAATAAACCTGCCCTACATCATGCCGGTAAACGGTATACCAAAGCACCTGGTGAAAACATTGAGCCGTGCTAAATTCGAACAGCTTATCGACGATCTGCTGCATCAGTGTATCGATCCCTGCAAGACAGCGATGAAGGATGCGGGATTAAGCAACTCAGATATCGACGAGGTGATTCTTGTGGGTGGTTCAACACGTATACCTGCTGTGCAGGATATGGTGGAGAACCTGTTCGGAAAGAAACCTCACAAGGGAGTGAACCCCGATGAGGTGGTTGCCATCGGCGCAGCAATACAGGGAGCTGTATTGTCAGGAGAGGTAAAAGATGTATTGTTGCTTGATGTGACACCTCTCTCACTCGGCATTGAGACACTGGGTGGTGTGATGACGAAGCTGATTGATGCCAACACCACCATCCCTACAAAGAAAAGCGAGGTCTTCTCTACGGCGAGCGACAATCAGCCATCTGTACAGATCAACGTGCTGCAGGGTGAACGCGCGATGGCACGCGACAACAAACAGATCGGCGTGTTCAACCTTGATGGTATCCCCCCCGCACCACGCGGCGTGCCACAGGTTGAGGTAACGTTCGATATCGACGCTAACGGTATCCTGAGCGTTTCGGCCAAAGACAAGGCCTCCGGCAAGGAGCAGAAGATTCGTATCGAGGCCTCCTCTGGTCTGAGCGATGATGAAATCAAACGAATGAAAGAGGAAGCTGCAGCCAATGCCGAAGCAGACAAACAGGAGAAAGACCGCATCGACAAGCTGAACCAGGCCGACTCAACCATCTTCTCAACAGAGAAGCAGCTGAAAGAGCTGGGAGATAAGATCCCTGCCGACAAGAAAGCACCGATTGAAGCTGCCCTCAGCAAGCTGAAAGAAGCTCACAAAGCACAGGATCTTGCCGCCATCGACGCTTCGATGACCGAGCTGAACAGTGTTTTCCAGGCAGCTTCACAGGAGATGTACAATGCATCTAATGCACAAGCTGGTGCCCAGGGAGGATCCGAAGGCGGACAACAGCCACCACAGGACGACAGTCAGTCATCTGACGATGTAACTGATGTTGATTTCGAAGAGGTGAAGTGATCAGGATCAGACAGGGTCAATAAACAGATAGTTCTATCCGCTGTAAATGCAATATTTACAGCGGATTTTTTATCACGTACATCTGTCAAACATAAGAAATCTGATTATTTATCAGTTTGGGTGAAATCAAAAAAAACGGCTCTATTGCATTGATATTTATATTTTTATTTTTATCTTTGCAGCCCAAACAGAAGGGAGGTTATTGCAATACTCGGAAAATATTGAGAATAATACAATATAGATTCAGATTTCCAGGGCAGGAAACGCACTTGTTCCCTGCAATAAATATGTTGCTTCATATAAAATACAAGCACCATTTTTCAACGCAATAATAACCAAAAAAAAGAAAATAAATTCAAATCAAATGATAGTAGTACAATTAAAAGAAGGCGAAAATATTGAAAGAGCCTTGAAGAAATTCAAACGTAAATATGAAAAAACCGGAGTGGTAAAAGAGCTCCGCAGTCGTCAGGCATTCATCAAACCATCTGTAGCAAAGCGTAAGAAAAAACAACACGCCGTCTACGTGCAGCAGCTTCACGAAAACGAAGAGTAATTTCAATAAGCAAGAACAGAAGCTAAACTTGTTTTTTAGTTCTGCCGAGCACAGAAATTACCTGACACGATCGAATAATTTCGTTAAGCGAGAGCAGAAACAAAAGATTTTTCTTATCTTCGTAGCGCTATCAATGGTTAGAGAGCTACCGCATGTGGAAAGAAAAATTTATAAAACATCTCCGTTATGAGAAGAACTACTCCTCTCTGACGGAGATTTCTTATTTAACCGATCTTACCCAATTCGAGGCATTTATCACGGAAGAGTGCGGCACCTTTGACCCGACAGCTGTAGACAGCGACCTCATTCGCATATGGATCAGCCGGTTGATGGAGCAGGGGTTGAAAGCCCGTTCAGTCAACAGAAAGCTAAGTGCAGTGAAATCGTTCTTCAGGTATCTGAAAAAGAACGCGGTGATCACAAGGAACCCCGCCGAGGCTATCCCGGGGCCGAAAGGAACAAAAAGACTCCCTTCCTTTGTAAACGACCAGGAGATGACACTGGTCATTGATAATCCCCTGAATTATCCCGATAATTTTCGCGGGCACCGCGATCACTTTCTTATTGAGCTGCTCTATCTCACCGGAATGCGTCGTGCAGAGGTTATCTCGCTCACGGACAAAGATATCGACTTTGGCGCATCCACCCTTCGGGTTACCGGGAAAAGAAACAAACAACGCATCATCCCTTTTTCCGAAGAGACAAAAGAAAAAATAAAAAAATATATCGAAAAACGAGACGAAGAAATAGAGAACAAATCACCATTTCTGTTTGTTAAGGAAGATGGAGAGCCGTTGTACCCTAAACTCGTTTACAACATTATTCATAGCCATCTCAGCAGCATTTCAACCTTATCCAGAAAGAGCCCGCACGTGCTGCGCCACTCATTCGCTACCGAGATGCTGAACAACGGAGCTGAAATAAACGCTGTGAAAGAGCTTTTAGGACACACCAGCCTGGCATCAACAGAAGTATACACACATGTTACTTTTGAAGAATTGAAGAAAGCATATGATAACGCTCATCCCAGAGCAAAAAAAATGAAGGAGGAATAGCATGGAACTAACAATTCAATCAGTAAACTTTGACGCAACTGAACAACTGAAAGCATTTGTTGAGAAAAAAATGAAGAAACTGGAACGATACTCTGAAGACATTATACTCGCAGAAGTGATTCTGAGGGTGATTAAACCGGAGAGTGCCAACAACAAAGAGGCTGCAGTGAAATTAAACCTCAGACACAGAGAAGCATTTGCAAGCAAAACCGCTGACTCATTTGAGGAAGCGATCGATCTGTGCACCGTGGCACTGGAAAAACAAATTCTTAAAACAAAAGAAAAAAAAGGATTGATTACGCCAAAAAAATAATGAAATGTTTTGGCAACATAAAAAATATCACTACCTTTGCGACCGTTTCTCTCCTAACTTTGGAGGGGAACGGTTAAATTAAAGAGAATAAGCCTCTTTAGCTCAGTTGGCCAGAGCACGTGATTTGTAATCTCGGGGTCGTTGGTTCGAATCCGACAAGAGGCTCAGAGAATTTGGAAAGGGAGAAAGCGCATTGCATAATCACATTAAGGGTCAGATGATTATGGTTTCCCTGCAATATTTTTGCAACGTTTTTTACTGGGCAGTTACCAGAGTGGCCAAATGGGGCTGACTGTAACTCAGCTGGCTTACGCCTTCGGTGGTTCGAATCCATCACTGCCCACAAATAAATTTGCCAATAGGCAAATGAGTCAATAAGCTAATTGAAACAGGAAGATGTGATTCCTTTACCGGACACCAGTCACTGGCACATCGGATTATTAAAAATTGGCAGATTGATAACGCGGAAGTAGCTCAGTTGATAGAGCATTAGCCTTCCAAGCTGAGGGTCGCGGGTTTGAGTCCCGTCTTCCGCTCGATTTTGCCTATGTAGCTCAGTGGTAGAGCACTTCCTTGGTAAGGAAGAGGTCGCGGGTTCAACTCCCGCCATCGGCTCATTCATAGATAGTTCGGCGTCTCATCAAGATAAAGGCGAATTGCCCCGTGTCTTGAGTTTCACTGTTTACAAACAATAGATACAGAAATACAATTTTTTATTTTACACTAATTAATAGGACATTTTATGGCAAAAGAACATTTTAACCGGACGAAACCGCATGTGAACATCGGTACGATCGGTCACGTCGACCACGGTAAGACAACTTTAACGGCTGCTATTACTACCGTTTTAGCGAAAAAAGGATTTTCGGAACTTCGTTCGTTCGATTCAATCGACAACGCCCCTGAAGAAAAAGAAAGAGGTATTACAATCAATACTTCACACGTTGAATACCAGACTGAAAATCGTCACTATGCACACGTTGACTGTCCGGGTCACGCCGACTATGTAAAGAACATGGTTACCGGTGCTGCTCAGATGGACGGTGGAATTATTGTAGTTGCCGCTACTGATGGTCCGATGCCACAGACACGTGAACACATCCTTTTGGCACGTCAGGTAAACGTTCCCAAGCTGGTTGTTTTCATGAACAAAGTGGATCTTGTTGACGACGAAGAAATGTTGGAATTGGTTGAAATGGAAATGCGCGAACTGCTTTCGTTCTACAATTTCGATGGCGACAACACTCCTGTTATTCAGGGTTCAGCTCTTGGTGGACTGAACGGTGATCCTAAATGGGAACAACGCATCCTCGACCTGATGGAAGCTGTTGATACATGGATTCCGCTGCCTCCGCGTGATGTGGACAAACCATTCCTTATGCCTGTTGAAGATGTATTCTCTATTACCGGTCGTGGAACTGTTGCTACAGGTCGTATCGAGACAGGTATCATCAAAACCGGAGAAGAAGTTCAGATTATCGGACTCGGTGCTGAAGGCAGAAAATCAGTTGTTACGGGAGTTGAAATGTTCCGTAAGATTCTTGACGAAGGTCAGGCTGGTGACAACGTAGGATTGTTGCTTCGCGGTATCGATAAAGATGATATCAAACGTGGAATGGTTATCTCTCACCCGGGTAAAGTAAAACCTCACTCCAAATTCAAAGCTGAGGTATATATCCTGAAGAAAGAAGAAGGCGGACGTCACACTCCGTTCCATGATAACTATCGTCCTCAGTTCTACATCCGCACACTGGACGTAACGGGAGAAATCAAATTGCCCGAAGGTGTGGAGATGGTAATGCCCGGTGATAACGTAACTATCCAGGTGGATCTGATCTATCCGGTAGCATGTAACGTAGGTCTTCGTTTCGCTATCCGCGAAGGTGGACGTACCGTAGGTGCCGGACAGATAACTGAGTTAATAGATTAATATTCTCTCTCTCTGCTTCTTCTGTAAAAAGAGAAGACAGGGAACCTATTACCAAACAGAGCCCTGCCTGCAACAGAACCTCCCTATCGGGGAAGGATGGGCAGGGCTTATACGGGTCTAGCTCAGTTGGTAGAGCACTGGTCTCCAAAACCAGGTGTCGGGAGTTCGAGCCTCTCGACCCGTGCACATACGATCTGAATTAAATGAAAAAAATAGTTGCAT
>JAAYGM010000144.1 GCA_012727735.1 Bacteroidales bacterium | reverse complement strand
GGAGGTACAGCTCGAGATAGCTGTATCCTCCGCTGTTCAGGTCTGTGGCCTTCCTGCCGGGGAAATTTACTTCGAGCCACCCATCGGGAATACCATCAAAGTCAGAATCAGTTGACTCGTTATAGGTGTTGTACTCCGGCCATCCGCCCACATCTTCCTGGCTGTCGATCAATCCTTTTGTGCTGCCGGCAGAGCCTTCGAAGGTGTAGGATCCCTCTTTCACATCCTGCACGTAGCGTTCATCATGGATGTCTCTCACCAGGGAGCAGCCGCCATAGGCCAGCACTTTTTCATAAGCTTCCTGAGCCGCATAGGTGGTTACCGGTGCAAACGGGAATGCACTCTCTGCAAGGATATCATTCAGTGTCACCTCAGGTGCAAACTGTTGAAATGTGTTGCCCATTTCAACCCCCAGGCTGTTCTCTCTTGTTACTTCAGGATTTCCTTCCAGATAATTTCCTGAGAGAAAGAAATGGCCGTAGATACCCTTTGGTTGATAATTCTGTCCATTATCCGCATCGGGGTTGATGAATCTTTTTTTTGCGCTGCTGCCGGAAGCGGGTCCCGGCTTGTAGTAGTTGTTGATGATATTATAGTTTCCTCCTTCAGCGGCATAGATGTTGTTGGCACCCCAGTTATAGAGCAGGTTGTTCCTGAAATCCACTTTTTCCAGCTCCGGCTCATTGGAATAGCGGCTCCCGCAGAAGCGGGGGTTGCGGCTGTCGTTGTGTGCAATCAGGTTATGATGAAAAGACGCATTCTGTCCTCCCCAAATGCCGCCGTAACCATGTTCCCCTTTGGTGTGAACAGAGTTACGAAGGCTCTCCGTGATGAAGCACCACTGCATGGTGAAGTTCCTGTTGTCGTAGAAAGAAGCGTTCTCATCCGTACCCCAGCTCATGCTGCAGTGGTCGATAATGATGTTTTCGCGATCTATGCCCGAGAGGGCATCTACTGCCCTTCGCTCTCTGTCGCCGAGGCGAAAGCGGAGAAAGCGGATGATCACGTTATCCGTGCTGATTACTGTCTCATAGTCGCTGATGCAGATACCATCCCCTGGTGCGGACTGACCCGCGATCGTCAGATCTCCGTTATTGATCTTTAACGGACTTTTGAGATGGATCCGTCCCGATACTTTAAAAAGGATGGTGCGGGGGCCTTTTTTTCTGATGGCCCAACGCAGGGTGCCTTCCTCCTCTGAGTCATCGAGCGAGGTGACAAAGAGTACTTTTCCCCCCCTGCAGCCGGTTACATACTTCCCTGCTCCCTCTGCTCCGGGGAAGGCGGGCGTTTGTGCGGAAACACCTGTCGTTATCAACAGCAGTGACAGGATGAATTGCAGAGATACCAGTTTTATTCGCATGGGGCAAAGGTTGTTATTTTCTTTTACTTATCCAACAAAATGCTGACCATAATAAAGGGGCTTACAGCCTTGGGGTCGTCGTCTCTCACCGGCTCGGAGATATAGTAGCTGAAGCTGCCATCACGGTAATTTTTCTCTCCTCCCAGCCCGGCGACGGAGCAGACATCGGTGACAGAGATGGTGCCATCGCCGTTCTCCCTGATAAACCTTTCCACG
>JAAYGM010000143.1 GCA_012727735.1 Bacteroidales bacterium | reverse complement strand
TGGTGCTGCAGAAGAACCATATCTTCAAGGGGAGCATATATGACAATATTCTCTACGGGGATACAGGAGCCACCCGAGAGCAGGTGATAGAAGCATCAGGGAGTGCTTACCTGCATGAGCAGGTGCTGGAGCTCCCTGCCGGCTATGACACCGATGCGCAGCAGCTGAGTGGCGGCCAGCAGCAGCGTATCGCCATCGCACGGCTGTTTCTGAAGAACCCACCGGTGATCTTCCTCGATGAGCCTACCGCCAGCCTCGATGCCATCGCCACGGAGCATATTAAGATGAGTCTCGATGCCATCAAGGAGAACCGTACCGTAGCCA
Source organism: Bacteroidales bacterium (assembly GCA_012727735.1). Classification (GTDB taxonomy): domain Bacteria; phylum Bacteroidota; class Bacteroidia; order Bacteroidales; family Dysgonomonadaceae; genus Proteiniphilum. The sequence goes on along the minus strand of JAAYGM010000143.1, from coordinate 5,861 downwards.
TTATTTCCCACTCACTCTCGCAGATCGTCGATGCCGACAGTATCTATGTGATGAAAGAGGGGCGGATGGTGGAATCGGGGAGTCACGAATCTCTCTACGTGCAGGATGGTGAGTACCGTAAGATCTTCGATGCCTCTGCGCGGAGCCTTAACCTCGACAAGATGATGCAGACCCTCGCCGGTTAAAAGTGCCACGATAACCCGGCATAGGAGTGTCTCGGTATGCCGGGGTAGTAATACCTTGGCTCGGCAGTGCCGAAGGCGACGGCGTTGACCGTGAGCATGGGTGCGTAGTGTGTGTTGGTAAAGTTGTTCACTCCGGCGTACAGCGTTGCGCCACCCCTTCTGCCGGAATGAAAGCGCCATGATGCTTTCAGGTTACCCAGAAAATAACCCTTATTGGCGAGGCTGTTGGCATCATTAATATGTTGCGCTCCGATTTGCTGGAGCTGAGCCTCCACGCTGAGCTGTGGCAGCGGCTGCCATTGCAGGCCTGCCTGTGTAATATGAGCGGGTATACCGGGGAGGTTATTCCCGTCGTAACGTTCATCATTGTCGGTGAATACAATAAACCGGTTGCGTGACCAGGTGTAGTTGGTATTCATCATCAGGCTGCCGGGGAAGGTGGGGTAATCAAACAGCTGCTGCCGCCACATCAGCTCAAGCCCTGCATGCCTTGTCCTGCCGGCGTTGATGCCGGTGAAGATGTCTTCCGTCAGGCGCTTGGTGACCAGCAGGTTGCTGAGGTTGATCAGGTAGAGCGATGCCTCCAGCTGGGTGGCGTTGTTGAAGAGGTTGAGCCGTATGCCTGCTTCATACTGGATCCCCTGCTCCGGCTCCAGCTCCCTGTTGATGTCTCCTTCCGGCAGGAGCGTCTCCTCGGGCGACGGCATCGAGAAGCCGTGACCCACGGAGGTATAGAGCGCCAGCGCCGAAGAGGGAGCATAATTGATCCCCAGTCGTGGGGAGAAGATCAGGGGGAAGTTACGGCTGCCGCTCTGGTCACCGTTCCCGGGAAACTGATCGGTCAGGCGGTAGCGGATGCTGTTCACCGCTCCTCCCAGCGAGATATTCCACCTCTCTGCCGGCCGCCAGTAGACCATCCCGAAGAGGTTACCCTGATGACGCCGCTCCCTGTTCCTGTTAATCATCTCATTCTCCAGGTCGAGCATCCAGCGATAGCTGTCCATGAGCCATTCTGCTCCCAGCAGCAGATCGAACCGCTCGGTGTGATAGTTCAGCCTGTTGCGTATGCCTCCCCCCGCCGTACCATCATCCAGGTTATTGAAGGGGCGTCGTTCGTAGCTGTCGGCCCACCGGCCGAAGAGTGTGAGGTGGTTGCTCCACCTGTCAGCCAGTCGGTTTGTGAGTGTGATTCCGGCAATCGCACGCTGGTACTCCTTGTAGCCCTCCACCGCCTTCCAGTTGGCTGCAGCCGATTCCGGTCTTGTCTCGTAGAGTGTCTTGCCTACCGAGCTGGGTATCTGCGCGTTCATGTCGATCAGGAGCAACGTGTAACTGAGCGACCAGGAGGGCTGTCGCCATCTGCCGGATGAGAGGAGCGTGGTGCGGCGCAGGTGGTTGTTCTCACGGTGACCGTCGGAACGGAGGTGGCTCATCTGGCCGCCTATCTGCAGATTGTTACGTTGGATATTTCCTCCTGCAGCGGCTTTGAGCGTGTTGAAGCTGCCATATTGAAGCAAGGCGCTGCCACTGTCTCCACCGGCTTGTGGTGTGTAGAGGTTGATGTTACCTCCCAGTCCGGAACCATAGAGGGCGGAGGCGGGACCTTTGATTACCTCCATGCGTGCGATCCCCGTCAGGTCAATATCCTCGGGTGTGGAGATACCGTCGGAGGAGGTGATGGGTATATCGTTCAGGTAGGCTTTGATGCGGTTGGTGTTGTAGGGTGTGCGGCTGCCCACGCCCCTGATGACGATGCGGCTGGTGGCATAGGTGCCGCTGTGCATGTAGATGCCCGGCATGGCATGAAGGATGTTGGCGAAGCTGTTTCCGTCGCCCCGCTTTATCTCCTCTCCGGCGAGGAGGGAGATGCTGCCGGGGAGGTGATGCTGCCGCGTGTTGACCTGATAGGCGTTGACGATCACCTCGCTGAGCCGGATGGTTGAGTCTGTTTCCTGGTGTGATTGCTGCTGCGACAGGGCATTCATCGCAACAACAAGTGATATAAGCAGCAGCAGGGATCCTTGTCTCGTCATCGTTGTATTTCTATTCCACCGGCACCAAACGCACTATCATGCCCGGTTCTTCCAGTCCGATATAGACCAGCCCATCGGGACCTATCACCACATTCCTCACCCTGCCGATACCTTCGGCCAGCTTCTCGGTGTGTACCACGCGGTCACCATCCAGCACCACCCGTTCCACATAGTCGAAGCGGAGTGAGCCGACCAGGATATTGTTACGCCAGTTTCTGAAGCGGTCGCCGGTGACGAAGGTCATGCCGCAGGGGGCGATAGAGGGAGTCCACTGGTATTTGGGCTGCTCCATGCCTGCCCTGACGCTGTCCTCTGTGAGGATGGTACCGTCATAGTTGATGCCATAGGATACCTCGGGCCAGCCATAATTCAATCCCGGGCGTATAAGGTTGATTTCATCACCACCCATGGGACCATGTTCGGTCTCCCACAGCTCACCGGTGAGAGGGTGCACCACATTACCCTGCGGGTTGCGATGCCCCCAGCTATAGATGGATGGTATGGCACCGGGTTCGTTAATAAACGGGTTATCGACAGGTATGGTACCGTCATCATTGATACGGTGTATCTTCCCATTGGTGTTATCCAGTGCCTGCGGGAAATCGAAGTGTTGACCGCGGTCGCCCACACCAAAGAAGAGATGCCCCTTGCCATCGAAAGCCAGCTTGCATCCCCAGTGGTGACTCCTGTTGGTGGCAGGTGTGCCGGTGAAGAGCAGCTGCTGGTCAGTGAGGCGGTCATCCAGCAGGCGCGCACGCATGACGCCGGTGGAGCCGATCCGCTCGCTGCTGGTGGTGTCAAGCGCTGAGTAGGAGAAGTAGATCCACTTGTTTTCGTTGTAATCGGGATGGAGTGCCAGGTCGAGCAGTCCTCCCTGTCCTCCGGCCATGATGGGGGGCAGTCCCGCGATGGGTGCCGAGAGCACGCCGTTAGAGAAGGTGTGTAGTGTCCCCTTTCGTTCCGATATCAGCAGGCGGCCGTCGGGAAGAAATGCAAGTCCCCAGGGCACCTCCAGCCCGGTGACCACCGTGTCGATAACGAAGTTATGCAGCTCGGAGGTCACGATGCCGTCGGCTGTCAGCGCCGGTTTCAACTGTGTTCGGTCGGCAGGGATGCCGTTCTTCACATAGCGCGCCAGCTCCCTGAGCTCACCGCTGTTGAAGGTATTGGCAAATGCAGGCATACCCATGGAGGTGATCCCCTCTTTGATGCTCTTCTCGATGGAGGCGGTGCCCTTCTCCTCCATCCATTTGCCGGCGGCAAATTTTTCGAGGTTGTCGCCGTGGCATCCGGCACAGAAATTGAGGTAGTTAGCCGAAGCAGTGCTGTTTTGTTTTGATCCGGTCAGCTGCTTGCATGAGAGTGCTCCCGTGAAGAGGGTTGCAATCAGTAGCAGGGCGATGGTGACAGAGGTTAGGTTCTTTTTCATAGTGATCTGATTGAATGATGAGACGATGATTTCTTATTATGCAGCTTCCCCAGCGATTTAGCCACCACCACCGACACCATGGAGTCGCCGGTGACATTCACCACGGTACGCAGCATATCGAGCGGGCGGTCGATGGCGAAGATCAGTGCCAGCCCTATCGCCAGCTTGTCGGCAGGGAAGCCGATGGCCTCCAGCACAATCACCAGCATCACCATCCCGGCGCCGGGAACGGCCGCTGAGCCGATGGAGGCAAGCAGGGCGGTGAGGACAATAATCAGCTGGTCGGTGAACTCAAGCGGGAAGTGAAGTGCCTGCGCGATGAAGATGGCAGCCACTGCCTGATAGAGGCTGGTACCGTCCATGTTGATGGTGGCACCTACGGGCAGCACGAAGCTGGACACCTCATTGTCCACACCCAGGTGATCGGTCACCCTCTCCATGGTGACAGGCAGTGTGGCAGCGCTGGAACTGGTGGAGAATGCCAGCAGCTGTGCCGGCGCGATCCCCTTGATGAACCATCCGGGCGATTTGCCGGCGACGAGGTAAACCACCAGCAGGTAGAAGGTGATCATGATTGCCAGTCCGATTACCACGGTGACACCATAGAAGAGCAGCTTCTGCAGTATCTCCATATTTCCGGAGGAGGCGATGATCTGTGCCAGCAGCGCGAAAACGGCGAAGGGAGCCATCAGCATGATCAGGTCGACCATCTTCAGGATCACCTCATTGAGGCCGTCAATCAGTTTGTTCAGGGGCTTCACTTTCTTCGGGTCTATCAGCAGCATGGAGATGCCGAAGGCGATGGCGAAGAATATCACCTGCAACATCAGGCTGTTGTTGGCGAATGCCGCGAAGATGTTGTCGGGCACCATCTCCACCAGGAAGGATAGCGGTCCTTTCTCCTGCTGTGTTGCTTCACGTATGTTGGAGGTGATTGACTCATCCTGTGCATAGGTACGGGTAAGCTCGTCAATGGTCTCGGGTGAAACCCCTGTGCCCGGCTTCAGCGTGTTGACCAGCAGCAGCCCGATGGTGATGGCTACCACTGTCGTGGAGATATAGATCAGGATAGTACGCACCCCTATGTTGCGAAAGCTGGAGATATCTTTCAGGTCGGAGATACCTTTCACCAGCGAGGTGAAGATTAATGGTATGGCGATGAGCTTCAGCAGCTTGATAAAGATGGTGCCGAAGGGTGCGATCCAGTCGTTCACGAACCTGCCTCCCCAGCTGAAGGAGCTGATCAGCAGGCCGAACAACACGCCCAGGACCATTCCAATTACTATTTGCCAGTGCAGGGGGAGTTTCTTCATATTCTCTCAGCTCATTTCGTTCAACAGATTGCTCAGCATGACAGCCTGTGACTGCATTATGAAGTTGATTACCGGTTGATGCCGACCCGGTTCAGTATGAAGGCAAACTCGAAAGCAGTGTCTTTAATCCCTTCGTAACGACCGGTAGCGCCACCGTGGCCGGAATCCATGTTCATCCGCAGCAGCACGATATTGTTGTCGGTCTTGAGCGATCGCAGCCTGGCGGTCCACTTGGCCGGTTCATGGAAGAGCACCTGCGAGTCGTTGATACCTCCTGTGATCAGTATGTTGGGGTAGTCCTGTGCTGTGACGTTGTCGTAGGGTGAGTAGGAGAGGATGTAGTTGTATTGCTCTTCCACGTTGGGGTTGCCCCATTCCTCATACTCACCCGTGGTGAGCGGCAGTGACTCATCGAGCATCGTGTTGATGACATCGACGAAGGGTACCTGTGCCACGATGGTCTGGTAGAGCTCAGGACGCTGGTTGATGATGGCACCCATCAGCAACCCCCCGGCACTGCCCCCCATTGCTGCCAGCCTGTCGGAGGAGGTGTACTTCCCGTTGATCAGCAGCTCACTGCAGGCGATAAAATCGGTGAAGGTGTTCTTCTTCTTCATCAGTTTACCATCTTCATACCACTGTTCACCCAGGTCGCTGCCGCCCCTGATCTGTGCGATGCCGAAGACGAAGCCGCGGTCGATCAGGCTGTAGAAGCTGGCGCTGAAGTAGACATCGGAGCTGCTGCCATAGCTGCCGTATGAGTAGAGCAGGGCCGGGTTGCTGCCATCCTTCTTCAATCCTTTTTTGTAGACGATGGCCATGGGTACTTTCACGCCATCAGCAGCGTCAGCCCACAGGCGCTCGACCACGTAATCATCGGGGTTGAAGCCGGAGGGTATCT
>JAAYGM010000142.1 GCA_012727735.1 Bacteroidales bacterium | reverse complement strand
GCTTCAACGTCCTCTTCACTTCTGAGCTGGCACGCCCTGCAGCGCTGAAGTCACCCCCCTCTATGTTGTAACTCATCCTCATCGGTACACCGGTTCAAGACCCTGCTGATAAAGTTTACCTGACACTTCGAACATTGTCGATTCTGTCACAATGACCGCGATATGGTTCTCTTTCGCCAGTTCGATCATCTCCTCTGTCACACGTTTATCACGTGCGAAAATAATGCAGGAGATATTGGACATCTCCGCCGTGCGTATAGCCTGTACTGTGCATAGTCCCGTTATGAGAACCGTGTTTTCCATCTGGAAGCGCAGCACATCACTCATCAGATCAGATGCGAACGCTTTGGTGTAATCGCATGAAGTATGAGATTCAAGAAGGATCGTACCACTGATTAATTCGTTTACTTTATCTAGTTTCATATATTATTCCTGTACAACCATTTCACCTGCTTAGTATCCTCTCTCCTGATAGTGCGTATGCAACAGATGATGCGATCGCTCACCCAGCGGCTCTTTAAGAAAATCCTCATAGATCCTTATGATTTCGGGGTTTTCGTGTGATTTACGGATCGCTTTATGTGCATCTTCAAGATAGATGGAGGCAGCACGTTTCTCACGTATCTCCGCGTTGGTCGGGATAGGCTGACCGCCGCCGCCCAGGCAGCCGCCGGGACAGGTCATGATCTCGATGAAGCTGTAGGGAGAGGTACCGTTTTTTATCTGATCGAGCAGGAGTCCGGCATTCTTCAATGTGTTGGCAACAGCCACCTTCAGTATCGTCCCGTTCAGATTGACATCCGCCTCTTTGATTCCCTGCAGCCCACGGACCGACTGGAAATCGACACTGCCCAGTTTCTCCCCGGTATATAGCTCATAGGCAGTCCTCAATGCTGCCTCCATCACCCCTCCTGTGCTGCCGAATATCACCGCTGCACCGGTTGATTCTCCCAGCGGGTTATCGAACGCCTCCTCCGGAAGCTTTGCGAACGCGATCCCTGCTTCACGGAACATACGTGCCAGCTCACGCGTGGTAAGAGAGTAGTCCACATCATAAAAGCGCTCCTCCTCCGTAAGGTGTAACCGCTCTTTCCAGTAGAGATAAGCCCCATCCATTTCGGGTCTGCGTGCTTCATACTTTTTGGCGGTACAGGGCATAATGGAGACAACAACGATATCCCGCGGATCAATCCCTGTTTTTTCGGCATAATAGGTCTTGGCCACCGCGCCGAACATCTGCTGCGGTGATTTACAGGTGGAGAGGTGGTCTAACTGTTCCGGATAAAAGTGCTCGATGAACTTGATCCAGCCGGGTGAGCAGGAGGTGATCATCGGCAGCCTGCCTCCTGTCTGTATGCGGCGGAGCAACTCGCTCCCCTCCTCCACAATGGTGAGGTCTGCAGCAAAATTGGTGTCGAACACCTTTGTGAAACCGAGACGTCGCAGGCCGGCGACCATCTGTCCCGTGACAAGAGAGCCAAAGGGCATTCCCATCGCCTCACCTATGCCCACACGAATAGCCGGCGCTGTCTGCACCAGCACCACCTTCTCCGGATGGTGCAACAATGCCCTTACTTCAGCTACGCTACTCTTCTCCGTGATCGCACCCGTGGGACATACCAAAGCACACTGACCGCAATTGGTGCAGGGCACCTGCCCCAGTCCGGCATCGAGAAAAGTGGAGACCCGGGTTTTCAGACCCCGTCCAGAGAAATCAATGGCTTTCACATTCTGCACGTTGCTGCATACGGCCACACAGCGTCCGCAGAGGATGCATTTCTCCGGGTCACGCACCAGTGAGAGAGATGATTCATCCTTCTCATAATGCTCTTTGCGGGTGCGGACGAACCGTTTCTCATTGATGCCCAGGGTAAAGGTCAGCTCCTGCAGTTCACAGTTTCCGTTCCTGTCGCAGATAAGGCAATCCTGCGGGTGGTTGGCCAGCAACAGCTCCACGTTGAGCTTACGAGCCTCCATGGCCCGTGCACTGTTGGTCATTATCTCCATCCCCCCGGTCACTCTGGTGATGCAGGAGCGCAACAGCGACTTCGCCCCTTTCACCTCCACCACGCACACACCGCAGGAGGCGTTCTGTGAGACATCCTTCAGGTAGCAAAGCGAAGGAACATGGATACCGGCCAGACGGCACGCCTCCATGATGGTTGTTCCTTCAGCCGCCTGTATAATCTGATTATTTATCCTGACTTCCATCCTATGCAGATTGTTATTCACATTTAACATCACATCTCAAACATCTTAACACTTCGTCCCGTGCCTGTGCACCCGTGAACCCGAAAGAGATCTCATTGAAATTGTTGACCCTGTCTCTCACGGAGAGGCGTCGGGCTACGTTCTTCGGACTCGGCTCCGGACTCTGCGGCACCTCATTGCCATAATTAAATTCACGCGACAGGAGATGGAAGCGCTCTTCCTGCATCAGTGCCTTATCGATAGCAGCGGCGGCCCTCTTTGCCATACCCATCGCCTCTGCGGCGGTGGAGGGGCCGCTCACGGCATCACCTCCGGCATAGATCTGCGGGTCTGAGGTGCGGAACGTGAACCTGTCCGCAATAATGCGTCCATCTTTCTCCAACTCCAGGCTCTCTGCCAGATCGTTCGAATCGACCCGCTCGCCGACAGCCAGGATGACTGTATCACAAGGGATCTCTTCAAATTTGCCGGTGGCAAGCGGCCTTCTGCGGCCGCTGCGGTCAATACCTCCACGCGACATTTTTTCTATGCGCAGCGCCCGCACCTGCCCCGAAGCATCGGCCAGAATTTCTGCAGGGGCTGAGAGGAAACAAAAGTGTATGCGCTCCTCTTCCGACTCTGATATCTCTACAGCGTTGGCAGGCATATCCTTCTTTTCACGACGGTATACAACCGTCACCTCCCTGCCCAGGCGCAACAGGCTGCGTGCGGCGTCGATGGCGACGTTACCCGCACCGACAACCACTACATGCGCACCCGGCACGATTGTTTTACCCTCTGCCAGCTCCTTTAAAATTGCTGTTCCTGCGAAAACACCTTTTGCATCTTCTCCGGGTATATTCAAACCGACATCTTTCCAGGCACCAATCGCCATATAGACGGCATCAAAATCTCTTTTCAACGCTGTCAGCGAGAGATTATCCCCCAGTCGCCGGTTCATCATGAACTGCACACCCAGCATCTCCACCACCCTGATCTCTTTCTGCAATATCTCCTTTGGCAGACGGTACTGAGGGATGCCGTAACGGAGCACACCTCCGGCCTCGGGAAAGGCATCGTAGAGGGTCACCGCATGACCCAGACGCACCAGGTAGAAGGCGGCTGTCAGCCCGGCAGGCCCACCCCCCACGATGGCTATTCTCTTTCCGCTGGATGGCAGTTTCTCGTTAATCAGCTTCCGGTAAATCTCATTCTCTTTCCCCAACTGATACATGGTATCGGCCAGATAACGATGGATCTCACCCTGTGACACAGGCTGATCCAGCATCTCACGCCGGCAGCGCATCTGGCAATGGAAGTGGCAGATCCTGCCTATCGTTCCGGGTAGCGGGTTGTCACGCAGTGTGAGCTCAAAGGCATCCTCCCACCGTTCCTCCTTGATCAGCTCGATATATCCGGGGATGTTCATATGCAGCGGACAACTGTTTTCGCACAGCGCCATGAAGAGTGACTCACAGGTGCCAGCACGGCATCTTTTTTCCCTGATATGCTCCTCATACTCATGCCTGAAATACCTCATCGTGGTGATCACAGGATTGGGGCTGGTCTGCCCGAGTGCACAGAGGGAAGAGTCTTTCATCACGCTGCCCAGAAGCTCCAGTAGTGCCAGATCGGATGGTTTACCCTCACCTTCGGTGATACGGGTGAGGATGGTGAGTGCCTGCGACAGCCCTTCGCGGCAGGGGGTACATTTACCGCACGACTCACCGGCGTTGAACGCAAGGAAATAGCGTGCGACATCCACCATACAGTTGTCATGGTCCATCACCACCATACCGCCGGAGCCCATAATGGCACCGATGGCGTTCAGTGACTCGTAATCGACCGGCGTGGAGAAATACTCCACAGGAATGCAACCACCTGAGGGACCACCTGTCTGCACCGCTTTTACACGCCTGGAGGTGCCTGTCCCTTCGCCTATGCTGAACACAAACTGTTCCAGCCTTGCACCGAGAGGCAGCTCCACCAGGCCGGTATTCTTCACTTTACCCACCAGGGAGAAGACTTTCGTCCCCGGGCTCTTTTCCGTGCCGATGGATCTGAACCAGGCGCTCCCCTTCTCGATGATAAGAGGTATATTGCACCAGGTCTCCACGTTGTTGATGTTGGTCGGCTTGCCATACAACCCCCTGCTTGCAGGATAGGGAGGCCGCGGCAGCGGGCGGCCCGCCTTGCCTTCAATGGAAGCAATCAGCGCCGTCTCCTCACCGCAGACGAACGCACCGGCGCCCTCCACGATGTCCATGGTAAAGCTGAAACGGGTTCCCAGTATATTGTCACCCAGTAGCCCATACTTCTCAGCCTGCTCAATCGCTTTTTCAAGTCGTTTCACTGCGAGAGGATATTCCGCCCTGACGTAGGCAATCCCCTTACCGGCACCCATGGCATAGGCACCAATCAGCATCCCTTCGATAATCATGTGCGGATCGCTCTCAATCTCATTGCGGTTCATATAGGCACCGGGGTCGCCCTCATCAGCATTGCAGATGATATATTTCTCGTCGGATTCCTGCTTGTGCATGATCTCCCATTTCACACCCGTGGGGAAGCCTGCACCACCGCGGCCACGGAGCTTAGACGCTGTCACCTCATGAATAACGGCTGAAGGCTCATAACCGGCAAGGACCGTAGCGAGGGCATTATAACCGCCGACAGCGATATAATCGAGGATCTCTTCGGGATCAATAAGGCCGGCATGGCGTAATACCACCTTCATCTGTCCCCTGAAAAACGGGATATCATTCCAGTGAGGAATATCATCATAACCCTTTCCGAAGGTCACTTTCGAGGTGAGGAAATCCCACTCATCTATCCTGCATAAAAGCTTATCCCTGTATGGATCACCCTTCCCTAGACTCTCAATCAGAGGTGATACATCCTTTTCGTTCACTTTGCTATAGACCAGCACCGGCCTGCCCGGCTGACAGAGCATCACCACCGGCTCTTCGGCACAGAAGCCGAAGCAACCTGTCTGCTTGAGCTGAAAACCAAAATCCGCTTCTGCGAGCTGCTTCTCCAGCTGCTGATAAACAGCACCGGCACCGTTGCCAATACCACAGGTTCCCATCCCCACCAGGATCATCGGAACAGCTGGAAGGATCCGTTTCTGATGAAGCGCGCTCATTTTCTTTATATCAGACGGCTTCATACGATAATACTTTAGTGGTTTCCTCCTCTTTCAACTTGTTCATTATCTGCAACAATTTCCTTGCGTTCACACTGCTGTGAATCACCCCATCTACCTCCACCACAGGCGATTGAGCACACTGCCCGAAACAGGCCACCGTCTTGAGGGTAAACAGATTATCGGGGGTGGTGAAGGAGGAATCCCCATCATCAACATCTCTTTTATAACCGAGGATACCAGGGATGTCATCCAGCAGCGCTTTCGACCCCTTGGTGTGACAGGCGGTACCCCTACAGACAACGATTGTGTGCTTACCCTGTGGTTTTAGATTAAAGTAGGAGTAGAAGGTGGCAACACTATAGACCTGTGTATAGGGGATTTGCAACCTCCTTGCAATTTCTGCCAGCGTTTCACCAGGAAGATATTTAAACTGATTTCTCTCCTGTATCTCCTCCAGGATAGTGAGCAGCATACCGGGTTTCCCACGGTGTTTTTCAATAATTTCATCGGGGAGATCTCCGGAAACCGGACGCTTGATTTGTGTTTCCATAAGCAACTATTTATTAAACAACAATCAATGTATCGGCAAAAAAAGGTACTAAACCACCTTAAAGGCAATCATAGTGCGACCTATGATGTAATTTGTTTTTTCATATTGGTATATGCATTCTGATATACACAACTTATATATCATTTCATTGGACAAATATAATCAATTCGGACAAATTAAAGAATTTTTTCTTTAATTATTTTCTGATCCTGTATACCTTCGCGTAGAGAGCGATGAAACAACAGGAATATATGCATGTTAGTGAAATATTTTGTACTTTTGTAGCAAATTCTGCGTCCAACCACGAAAAGCGGATGATAATAAGATGAAACAGGCATATAGTGCGCATTGCGTTGCATGAAGAGGATCTTTGCAGATTCCATATGCTGCCAGGAGAAAAAAAATTACCGTATGAAACGAGCATTTGAATGACTCTGAGAGTAAAATGTTTTCCGCGAGTTCCATACACCTTGACGTAAATAGTAGAAATATCGTATGAACAATTTAGAACTGAGTGAACAGGAGATCATACGCCGGCAAAGCCTCGACGAACTGAGAAAAATGGGTGTAGAACCCTATCCTGCGGCGTTGTACAACGTGAATGCCTGGTCCACGGATATAAAAAACGAATTCAAAGATGACGATGAGCGCCGTCCTGTAACCATTGCAGGGCGCATCATGAGTCGCCGTATCATGGGTAAAGCATCGTTCATTGAACTGATGGATTCCAAAGGGAGGATACAGGTCTATATCACCCGTGATGATATCTGCCCCGGTGAGAACAAGGATCTCTACAACACCATCTTCAAGAAGCTGACCGATATTGGAGACTTCGTGGGCATTACGGGATTTGTTTTTCGTACCCAGACAGGTGAGATCTCGGTGCATGCCGAAACACTTACCATACTGTCGAAGTCGCTGAAACCACTGCCGGTGGTGAAGGTGAAAGACGGTGTGGCATACGACAGATTCACCGATCCCGAACTACGGTATCGTCAGCGCTATGTGGACCTGCTGGTGAATGAGGATGTCAGGGATATTTTCGTGAAACGTACCCGCATCTTCGATGCGATGCGCGAATTTTTCAACCAGCGGGGTTACCTGGAAGTAGATACACCTGTATTGCAAAACATCCCGGGTGGTGCCGCCGCACGTCCGTTCACCACACATATGAACGCGCTCGACATCGACCTCTATCTCAGGATCGCCAACGAGCTCTACCTGAAACGGCTGATCGTCAGCGGCTTTGAAGGGGTGTATGAGTTCTCCCGCAATTTCCGGAATGAGGGGATGGACCGCACTCACAATCCCGAGTTCACGGTGATGGAGATTTATGTTGCCTACAAGGATTACAAGTGGATGATGGAGTTCACCGAACAGATGCTTGAGTATGTGATCCTTAAAGTGCTTGGGACGACTAAAGTGAAAGTGGGAGAGACTGAACTCGATTTCAAGGCACCCTACAGGCGCGTCACCATGATCGATGCCATCAGAGAGCACACCGGAATAGACATCAGCGGCATGGATGAGAACCAGTTGCGTGATGTCTGTAAGACACTGGGTGTGGAACAGGATGAAACGATGGGCAAAGGAAAGCTCATTGATGAAATATTCGGAGAAAAAGCAGAGGGTAAATATATTCAACCCACCTTCATCATCGATTACCCGATTGAGATGTCTCCTCTCTGTAAACGTCACCGCGATAACCCGGAACTGACAGAACGGTTTGAGCTGATGGTCAATGGCAAGGAGCTGGCCAACGCCTATACAGAGCTCAACGATCCGGTTGATCAGCGTGGCCGTTTCGAAGAGCAACTGCGTCTCTCTGAGAAAGGGGATGACGAGGCGATGTTCATCGATCAGGATTTCCTGCGTGCACTGGAGTATGGCATGCCCCCCACATCGGGTATGGGCATCGGCATGGACAGGCTCACCATGATGCTCACCGGGCAGACAACCATACAGGAGGTGCTGCTCTTCCCCATGATGCGTCCCGAGAAAACAGTTACGAGAGACACCGCTGCCAGGTACACCGGGATAGGTGTGCCCGAAGAGTGGGTCGAGCTGTTGCAGAAAGCGGGCTATCTGCAGGTGAAGAGCCTGACGGGCATGAACCCCAACAAACTGCATCAGGAACTTTGCGGACTGAACAAAAAGTTCAGGATGGGATTGAACAATCCCACCCCCGATGCGGTTAAAACATGGGTAGAGAATGCATCTGAACTTTAACAGCCTTACAATCTGAAATAACTGACATAATGGATTCAATCGGCAAAATCTGCATCCTTGGAGGCGGCACCTGGGGCACAGCACTGGCTAAAATGGTTTTGATGAACCAAAAGCACATGAACTGGTACATTCGCCGTGATGATCAGATTGAGGGTTTTTACAAACTGGGGCATAATCCCAATTACCTGACAAATGTCAAGTTCAATCTGGCACAGATCACCTTCTACTCAAATATAGAGAAGGCGATCAAAGAATCTGATACGATCATCATCGCCATCCCCTCCCCCTATGTGAAACAATATTTCCGCCGCATGTGGAACAGTACGTTCCGCGGCAAATTCATGGTTTCTGCCCTGAAGGGGATCATACCGAACGATAACATGGTGATGAGTGAGTTTCTTGCCTCCAACTTCAAGATACCCCTCGAGGATATAGGGGTGCTCTCCGGGCCATGCCATGCCGAAGAGGTGGCGCTTGAGCGGCTGTCGTTCCTGACGGTAGCCAGCAAAGATGAGACGAAAGCGAAACTGCTCGCCGAAGCCATCAGCTCCAGGATTCTGAAAACACGTATCTCAAATGATGTGGTCGGCATTGAGCTGGCAGCTGTGTTGAAAAATATCTACGCCATTGCCGCCGGCATTTGCCAGGGACTGCTCTATGGCGATAATTTCCAGGCGGTGCTGATGAGTAACTGCGCCAGGGAGATGTCCCGATTTCTCGATGGGGTGGTACCCATTGAGCGCAACATAGGTGAACAACATTACCTGGGAGATATGCTCGTCACCGGCTATTCGCAGTTCAGCCGCAATAGGACACTGGGTGCGATGATAGGAAAAGGCTACTCGGTGAAGTCGGCACAACTGGAGATGGAGATGATCGCCGAAGGCTACTACGGGGCAAAATGTATCTACGAACTGAACGATCGCTTTAAGATTGACATGCCCATCGCCCGGACGGTCTACCAGATTCTCTATGAGAAACTTCAGCCACAGGCAGCCATCAAAAAGCTGATCGATTTTTTCTGATGTAGCTGGCTTGCAGACAATTGCGTCACCGACTTGATCTGAAGAAAAAGCGCTGTTTCATGGTGAACAAAATAATAAATGATAAAATAAATAGGACAATGGATACGATTCAACTAAACATCAAACATGTCTCCGATTTTCTTTCGGAAGAGGATATTCTGAAGCAATCAGCTCAGGCTACAGCCTGCAATCAGGCGTTATATGATGGCTCACGCGAAGGAAACGATTTCCTGGGATGGGTCGCCCTCCCCTCTTCCATCACCGAAGAGGAGCTGAGAGAGATTGAAGATGCGGCAAAAGTACTGCGTACGCACTGCGAAGCGGTAGTGGTGATAGGCATCGGCGGCAGCTACCTGGGTGCCCGTGCAGTGATCGATGCACTCTCAGGCTCTTTCGACTGGCTGCAGGAGCCAAAAGAACGCAGGAACCCTGTGATTCTCTATGCCGGCAATAATATCAGTGAAGATTATCTGCATGAACTGATGAATTTTCTGGAAGAAAAACAGTTCGGTATTATCAACATCTCCAAATCAGGCACAACAACCGAACCGGCACTGGCTTTCCGCCTCCTGAAAGACCAATTGGAAAGCAAGGTGGGAAAAGAGGAGGCACGAAACAAAATCGTCGCCATCACCGACACATCCAAAGGTGCTCTTCGAACACTGGCAACAACAGAGGGGTACAAAACATTTGTCATCCCCGACAATGTGGGCGGACGTTACTCGGTACTCACACCCGTGGGACTTCTCCCTATAGCTGTGGCGGGAATTGACATCCGCAAGCTGGTGGGTGGGGCACTTGAGATTGAGAAAGCCACCGGCCCTTCCACCACGTTCGACTACAATCTGCCGGCCATCTATGCTGTGATCCGTAACGAGCTCTACAGGCAGGGCAAGAAGATTGAGATCCTGGTGAACTACCACCCCAAGCTGCACTTCATGGCAGAATGGTGGAAGCAGCTCTTCGGTGAAAGCGAAGGCAAGGAGAACCTGGGTATCTTCCCCGCAGCGGTCGATTTCACCACCGACCTGCACTCCATGGGTCAATGGATACAGGAGGGTGAACGCACCATCTTCGAGACAGTGATCTCCATCAAAGAGCCGAAAAGGAAAGTAACGATTCCGCACGATGAGAGAGATCTCGATGGCCTTAACTTTCTTGAAGGGAAACGGGTGGATGAGGTAAACAAAATGGCCGAGCTGGGCACACGTATAGCCCACGTGGACGGAGGTGTACCCAACCTGTTGATTGAATTGCCCGAGTTGAATGAAAAATTTGTCGGTCAGCTCATCTATTTCTTTGAGAAAGCCTGCGGCATCAGCGGCTACCTGCTGGGCATCAACCCATTCAATCAACCCGGTGTGGAAGCCTACAAGAAGAACATGTTCGCGCTTCTGGAGAAGCCGGGATTCGAGGAAGCCACAAAGGTGATCAAAGCAAGAATATAGACTATATACAACATTTTCTTGCCATGGATGTCAGATCCTTACTCTTAGCTTTCATCTTTGTCACACTTTGAGGGGTGTATTCTTAGCCTGCACTCTCCTTTGAATCGGTAGAAGCTGTAGCCAGGAAAGTTGATATCCCTGAATATTTATGAATGAGCGATATTATCCTGCCATCCTTTATGGTGCGGGATAATACCTCAATCAGTATGCTGTGCCATACCGTTTCCCTTGGGTATGAATACCCGTCGTGTGGGATGGCGGCGGTATCTACCCCCGAGAATGGAACATATTAGCGCATCCTTTTGACTGACAAGATAATCTTTGAATGAATCCACCTCCATCATGTCTACTCCTGCCGCACCTTTATTACACATTACTCGTTTGTAGGCGGCATTTAGGTTCGCGGGTGAATGGTACCATTCATTTACTACTCATCCATTAAGGTTTAGCCCTTCTCATTTTTAGGTGATAATATGGGACTATGGCTTTTGCTGACTTCTCACAGTAAACTTGTATTGACCATGCTTCATAATCCTGGGGCCTTTGACTTCGATGCATCAACTCCTCTTCAGAGAGCAACTTCTCTTTCTCTTTTTTCGCCTTTAACTTACTTAGCCTGTGATTGACTGGTATCACCCGGTCATTCCTGGATTTTCCTGGATTTTCCTGGTACCATCGGTATTGGTCCTTTCCAGGCTAACGAAGCTTTCTACCTCCAGGAGCTTCACAATCGTGGCAAAAACCTCTTTCAACACCCCTTTCAAGCGCCCCGAACGAAACAGGTTGGTGGTATTATGATCTGGCACACTCATCCCTCAGAATGACATGCTTTTCAGGAAATAGGTGAAACGGCTTTGTCTTGTATTCGTGAAAGGAGACTTTCATCATTTTGTTCAAGCTGTAATAATCGGGAGGTGATGTAGGTATATTCATAAGGGTATAGCCGTATTTCCTTCGGTACTCCTTCGAATATCGTTCGAATATCGTTCGAATATGCTTCGAATATGCTTCGAACAGATCCGAAGGAGTAACGGGTTTGTTACGGCTGAATTGAAATGCAGCTCAATGCCATATAAGGCGATTCAGAAGGAATGGGATTGGGGATAAGGTCATCTCATATTGTATTATGAGGCATCTTGTTTTTATTGCCGTAATTATGCTCTGCCGGACTTCAGCAGAAACAGTTCGGCATGCATTTTTCCGATGTGGGATAAAAATCGTAACTTTGTAATGAACATTGATCAAGTCACAAAAATAAGATGAATCATCATTTGAAAGAATATCTCAGTAAGCATCATTACCCACGTTTTGAAATAAAAGCCATTCTGTTCGATATGGATGGCGTACTGTACGACTCCATGCCTGCACATGCTGACTCCTGGCAGAAGACGATGGAGGAGTTTGGTTATTCAACCACAAAACCTGCTGAGTTTTATCTCCATGAAGGACGGCTGGGGCAAGCGACCATCAACATCATCACAGAAAGAGAGTTTGGCCGTGAAGCCACGGCGAAAGAGATGGAAGAGATCTACGCACGTAAAACGGAGTTGTTCCGCGAGTACAACAATGGTAAGACAATCACCGGCGCCGCGCAGGTGCTGGAGCTGGTGAAAGAAAAGGGATTAACGCCGGTGCTGGTCACAGGATCCGGCCAGCCCTCATTACTGGGACGGCTCGACGCCCATTTCCCGGGGACCTTCACACCTCAAACAATGGTGACAGCGTTCGATGTGGTGAACGGTAAACCCGACCCCGAACCATTCCTGCAGGGACTCAAAAAGGGGGGTGACCTGCAGCCCAATCAGGCTATCGTGATTGAGAATGCGCCACTGGGAATCGAAGCAGCCGTCGGGGCAGGCATCTTCACCATCGCGGTCAATACGGGACCCTTACCTGACTCTCTTCTGAGAGAAGCGGGTGCATCGGTCGTCTTTGATTCCATGACGCAGCTGCTGGAGGAGCTTCCCGGACTACTCCACCAGGCTGAGACCACCGGCATCTGAGACCATATCACCGGGGCGGGCACGATAGACAGGAATGAGCGTGGTCCATACAAGCATCATACAAAACAGTAAAGACAATGAAAAAGATCGCTCTATTTGTTATCGTCTGCGTTTTGACAGC
>JAAYGM010000141.1 GCA_012727735.1 Bacteroidales bacterium | reverse complement strand
TGCGACAGGTAGGCTGCCGCACACTTCACACAATATTTAATTCAACACGCTTATCCGAGGAAAGAGATCAGAACGCCGGCCGCTACGGCTGAGCCGATCACACCAGAAACGTTACTGGCCATACAGTACTGCAGGATATGCTTCGATTTGTCATATCTCAACGCCACCTCGTTCGCCACACGCGATGCCATGGGCACGGCACTCAGGCCGGTAGCACCCACAAGGGGATTGATCTTTTTCTTCGAGAAGAGATTATAGGTTTTCACAGCGAAAATACCTCCCGCCACGGAAACACCGAAAGCAAGCAAGCCACCTACAATAATACCCAGTGTCTGTGCTGTCAGGAACACATTCGCTGACATAGTGGCTCCCACGGTCAGTCCGAGGAAGATGGTGGCTGTGTTCATGATGGGACCGGAGGCGGCATCCGCCAGTCGGCTCGTACTGGAGCCGATCTCTTTCACCAGGTTACCGAAGAGCAACATCCCCAGCAGCGGTGCCGATGAAGGAACCAGCACCGAAACAATCACACCCAATACGATAGGGAAGATGATCTTGACAGTTTTCAGGTTCTTGATCTCATGCTTCGGCGGAAATTGCTGATCCATCTTCTTCATATGGATCTTGAACTCTTTCTCCGTCATCAGCAGTTTGGCGATAAAGGGAATGATCACCGGCACCAGCGCCATATAGGAGTAGGCAGCGATAGCGATCGGGCCCAGCAGGTGCGGTGCCAGCTTGATGGTGGTGTAGATGGCCGTGGGGCCGTCAGCACCACCGATGATACCGAGAGAGGCAGCCTCAGGCAGCGTGAAGCCCAGCAAGACGGCACCAATCAGTACGGAGAAGATACCCAGCTGTGCAGCACCGCCAAAGAGTGAGAGCTTCAGGTTCCTCAGCATGGGACCGAAATCGGTCAGCACACCCACACCCATAAAGATGATGGGCGGCAGGATACCTGTCTTGATCAGTGAGAAATAAAGCAGGTTCATGATGCCATGCTCATCGGCTATATCGAGCAGGCTCATATAGGTGCCGTCGGGATTCACTACCAGGGAGCTGTCCACGACACCCAGTCCTGCACCGGGCAGGTTGGCCAGCAGCACACCAAAACCGATGGGTACGAGCAGGAGCGGTTCATACTGTTTCTTGATACCGAGATAGAGCAACAGAAATGCGATCATCCACATCAGGATGGTCTCCCATCCCATGGTGCTGAATCCGGTCATCTCTGTCAGGTTGGTAAAAATTTCACGCATTCTTTACTGTATTTTAATGAGTACATCATCCTCATCCACTGAATCACCGTTGGCAAAACAGATCTCCACCACCTTGCCGCTTTCTTCTGCGGTAATGGCATTGTAGGTCTTCATCGACTCAATATAACCCACCAGGTCACCCGCTTTCAGTGAATCACCCACCTTCAGGGCTGTCTCGGATGAGTCTTTCGTGAGGAAGAACTTTCCTTCCAGCGGTGAGATCACCTCTTTCACCCGGCCATTGGAAGCAGGGGCAGCTGTCTTTTGTGTCGTCACAGCCGTTTCTGCAGCCTGAACGGCTCCGTTGTCGGCATCGGGATAGGAGATATTCACCACAAACTCTTCATTATCTACGTTCACCACCATTGTTTTGGGCTGAAAGTTGTTCCCGTTTGAGACTGTCTCTGTTGCCGGAGCTGCCGGGGCTGTGGTTGTATTTTTCTCCGCTTTCTTCTTCGCCAGATCAGCTTCGAATGCTTTCTTTGCTTCACCCGACTTGTAGGCCCTGTATTGTTCTGGATGCATGGCTAGTTCGAACAACTCCTCATCATCCTCACCCAACGGCCAGTTGTGCTGCTTCATCTCTGCACGGAACTGGTCGAGCTGATCGGGATAGTGCTCCTGCGGATTGCTGTTGTAGAACGCACGACCCTGCTGCTTCGCCATCTCCAGAATCTCAACTGCCGGCTCTCCGGGGAGCTTGCCCGACTTGCCAAGGATCATATCCCAGATATTGTCGGCAATCATCGACCAGCGCTCTTTCCCTTTCTCCAGCTGCAGCACGTTCATCAGTGCCAGGTTTTTCACATACTGGCTGTAGGGTGTCACCAGCGGGGGGAAACCCACCTTGGGCCATACGTAGGTTACCTCATCGAAGAGCTTCACCAGGAGGTCGTCCTGCGTCAGCTCTGGTTGTCCGTTTTTTACCTTCCACCTGTTGAGTGAGGAGAGGTTATTCTCCAGGTCAGCCATCAGACTCCCCATCATCCCTCCCGGCAGTCCGGGACCGATCAGCAGTGAGTTCATCAGCCTGTTTTTTGGATCGATATAGTAACCCAGGAAGTCATCCATAAACTTCTGTGTGAGCGAACGCACCTTCATGTAGGCTTTCATATTGATATCGGGTACCTTGAACCCGGCATCCTTCAGCATCGACTGCACTGCCAGCAGATCGGCATGACCTGTACCCCATGAGAGGGGTTCCATGCCCACATCGATATATTCAGCACCCGCGTAGGCTGCCTCCAGGATGGAGGCCATCTGGAACCCGGGACCGGCATGGCCGTGGTATGTCACTGGGATCGCTGCATGCTTTTGTTTGATATTTTTGATGATCTTACCGATTGTTGCGGGGCGACCCACACCTGCCATGTCTTTGATGCAGATCTCATCGGCACCCATCTCAATAAGCGTGTCGGCCAGATCGGTGTAATATTCAACCGTATGTACCGGGGAGACCGTCAGACTAAGCGCAGCCTGAGAGATCATGCCTGCCTCTTTGGCATACTCAATAGAGTTCTTCAGGTTGCGTGGGTCGTTCAGACCGTCGAAGGAACGGGCAATATCGGTGCCCTGTTTCTTCTTCACCTGAAACATCAACCTGCGCACATCGGCCGGCACCGGTGTCATACGGATACCGTTCAGTCCGCGTTCCAGCATATGTGTCTGTATACCGGCATCGTTGAAGGGTTGTGTCCAGTCGCGCACTGCCTTGTTGGGGTTCTCTCCAAAAAGCAGGTTGATCTGTTCGAACCCGCCGCCGTTGGTTTCCACACGTGCAAAGCAACCCATATCAATAATTGCAGGTGCAACCTCTGTGAGCTGTTCTACCGTGGGAACATATTTCCCCGACGACTGCCACATGTCTCTGTACAAAAGACTGAATTTAATCTCTTTCTTCATCTGATATATTTTAATTTTATTTTTTCTGTATTGAATCCACCCGGCCTTTGCCATGCGTGATCACATCAACCACTGCAGCGATGACCGCCAGCTTCTTCGGATGGTTGCTTTTCCCGCCAGCTCCTCCCTTGCCGGGTTTATCCGTTACCGGTACAAAACGGTTGGTGAGCATGATCACCACATTCCCGATAACAACAACAAGGAGGAGAATGAAAAATACCATAATCATCCCTACTGCGAGTAAGCCCAACGCTTCATTTAAATGTTCCATAAACAGTTTTTTTTTACCCCGACGATTGATAACCCGACAATACCTAAATGAAAGAAATAGGACGGAATTAACACAAGAGTGTAAATTTTAAAATCAAAAATACAAAAAAAATTCCATTTGATGCACAAATAGCACCAAATTGCGCAAAATAAAGTTTTTTTAATTTGCTTTTATCTTTCTTCAGCTTCAATACTCATCCTTTGTGTGATTAACCCGCATCAGCTTGACCAGTTCAACCACGACGATAGGAACGAGTGAGAGTGCACCCACATAGATCCAGTGTACAGAATCCATTTCAACCACACCGAAGATATTTCTTACCGCAGGTATCATCAATACCGCCAGCAGGAACAGGGCCGAGATGAAAATGGCACCAAGCAGAGCCGTGTTGCTAAAAATGCTTGTGCGGAAAGAGGAGCGTCTGTTGGAGTGCAGATTGCGGATATGAAAGAACTGAGAGAATCCGAGCACGGCAAAGGCCATGGTCTGTCCCAGCGGCTGACCGCCATCCCTGAAACCGATCAGATAGGCTGCCAGAGAGATCAACCCAATGGTGGCCCCCTGATAGATGATGCGCCAGATCATCCCCTTTGAAAAGAACCCTTTCCTGGGATCTCTCGGCTTGCGGGTCATGATGTCCTTCTCAGCCGGGTCCATGCTCAGTGCCAGTGCAGGAAGACTGTCGGTCACCAGGTTGATCCAGAGAATAAGGATCGGGGTGAGCGGGTTGCCTATATTGAAGATGGAAGCGATAAAAATCAGCAGCACCTCACCCACATTGGCTGAGAGAAGGAACTGGATCGCTTTCAGAATATTGTCATAGATACGGCGTCCCTCCTCCACAGCACCGACGATGGTAGCAAAGTTATCGTCTGTCAGGATCACATCGGAAGCATCCTTCGCCACCTCCGTACCCACGATACCCATCGCTACACCTATATCGGCCTGCTTGAGTGCCGGCGCATCGTTCACTCCGTCGCCGGTCATCGCGACAATCTCACCCTGCGACTGCCATGCTTTTACGATACGCACCTTGTGCTCGGGTGCTACACGGGCATAGACCGCGTAATCCTGCACATCACGGTAGAGCGCTTCATCGGTCATTTCCACCAGATCGGTGCCTGTTATTGCTTTACTACCCTCTTGAAAGATGCCGATCTCTTCTGCGATAGCCACTGCTGTCACCTTATGATCACCGGTGATCATCACGGGACGGATACCGGCTGTCTTACACTTCTTCACCGCTTCCACGACCTCGGGACGGGCCGGATCGATCAGCCCGAGGAGACCGACAAAGACAAGCTCCTGCTCCACAGTCTCAGCACTCACCTCAGCGGGGAGGGCATCAATATCTTTATAGGCGACCGCAAGCACACGCAGGGCTGATTGTGCCATGCGATGATTATCCTCCCTGATGGTCACCCTGTCCTCCTCGGTGATGGGGCGTACCTTTCCGTGAATAAGAATCTGCGTGGATACACTCAGCACCTCATCAAGACCACCTTTCACATTCACCCGCAGCTGACCCTCCTCCATCCTGTTGATGGTGGCCATCCGTTTTCTCTCTGAGTCGAAAGGAACCTCCTCCACACGGGGGAACTGCTCTTCGAGTGCAACCTTATTTATTTTCAGCGACAAAGCAACATCCACGATGGCGGTCTCGGTAGGATCGCCGGAGGTCTCATGCTTACTGTCAGGCGTCAACTTCAGATGTGCATCGGTACAGAGCAGTGAGGTGTGCAGTAATCGCTTCTCATCATTGTCCAGCTCTTCGGGCAGCGGCGGATTACGGAAATCGACACGGTTACCGCCGGTCCATCCCTCCACCACCGTCATCTTGTTTTGTGTGAGTGTCCCCGTCTTATCGGAACAGATCACTGTGGTGCTTCCCAGCGTCTCCACCGATGGCAGCGTGCGGACAATGGCATTCAGCTTCACCAGACGCTGCACACCTATCGCCAGCACAATCGTTGAGACGATCTGCAGTCCTTCGGGGATGGCTGCTACTGCCAGGCTGACTGCCATCATCAGCATATCCATCCAGTCATTGCCATAGGAGACGCCCACGATGAAAATCACAGCGCAGATTCCAAGAGCAACATAACCCAGCACCTTCCCCAACTGCTGGAGGCGCTTGCCCATGGGTGTCTCCGTCGCCTCGGTATGCTGAAGCATGTGGGCTATCTTACCCACCTCGGTCTGCATGCCGGTACCCACCACCACTCCTTTTCCGCGGCCATAGGTGACCGTGCTGGTAGAGAAAGCCATATTGTCCCGGTCACCCAGTGGTATCTCTTTCGCTTCCAGCAGCGCATCGGTTTTCTCTACCGGCACCGATTCACCCGTGAGTGCCGACTCCTGGATCTTCAGGTTCACCGCTTCAATCAGGCGCAGATCGGCAGGGATGATATCACCCGTATCGAGTATCACAATGTCACCCGGCACAATCTCGGTGGAGACCACCTCGGCGACCTGTCCGCCACGCAACACTTTCGTGTGGGGGGAGCTCATCCTGTTCAGCGCTTCGAGCGATGATTGCGCCTTCATCTCCTGTATCGTACCTATGATCGCGTTGATAATCAGAATAGCGAGAATCACAAAGCTCTCCACCAGCCCCTCGTTATGCATCACACCAATCACACCCGATATAATGGCGGCAATTAAGAGGATCACAACCATGCTGCTCTTGAACTGATCAAAAAACATGGAGAGGAGTGATTTTTGCTTTGTCGATTCAAGTTGATTCGGCCCATGTTCTTCAATTCGTCTCTTCACCTCTTCGTCACTGAGACCGGTATCGGAAGTAACATTGAATTGCTGCAACAGATCGTCAATAGGTTGGTTGTAATAGTGATCCATACTTATCTGAAAATTATAAATTGTATTATTTGAATCGTTTCAAGGCAGTAAGGGCACAACAACAGATAAGGGGAGCAGTGCCTGGCTGCTCCTTCTTTCATCCGCCATGTATCGTTTATAAATCATGTACCACTGTGTCGTAAATAAACAACCGACAGGTAAAAATGTTTAACATTTTCAGCTATTCACGGAGAACCCCTCCATTTATGTTTTATAACATAAACGTTACATTTTTCTTTGTCATGCGATTTTCATAAATTGCAACACTATTAATGATAGTATGACTTTGTCGCTCTCCCAGCAGACACAAAGTCATTTTTAATACATTTACGCTCCATGACTTCTCATTCTCAGCGAAGGGAAGGTGAGAGGAATCTCTTTTTAATGCAGTGAAAGAACATTTTATACATTAAATAATTTCTAATCATGAAAGTTTACAAAACAAACGAAATTAAGAACATTGCCCTTATTGGCAATGCCGGATCAGGTAAGACCACTCTCGCAGAAGCAATGCTTTTCGAGTGTGGTCTTATAAAACGACGTGGTTCAGTGAATGGAAAGAATACCGTAAGTGATTATTTCCCGGTGGAGAAAGATTATGGTTATTCTGTTTTCTCCACTGTTTTTTCGTATGAATGGAAAGAGAAGCTGATGAATTTCATCGATTGTCCGGGATCGGATGATTTTGTAGGAGGGGTGATCTCGGCCCTCAATGTGACCGATATGGCGCTTATGCTTATCAACGCTGCCAATGGCGTGGAGGTGGGAACCATTAACCAGTTCCGTTATGTGGATAAGATGAAGAAACCGATCGTGCTGCTGGTGAACCAGATGGATCATGAGAAAGCTGATTTCGACAACACCCTGGCCAGCATGAAAGATCTGTATGGCAGCAAAATAGTGCCTGTACAGTATCCTGTGGGCAGCGGCAGCTCCTTCAATGGCATCGTGGACGTGCTGAAACAAAAACTATATCAATGGTCGCCGGGGGCCACAGCACCCGAGGTGCTGGAGATACCGGAGAGTGAGAAAGAGAGAGCCGGGGAATATTATCAGGTGTTGCTCGAAGCGGCAGCAGAGAACGACGAAGGATTGATGGAAAAGTACTTCGACCAGGGCTCGCTTACAGAAGAGGAGATGCGCGACGGTATCCACAAGGGGATGATCAGTCACTCACTCTTCCCGCTCTTCTGCTCCTCAGCCGAAAAAAATATGGCGGTGCACCGCATCATGAACTTCCTGAACATGGTAGCACCCTCGCCTACCGATGTGCCTGCTCCGGTGAACAGTGACGGAGAAGAGATTCAACCCGATGCTGCCGCCCCCACATCTCTTTTCTTTTTTAAGACAACCGTTGAACCACACATCGGTGAGGTATCTTACTTCAAGGTGATGTCGGGAACAGTGAAGGAGGGTGATGATATGACCAACGCCGACCGCAACTCGAAAGAACGTCTCGCACAACTCTATACCGTAGCCGGACAGATACGTACCAAGGCCGAAGAGCTACATGCAGGAAGCATTGGGGCAGCAGTGAAGCTGAAGGATGTACGCACCGGCAACACACTGAATATTAAAGGAACCGAGAACAGGTTCAATTTCATTAAATATCCCGAGCCACGTTACCGCAGGGCGATCAAAGCATTGAACGAAGCCAACACCGAGAAACTGAATGAGGCGCTCACCCGCATGAAAGAGGAAGATCCTACATGGAGGGTGGAGATCTCCAAAGAATTGAAGCAGACCATCGTCTCGGGGCAGGGTGAATTTCACCTGCGCACATTGAAATGGCGCCTCGAAAACAATGATAAGATTGAGATTGAATTTATCGAACCAAAGATACCCTACCGTGAGACCATCACCAAGTCAGCACGCGCCGATTATCGCCACAAGAAACAATCGGGTGGTGCCGGTCAGTTCGGTGAGGTACACCTCATCGTAGAGCCTTACACCGATGGCATGCCCGTGCAGGAGATCTATCGCTTTAACGGTCAGGAATTCAAGATCCAGAACCGCGACACGCAGGTGATTGAACTGGACTGGGGTGGTAAGCTGGTTTTCGTGAACAGCATCGTGGGCGGCGCCATCGACACTCGCTTCCTGCCCGCCATCATGAAAGGAATCATGGCACGCATGGAACAGGGGCCACTCACCGGATCTTATGCCCGTGATGTGCGGGTGATCGTCTACGACGGCAAAATGCACCCGGTGGACTCCAACGAGATCTCCTTTATGCTTGCCGGCAGGAATGCGTTCAGTACCGCGTTCAAGAATGCCGGACCCAAGATCCTTGAACCGGTATATGATGTGACCGTCTCCGTCCCGGGTGAGTTTATGGGGGATGTGATGAGTGATCTGCAGGGACGTCGTGCCATGATCATGGGGATGGAGAGTGAGAAAGGTTTTGAGATGCTGAAGGCCAAAGTACCTTTGAAAGAGATGAGCTCTTACTCCACCTCATTAAGCTCTCTTTCAGGCGGCAGGGCCTCCTTCACCATGAAGTTCGCCAGCTATGAGCTGGTACCTTCAGATGTGCAGGAGAAGCTGCTGAAGACTTACGAGGAGCAGGAGAAAGAGGATTAACATCTGACCCCCCGATTGAGGTCTTTCACTGATTATGACGAAGGGCAGCCCGTTTGGACTGCCCTTCTGTTTTTTATCTTACTCCGCAAAAACTGACTGTTGAAAGCTGATTGCTGATTGCTAAAACCTTATTGCTTATAGCTATTCTCCAGATTCCGTTTCAGCGCATGCAGGAACTCCTGCGTAGTCAACCAGTTGTCGCGAGTAACATCATTGCCATGCACAAGCAATGCAAGATCTTTGGTCATCTCGCCACCTTCCACTGTCTCCACACACACCTGCTCCAGCTTCCCGCAGAAATCGATCAGCGCCTGGTTCCCGTCGAGCTTGCCGCGGTGTGCGAGACCGCGTGTCCATGCGAAGATGGATGCGATGGGGTTGGTGCTGGTCTCATTTCCCAGCTGATGCTGACGGTAATGACGTGTCACCGTTCCGTGGGCGGCTTCTGCCTCCACCGTCTTACCGTCGGGAGTCACCAGCACGGAGGACATCATCCCCAGCGAGCCGAAGCCCTGCGCCACGGTATCCGACTGCACATCGCCGTCGTAGTTCTTACAGGCCCAGACAAAACCACCATTCCATTTCATGGCTGAGGCCACCATATCATCGATCAGCCGATGTTCATAGGTGATGCCTGCTTTCGCAAACGCCTCTTTGAACTCCTTCTCATATACCTCCTGGAAGATATCCTTGAAGCGACCGTCGTATGCTTTAAGGATGGTGTTTTTCGTCGACATGTAGAGTGGGTACCCTTTTGTCAGCGCCATCTGGAAGGAGGAACGGGCAAAACCGTAGATCGACTCATCGGTGTTGTACATTGCCATGGCCACACCATCACCCCTGAAGTTGAAAACCTCCCAGCTGGTGGTCTCCCCCTTCTCATCGGTGAAGGACATGGTAAGCTTCCCTCTTCCTTTGATGACGGTATCGGTGGCCCGGTACTGATCACCGTAAGCATGACGGCCAATGATGATCGGCTCGGTCCACCCCTGCACGTAGCGCGGGATATTGCGGCAGATGATCGGCTCACGAAAAACGGTACCACCGACGATATTACGGATGGTGCCGTTGGGTGACCGCCACATCTTCTTCAGCCCGAACTCCTCCACACGGGCTTCATCGGGGGTGATAGTGGCGCACTTGATGCCAACATTGTACCGGTTGATTGCTTCGGCAGCATCCACCGTCACCTGGTCATCTGTGGCATCGCGATGTGCGATACTCAGGTCGTAATATTTGATATCCAGATCCAGATAAGGGAGGATCAACTGTTCTTTGATAAATGACCAGATAATTCTGGTCATTTCATCCCCGTCAAGTTCAACGACGGGATTCACTACTTTTATCTTCTGCATCTTATTATCTTTCATTCATCGCCACAAAATCCTGTTTCTCACGTACGTTCTTGTAAGCAGGACGAATCAGCCGCTTGCTGGCAAAGTTCATCTCCTCGATGCGGTGTGCCGACCAGCCCACGATACGGGCCATGGCAAACAGCGGTGTGAACACTTCCGATGGCAAGCCAATTGCATCATAGACAAATCCCGAGTAGAAATCGACATTGATACAGGTTCTTGATTTGGCGGTCAGCTTCTTGAAATCGAGGAACACCTCAACGGCACGCTCTTCTATCAGTTCCATAAAATTAAACTCCTCCTCACGCCCTTTCTCTCTGGCCAGATCACGAGCCATCTCTTTCAACAGGTCGGCACGCGGGTCGCTGACGGTGTAGACAGCATGTCCGATACCATAGATCAGGCCGGTGCGGTCGTAAGCCTCCTTCTTCAATATCTTCATCAGATAGGCATCGATCTGCTCAACGTTCGTCCAGTCGTCCACATTCTTCTTCATATCCTCGAGCATACCCTGCACCTTGATATTGGCACCTCCGTGCAACGGGCCCTTCAGAGATCCTATGCCTGCAGCGATGGCAGAGTAGGTGTCTGTCTCGGTTGAGCTGGTCACACGGACAGAGAATGTAGAGTTGTTACCTCCTCCGTGCTCTGCATGAAGAATCAGAGCCAGATCGAGAATCCTGATATCGAGTTCGGTGTAGTTATCACGCCCCTTCATCATGAAAAGGAAGTTCTCAGCTACCGAACGATTTTCATATGGGTGACGGATATGCAGTGAACGTCCCATCTGATCGTGACGCAACACCTGATAGGCATAGGCGATGATGGTGGGGAACTTGGCAATCAGGTTGATCGACTGTTTCACCAGGTTATCGGGCGAGATATCGTCGGGGTTCTCATCATAGGCATAAAGCTCCAGCACGCTTCTTGCAAGGATATTCATGATGTTCTTTCCTTTCAGTGAGAGGATATTCATCGTGGCCTTATGGTTCAGCGGCATGGTATGAGCGATGAGATCATTGACAGCATCCAGCTCCTCTTTGGTGGGCAGCTTACCCGACAGCAGAAGGAATGCGGTCTCTTCAAAACCCAGTCTGTTCTCTGACTGAATACCCTTCACCAGTTCTTCCACATCCATCCCCCGATAGTAGAGCTTACCGGGTACCGGCTTCAGTGTCCCGTCTTCCTGACGTTCGTAACCCACCACATCACCTACACGGGTCAGACCGGCAAGTACACCTGAGTGATCCTCGTTACGGAGTCCGCGTTTTACCCCCATTTTCGCAAAGAGTTCTTTATCGATATTGCTCGTAAATGTTACGGAATCTGATAAAGTTTTTGTAATTTCCTCGT
The DNA here is from genome assembly GCA_012727735.1 of Bacteroidales bacterium. GTDB lineage: Bacteria > Bacteroidota > Bacteroidia > Bacteroidales > Dysgonomonadaceae > Proteiniphilum. The sequence goes on along the minus strand of JAAYGM010000141.1, from coordinate 31,995 downwards.
TATTCATTTTTGATATATTTTTATTGTTTATTTGTTATGATTCTCTTTTGACCGGTTTCAGTTATCGCTGTTTATTTAACATAAATCACACCTTTTTTGTTTACCTTCACGGCTATTCTCAGAGGTGATCAATCACTCTTTGAGAAAACTCCGCGGTTGACAATGCCTTCCCCTTCTCCATGAACCGTGTGAGATCAGAGGTCCCATACCCGCCTTCGAAGAGTTTCTCAAGCGATGAGGTGATCAGCCTCCCCGCTTCTGGCCATCCCATATACTCCAGCATCATCACAGCAGAAAGAAGCATGGAACAGGGATTGGCCAGTCCTTTTCCTACAATATCGGGGGCTGTTCCGTGGGTCGCTTCGAAGATGGCATGACCGGTGTTGTAGTTGATGTTGGCCCCGGGTGCAATACCGATGCCACCCACCATTGCCGCCAGCTGATCGGAGATATAGTCGCCATTCAGGTTGAGGGTGGCAATCACCGAATACTCTTCCGGTTTGAGGAGCGTATTTTGCAGGAAAGCGTCGGCAATCACATCCTTGATAAACACCTTTCCCGATTCAACGGCGTGATTATACGCTTCCACCGCCCTCTCGAGACCACGCTCCTCTTCTATCTGCTTGAATTTATGTTCAGTGAAGGTCTGATCGGGAAACTCGCGCTCGGCGAGGGCATATCCCCATTTCTTGAACCCCCCTTCGGTGAACTTCATGATGTTTCCCTTATGCACCAGCGTCACCGAGGGCAGATGATGCTCCAGGGCATAAACAATGGCTGCACGTACCAGACGTTCCGTACCCTCCACCGATACCGGCTTGATACCGATAGAGGTGGTTTCGGGGAATCGAATTTTGGCGACACCCATCTCCTCTTTCAGAAATTTCAACACCTTCTTCAGTTCGGGAGTACCCGCAGCCCACTCAATACCGGCGTAGATATCCTCCGTGTTTTCACGAAAGATGGTCACATGTACCTTCTCGGGATGCAGCAACGGTGTCACCACGCCTTTGAACCATCTTACCGGCCGCAGGCAGACATAGAGATCCAGCTCCTGGCGCAAGGCCACATTGAGCGAACGTATACCCTCCCCAATGGGTGTGGTGAGCGGCCCCTTGATCCCTACCATGCAGCTCCTGAATGCCTCCATTGTCTCCTCAGGCAACCAGCTGCCTACTTTGTTAAAAGCTTTCTCACCTGCCAGCACCTCTTTCCACTCGATCTTACGTTGTCCGCCGTATGATCTCTCTACGGCACTGTCGACAATACGCTGTACGTGAGGAGTGATCTCCCCACCTATTCCGTCACCCTCAATAAACGGGATCAGTGGATGATCGGGAACGATAAGCCGATCCGCTTGTTTGGTTATTTGCATGGATTCATCATTACAGGGTTTATATCACTTCCTCATTGCATTCAGGGCGCTGCCAGCTTTGAACCACTCTATCTGTTGTTCATTATAAGTGTGGGCTGCCTCAAACCGATCCTTTGTGCCGTCAGCATGAAGCAGTTCAATGATCAGGTTCTTCCCCGGAGCGAACGCTTCCAGTCCAAGCAGGCTGATCTTGTCTCTCTCCTGTATTTTATCGTAGTCATCCTTGTTGACGAAGGTGAGAGCCAGCATCCCCTGTTTTTTGAGGTTGGTCTCATGTATTCGCGCGAACGATTTTACCAGGATCGCCTTCACGTTAAGAAAACGCGGCTCCATGGCTGCATGTTCACGGCTTGATCCTTCGCCGTAATTCTCTTCGGCTACCACAACTGACCCCACACCTTTAGACTTGAATTTCCGCGCCAGTGCAGGCACAGCCATATATTCCATTGATTCGGGATCGAGCACCGCATTGGTCTGATCGTTGAACACATTGAATGCCCCTATCAGCATGTTATCGGAAATATTATCGAGATGTCCGCGGTAACGGAGCCATGGTCCTGCCATCGAGATATGATCGGTGGTACACTTCCCTTTCACCTTGATAAGCAGCGGTAATCCTATATAATCCTTCCCATCCCATGCAGCGAACGGTGCCAGTTTCTGCAAGCGATTCGACTGAGGATCGATGCTTACGTCGACGTCCGTTGCTCCGGGCGAGGGAGCCAGATAACCTGCATCTTTCACATCATATCCCCTGGGCGGCATCTCAAAACCGGTAGGCTCATTGAGCTTCACCTCTTCTCCCCTCTCGTTCAGAAGTTTATCTGTCAAGGGGTTAAAGCAGAGATCACCAGCAATGGTGAAAGCTGCCACCAGCTCGGGTGAGGTGACAAAGGCATGGGTGTTGGGGTTGCCATCGTTGCGCTTGGCAAAGTTGCGGTTGAAGGAGGTGACGATGGAGTTGGGTCTGTTCTCTACCTCATCTTCACGCTTCCACTGTCCGATACAGGGTCCGCACGCATTGGCGATAATGGTTGCACCCACCTTCTCGAAATCTCCCAGGATGCCATCACGCTCAGCGGTGAAGCGTATCTGTTCCGATCCGGGATTGATGAGGAACTGTGCCTTCACCGGCACACTCTCCTGACGTGCCTGCCGCACGATTGAGACAGCACGGGTGAGATCTTCATACGATGAGTTGGTACATGACCCTATCAGCCCCACCTCCATCTTGCGGGGGTAGTTGTTCTTTTTTACCGCGTCGGCAAACTCCGATATGGTGTACGCTGCATCGGGGGTGAAGGGACCGTTGATATGCGGCTCCAGCTGAGAGAGGTCAATCTCTATCAGCTGATCGTAGTACAGCTCGGGGTGGGCAATCACCTCAGCATCGGGCTGCAGATGCTCCATGATCCTGCGCGCTTCGTCCGCCACATCTTTCCTGCCTGTGCTCTCCAGATATTGCGCCGATTTCTCATCGAAGGGGAAGATGGATGTGGTAGCACCCACCTCAGCACCCATGTTGCAAATGGTTCCTTTACCTGTGGCCGAGAGCGATGCTGCTCCCTCGCCGAAATATTCTATGATGGCGTTGGTACCACCCTTCACGGTAAGGATACCCGCCACTTTCAGTATCACATCCTTGGGTGCACTCCATCCCGAGAGCCTCCCTGTCAGCTTCACACCGATGAGCTGGGGCATCTTCAGCTCCCAGGGCAGGTCGGCCATCACATCCACCGCGTCGGCACCACCCACACCTATGGCGATCATGCCCAGTCCACCCGCATTGGGTGTGTGGGAATCGGTCCCCACCATCATCCCGCCGGGGAACGCGTAATTCTCGAACACCACCTGATGGATGATCCCTGCACCTGGTTTCCAGAATCCGATACCAAATTTATTGGATACATCGCGTAGAAATTCGTACACCTCCCTGTTGGTTACATTCGCAGTATCAAGGTCTTTCTCGGCGTTCTTATAAGCCTGGATGAGATGATCACAATGCACGGTGGAAGGTACTGCCACGCTCTTGCGACCTGAGTTCATCAGCTGCAGCAGCGCCATCTGTGCGGTGGCATCCTGCATGGCCACACGGTCGGGAGCGAAGTTCACATAATCGGCAGCCCGCTTGTAGTTGATCAGGGGTACACCGGGTGACAAATGGGAGTATAGGATCTTCTCTGTAAGGGTTAGAGGACGTTGCAACAGATCTTTTGCCTTTTTAATTTTTTGAGGTAGATTCGCATAAACATTACGGATCATTTCAATGTCGAAAATCATATGGATGTAGCGTATTAAGTATGTTATTAAAAAAATTTGCTTTTGGTCTGTAATAAACTTTTTAACAAATTTACAGGGGTAAATGTTCGGGCAAAAGAGGTCAATATCACGATTAAGTTGCTCTATAGACTCCATTTATTACCCATATAAGATTTACGGGTGTTTTGCAGGTGAGAAAAGAAGCAAATAAGAGTCTGTAGGCCGGATCAGATATTAACATATCCGGGGTCTGTTAAGTTCGGAAATCTTTTACATATCCCGAAAATAATCCTTAACTTTGCACACCAAGGAGAAAGAGGAGAATTAGAATTTGTTTCATGATTGAACACGAAGGAGTCATCGAGAAAATAAGCGGCGATCAGATCACCGTACGTATTACAAAACAGTCGGCCTGCAGTACATGCCACGCCAAAGGAGCATGCATGGCTGCCGACTCGAAAGAAAAACGGGTGGATATAACTGACATCACGGGCCGGTTCTCTGAGAACGAAAGGGTAATCATAGAAGGTAGGGAATCGATTGGTTACAAGGCGGTCTTCTGGGCGTTTGTTCTTCCCCTTATCATCCTCATCGTGATGCTTGTATTAACCACAAACACATGGAACTTCACCGAGACGGAGGCAGCCATAAGCGCCATGACCGCTCTTGTACCCTACTACTTCATGCTCTATCTGTTGAGAAACAAAATGGCGAACAGTTTCAAATTCAATATAAAAAGAACTAATTTTTCAGACGTTATTCATTAATCGGAGAAAGGACCGAATTATCTGTTTAATGAGCATTGACAACGACTAACTTTAATGAAAATATGAGTGTATTAATTACTGCTGTTGCAACATTGGGCGCCATAGGTGCTGGTAGCGCAGCCATCCTGTATCTGGTGAGTCAAAAATTCAAGGTAGAGGAAGACCCCCGCATTCAGGAGGTGCAGGATGCGCTGCCCGCAGCCAACTGCGGCGGTTGCGGCTTCCCCGGATGTGCTTCTTTCGCTGCTGCCTGCGTGAAGGCTGAGACCCTTGATGGACTGAACTGCCCCGTAGGGGGACAGGAGACGATGGATCATGTGGCAGCAATCCTGGGAAGGAAGGCCTCCGTATCTGCAAAAAAAGTGGCGGTGGTCCGCTGTAGCGGTACATGCGATGAGCGCCCGCGACTCAATCTCTACGACGGAGCCTCCAACTGTGCTGTCGCAGCCGCTCTCTACGGTGGTGATACCGGCTGCTCCTTTGGCTGCCTCGGTCTGGGCGATTGCGTGGACTCCTGTGCTTTCGATGCCATCCATATCAACCCTGAGACAATGCTCCCCGAGGTGGTGGAAGATAAATGCACTGCTTGCGGTGCCTGCGTGAAAGCTTGCCCGAAAGATATCATCGAGTTACGTAAAGTGGGGCCCAAGTCACGCCGCATCTACGTGAGCTGCGTGAACAAGGACAAAGGAGCAGTAGCCAAGAAAGCGTGCAACGTAGCCTGCATAGGGTGTACCAAATGCCAGCAGGTCTGTCCGTTCGAAGCCATCACGATAGAAAACAACCTGGCCTTCATAGATGATGACAAGTGCCGGCTATGCCGCAAGTGCGTGCCTGTCTGCCCTACCAACTCCATTCTGGAACTGAACTTTCCGCCGAGGAAAGAGACTCCCCCTGCCCCGAAAGGGGAGGAGGCCACAGTAACCGCATAAGATCAAAAAAAACATATGTTAAAAACATTCCGAATTGGCGGTATTCACCCGAAAGAGAACAAGTTTTCGGCCGGCATGGCAATACAAACCATTGCTATCCCCGGCGAGGTGATCATCCCGCTCTCCCAGCATATTGGAGCACCCTGTCAGCCCGTAGTGAAGAAAGGCGACAAGGTGAAAGCCGGCACGCTCATTGGCAAAGCAGTGGGTTTCGTATCGGCCAACATCCATTCATCCGTTTCCGGAACAGTGGTAAAGATTGACAAAGCACTTGACGCAAGTGGGTACAAACGAGATGCGGTATTCATCAAGGTGGAAGGGGATGAATGGGAACCTGCAGTCGACCGCTCTCTGTCACTTGTGAGTGAATGCAGGCTCACACAAAAAGAGATCCTAGACAAGATTGCCGCAGCCGGCATCGTGGGCATGGGTGGCGCCACGTTTCCTACGCATGTGAAGCTGACTCCCCCCCCCGGTACAAAAGCAGAGTTGCTGATCATCAATGCTGTGGAGTGCGAGCCTTATCTCACTTCCGATCATCAGCTGATGATGGAGAAGAGCGATGAAATCATGGTGGGCATCACCATCGTGATGAAGGCGCTGAACGTGGAGAAAGCCATCATAGGCATAGAGAACAACAAAAGAGACGCCATAGAGCAATTCAGGCAGAAGGCGAAAGCATATCCCGGCATTACCGTAGAGGCACTGAAGGTGCAGTACCCCCAGGGAGGGGAGAAACAGCTGATTGACGCGCTGACAGGACGTCAGGTGCCCAGTGGTGCACTGCCTATCTCAGTGGGAGCGGTAGTGCAGAATGTGGGATCCACATTCGCGGTGTATGAAGCAGTACAGAAGAACAAGCCACTGGTGGAACGGGTAGTCACCATCACGGGAAAAGATGTGAAACAACCCTGCAATATCCTTTCGCGTGTGGGCATCCCGTTGAACAACCTGATTGCCATGGCCGGCGGTGTGCCGGAGACAACAGGGAAGGTGATCAGCGGTGGTCCCATGATGGGAAAAGCGCTGGCGAGCATCGATATCCCTGTAACGAAGGGCACATCGGGAGTACTGATCGTCCCCACGCTGGAGGCGAAACGCAAGGCGATGAAAGATTGCATCCGATGCGGCAAATGTGTGGATGTCTGCCCCATGGGTCTGAACCCCACCCTGCTGATGAACCTCACGGAATATGAAGTATGGGACAGAGCCGAAAAGAACGGCATCACCGATTGTATTGAATGTGGCTCCTGCAGCTACACTTGTCCTGCCGACAGGCCATTGCTCGATTATATCAGGCTGGGCAAAGGCAAGGTGATGGGTATCGTCAGGGCAAGGAAAAATTAACGCAAAGGGAATAAAAGATTATGGAAAACAAACTGATTGTCTCACCATCGCCTCATGTGCACAGTGGAGACACGATTCAAAAAAACATGTACGCCGTCCTCATCGCGCTGATACCTGCGTTCCTGGTGGCACTCTATGTGTTCCGTCTTGATGCGTTGATTATCACTGCCCTCGCTGTACTTTTCTGCGTGGGCTTTGAATATCTTATCGTCCGATTCATTCTGAAGAAAGAGCCCTCCATCCTCGACGGCTCCGCAATCATCACCGGTGTATTGCTGGCGTTCAACGTACCGACGGGCCTGCCTGTATGGATCCTGGCACTGGGAAGTCTCTTCGCCATAGGAGTGGTGAAGCTCACATTCGGGGGACTGGGGAACAACATCTTCAACCCCGCCATCGCGGGCCGCATATTCCTGTTGATCTCTTTCCCGGCACAGATGACCACCTGGGCTGCCCCGGAAACAACAGCCGCCACAACCGATGCTGTCAGCTCAGCCACTGTACTGGGTGCTTTGAAGTTTGCTCCCGAAACAATGCCATCACTGATGGAGATGTTCCTGGGTACAGAACCGGGCTCACTTGGGGAGATGAGCGTTGCTGCACTGCTCCTCGGCTTGATCTATCTGCTTTGGAAGAGGGTGATCACATGGCACATCCCTGTATCAATACTCGCTACCGTAGCACTTTTCACCGGTCTGCTCTATCTCTTCAATCCTGTCCCTCTTTACCATCCACTGATCCATCTCTTTTCGGGAGGATTGATGCTGGGAGCAATCTTTATGGCCACGGACTACGTCACTTCACCTCTCACAAAAAGAGGGATGCTAATCTATGGCAGTGCAATCGGTTTCATCACCGTGGCGATACGTCTCTGGGGAGCTTATCCCGAGGGAGTCTCGTTCGCCATCCTGCTGATGAACGCCTTTACACCGCTTATCAATAATTACACAACACCAAAACGATTCGGGGAGGTAGTGAAACATGGCTAAATTACAATCATCATTCAAAAACATGTTCCTGTCGCTTTCGGTCATCTGCCTCACGGTGGCCTTGTTGCTGGCACAGGTGAACAAAATGACCGCGGAGCCCATTGCCGATGCCAGGGCGATGAAGCTGCAAAACGCAATCAGTGAGGTGGTGCCACCGTTCGACAACGATCCTGTGGCAGAGGCTTACCTGATGCCCGACGGCATGGGAGACTCACTGCTTGTCTATCCTGCCAGGAGCGGCGACGAGCTGATGGGATTCGCGCTTAACAGCTTCTCGAACAACGGATTCAGCGGAACAATCCGCATCATGGTAGGTTTTGATATGGAGCATAAGATAGTGAACTACGCCGTGCTGCAACATGCGGAGACACCCGGTCTGGGGTCGAAGATGACAGAATGGTTCAGGGATATCACCAGACCGGGACAATCAGTCGTGGGAAGAGATCTCTCTCAGGGAGTGCTCTCCGTCTCGAAGGATGGAGGTGAAGTGGATGCCATCACCGCATCGACCATCACCTCAAGGGCATTCATGGAGGCGGTGAACAGAGCTTATACCGCCTACAGCGGCAGCAGGGAGGATGCGCTCTCAGGCGCAACAGTTGCAGCAGATAAAGAGGATAAGGAAATAACAGAAGCGGAGGGAGAGAAAGATGAATAAAAATTTCAAAGTACTTGTAAACGGGATCATTAAAGAGAACCCCATTTTTGTGCTGCTATTGGGGATGTGCCCAACTCTGGCGACAACCAGCTCGGCCATCAACGGGATGAGCATGGGACTGGCAACGATGTTTGTGTTGATCAGCTCCAACGCTGTGATCTCACTGTTGAAGAACCTGATCCCCGACATGGTGCGTATACCCGCATTCATCGTGGTCATTGCCACCTTCGTGACCATTATTGAGATGATGATGAACGCTTACGTTCCCGCGCTGGCCGACAGCCTGGGTATCTTCATTCCTCTCATCGTGGTCAACTGCATCGTGCTGGGGCGCGCCGAATCGTTCGCTTCCAAGAACAGCGTGCTCTCCTCCATTTTCGATGGTGTGGGCATCGGACTGGGGTTCACCCTCGCACTTACGCTGCTGGGTGCTTCACGCGAGCTGCTCGGCACAGGGAAAGTTTTCTCAATGCAGATCTACCCCGAGCAATACGGATCGTTACTCTTCGTGCTGGCACCGGGAGCATTCATCGTACTGGGGTACCTGATTGGTATTTTCAACAGGTTACAAAATAAAGCAGGTTAAATCATAGCAATCGCATCATATGGAATATATTGGAATTATTATTGTTGCCATTTTTGTAAATAACATTGTTTACTCGCAATTCCTGGGGATCTGTCCATTCCTGGGTGTCTCCAAGAAGGTAGATACAGCCATTGGCATGAGCGCTGCCGTAACATTCGTGCTCACCATCGCCACGCTGGTTACTTTCCTTCTCTACAAGAGCCTTCTGGAACCTTTCGGCCTGCAGTACCTGCAGACCATCTCTTTTATCCTGGTAATCGCAGCACTCGTGCAGATGGTCGAGATCATCCTGAAGAAGATCTCCCCGTCGCTCTACCAGGCACTGGGTGTATTCCTTCCCCTTATCACCACTAACTGCGCCATCCTGGGTGTGGCCCTGCTGGTGATTCAGAAAGATTTCAACCTGCTTGAATCGGTTGTCTATGCAGTGGCCACCTCTATCGGTTTTGGCCTGGCGCTGATTATTTTTTCCGGCGTGCGAGAACAGTTGTCGCTCACAAAAGTCCCGAAAGCAATGCAGGGTATGCCAATCGCATTGATCACGGCCGGCATCATCGCCATGGCATTCATGGGCTTCTCCGGAATCGACCAGGTTTTTAAATAAATAAGCGATAAGCGGTCAATCGTAATGAAACGGGGGATTCAAGACACTATTTTTTATCTTTTTGTTATTAATGTCTGTTTAGGCATGACAGGAGTTAAACCATTACGTTAAAATAGGGTCATAGTGTTAAATTAAAGAAGTTACACCCTTTAAAAATTACGAATATGAAAGCTTTAAACAAACCCTTCTTCCTTACGATAGTCGTTCTGCTGCTATCGTCTTGCTATTCTTCCAGGAGCGCATATTCCCAAGGTGAGTATTACGACGATTATGACGCAGATTATGGTTATTACGATGACAATTACAACAACAATAACAACAGCGGCATCAGCTTCAATGTCTTCTACAATGAGTTAAGACCTCACGGCAGATGGATCAATGACCGCAACTACGGTCGTGTCTGGGTTCCCAACGTGGGGAACAATTTCCACCCCTATGCCACCAATGGTTACTGGGCGATGACCGACTACGGAAATACATGGGTCTCGGACTACTCCTGGGGCTGGGCTCCCTTCCATTACGGCAGATGGTTCCATGACGAATATTACGGCTGGGCCTGGATTCCGGGTTACGAGTGGGCACCCGCATGGGTATCATGGAGAAGCGGGGGCGGTTATTACGGCTGGGCTCCCATGGGACCGAGAGTAAATATCAACATCCACGTGAATGTTCCTTCAATTTTCTGGACATTCCTTCCCAACAGGTATATGTATCACCGCAACATGCACAGATACTATAACAGGTACAGCCCGAACATTTACAACCGTACAACGATCATCAACAATACATATGTATACAATGACAACCGCTATTACAGCGGACCGAGTGCAGGTGACTACCAGCGCGAAACAGGCAGAAAAGCGACAGTACGCAGGCTGGAAAGCACGAACAACCGTTCAGGCAGATCAACCAGAGTGAGCAATAACGCAGTAAGTGTCTATCGTCCTGAAGTATCAAGGGAACGAAGCGCTAACTCCAGAGCAACAGTCAATGAGAGAGCTGCCAGCACCAGGAGCGATGTAAACAACAGGAGTGCCACCACCAGGAGCAATGCTAACAGCAGAGCTGCCACCACCAGGAGCATCGGTAATGAGAACACCCGCAGCAACAATCAGAGAGCCACGACGGTGACTCCTGCCAACAGTGAATCACGCGCTTCCAGAAGTGCAGTGGAAAGGTCTACTACCACCAGGGAGCAGAACGTGAAGAGGAATGCTACAGAGGCAACCACCGGAAACAACCGTAATGCCACAGTAAAATCGCAGAGCACTACCAGAAACACAACGGTGAGCCCGCAGAGAAGCACTACAAACAACAGGAATGCTGCCGTAAGATCACAGAGCACTACAAAGAATAATACGAGAAGTGCCACAGTGAGCCCGCAGAGAAGTGCCACAAGCAACAGGAGTGCTACGGTAAGATCACAAAGTACTGCAAGAAGCAGTAACAGAAGTGCCACTTCCTCCAGCAGCAGAACGCAGAACGCCAGAACTGAAAGATCATCCGGACGCAGATAAGTATTTTAAGGTGTGTATACAGAAGAGGTCGCCCATTTGGGTGACCTCTTCTGTTTTATTCATCAATCCATCGTTTTGTCAGATTGCCATATGCATCAATCCGCCGATCGCGGAAGAAAGGCCACCAGCGACGCACATTCTCTGTCCGTTTCTTATCGATCTCAATGATCTGCTCCGTCTCTTCCTCAGCTGACGCACGGTAGAGAATTTCACCCTGTGGTCCGCTGACAAAACTGTTTCCCCAGAACTGAATGCCTTTGGTCTGTCCCGACGGATCGGCCTCGAAGCCCGTTCGGTTCACAGAGACAACAGGTATACCGTTTGCTACGGCATGAGCGCGCTGCAACGTGATCCATGCATCCAGCTGACGCTGCTTCTCCGCTTCCATGTCTGACGACTCCCACCCGATGGCAGTGGGATAGATAAGCATCTCGGCACCGGCAAGAGCCATGAGCCGTGCTGCCTCAGGGTACCACTGGTCCCAGCAGACAAGCAGCCCCAACCGACCGACGGAGGTATCAATGGGATGGAAACCCAAATCACCGGGAGTAAAGTAGAATTTCTCATAATAGGCTGGATCATCAGGGATATGCATCTTCCGGTATTTTCCCGCGATGGCACCGTCGTTCTCAATCACCACGGCAGTGTTGTGATAGAGTCCCGGAGCACGTCTCTCAAAGAGAGAGAGTACAATCACAATTTTGAGTTCTTTTGCCAGCTCCCCAAAAGAATGGGTTGAAGGACCGGGAATGGGTTCCGCCTGATCAAAGACAGCTGTCTCTTCGGTCTGGCAGAAGTAGAGACCGTTGTGCAACTCCTGCATGACAATCAGCTCTGCACCCTGAGTGGCCAGTCGTCTTATTTTCGACTGCAGCCGGGAGAGATTCTCCTCCCTGTCGCTACTGTTGGCTTGTTGAATAATTCCTATTTTCATTTTTTTTACTCATGATTGATTTAGACAGAAAGCTGATAGCTTACTATTGATTCCTGACAGCTGACAACCGACAACTGAAATTCACAACACACCTTCAGGGAACTGCATGGTAACGCAGTGCAGAGAACCGTGCTGTTTGATCAGGGGTTTACAATCGATACCAATTATTTCCCGGTTGGGAAAGGCTTTTTGCAGTTGTTGACGGGCAATCTCATCCTTTCGTGTACCATAAAATGGCAACAATACTGCTCCGTTGATAATTAAAAAATTGGCGTATGTTGCAGGCAGGCGGCAATCATTGTCATATACTGCATCTGCCATTGGCAGTGTGATCAGGTGATAGGGCGCTCCCTCTCGGGTGACGAATGATTGTAGTTCTTTTTCCATCTCTTTCAACGCACTGTAATGCTCATCCCCTTCATCATCGCATTGCACATAAGCAATGGTATTCTCATCACAGAAACGGGCGAGCGTATCGATGTGGTTGTCCGTATCATCCCCAGCCAGATAGCCATGATTAAGCCAAAGTATTCTTGTGGCACCCAACATTTTTTTCAATGATTCTTCAATCGCCCGCTGATCCATAGGCTGGTTGCGGTTGGGTGCCAGCAGACACCGGGAGGTGGTGAGGATGGTTCCCTCTCCGTCAGACTCAACAGCCCCACCCTCCAGGATGAAATTGAGTCTGTTCTGATAATCAACACCAGGCTGAAAAACAGCCTCTTTGAACAGGTTACCTGTAATCCGGTTATCAAAATTGGCTGCAAACTTTAAACCCCATGCATTGAAGCCGAAATCTACCACCGTCGGTCTGTTGTCTATAATGAGGGAGATTGCTCCGTGATCACGTGCCCAGGTATCGTTACTGGGTATAGCTACACAGATGAGATTCTTCTGTTCCTCCTTCGAGAAATATTTTGTCACGTCCTCTTTTTCGGGGACCACTATAAGCAGCTTCTCCCGCTTGAGTATCTCTCTGGAAAAAGAGAGATAGCACTGGGTTACTTCTTCAAGAATATCTGCCCAATCACTCCCTCGATGCGGCCATGTTATCTGTACACCGCTTTGCGGGTACCACTCTGCAGGAAAAACAATCCCCGGCATAAGCTATCCTTCCATATTACCCCGGATGATCCCCCGGCTTGAGGAACGGATGAAATTAAGGATCAGTTCACGGTCATCCGTCACAGGCAGCTCCTGTTCTATTCGTTCTACAGCCTGCGAGATGTTATACCCTGACATGTAGAGATAACGGTAAACTTCCTGAATGGAGTTGATACGATCGCGGCTAAAGCCTCTCCGCTTAAGCCCTACAATATTCAGTCCCACGTATGTGATTGGTTCACGTCCCACCATCACGAAGGGAGGGATATCCTTGGAGATCCGTGATCCTCCCTGGATCATCACATGCGCACCTATTTTTGAAAACTGGTGCGCCAGTGAGCCGCCGCTGATGATCGCATAGTCATCAATCTCTATCTCACCTGCCAGCTGTGTGGTGTTACCCAGAATGACATGGTTACCCAGTACGCAATCGTGTGCCACATGACTGTATGCCATGATAAGGCAGTCGTCACCCACCCTGGTAAACCCTTTCGAGGAGGTACCTCTGTTCACGGTGGCACATTCACGTATGATGGTGTTATCACCTATGATCGCTGTTGTATCTTCACCCTGGAACTTGAGATCCTGCGGAATACCTGCGATTGCAGCATGAGGGAAGATGGTGCAGTTCTTTCCGATCCGGGCACCATAGAGGATGGTTGCCTGTGTCATCACACGCGTTCCGTCGCCTATTTCTGTATTGCTGTCGATATATGCAAATGGTTCTACAATCACATTATCGCCAAGCCTGGCTTCAGGATGCACAAAAGCCATGGATGAAACACTGTTCATATATTCTGATCGATTAATAAGTTATTTGTTTTTGATTATCTGCGCTGTGAAATCGGCTTCAGAGACCACTTTATCTCCAATGAATGCCAAACCGCGCATGGTAGCGATACCTCTGCGCATCTCGCTTGTCAGCTCCACCCTGAAAATGATGGTATCACCCGGCACCACCTTATGCCGGAATTTCACGTTGTCAATCCGCAGAAAATAGGTTGAGTATCTTTCCGGTTCATCAAGTCTGGCCAGGACGAACAATCCACCTGTTTGTGCCATTGCCTCCACCTGCAGAACACCCGGCATCACCGGTTCCTGAGGAAAATGTCCCGAAAAATAGGGCTCGTTGGTTGTAATATTTTTGACACCGACAATAAAATTATCGGTCATCTGAATAATCTTATCCACCATCAGAAAAGGATAGCGGTGGGGCAGCAATTCACGGATACGTATGTTATCCATCACCGGTTCCGCTTTCATATCATAGATCGGAGGCTGCACCTCATTCAGTTTTATATCCTTGCGGATAAGCCTTGCAAGTTTGTTGTTGATCTTATGACCGGGACGTGTGGCGATTAGCCGTCCCTTGATCGGTTTCCCGATGAGCGCCATATCACCGATGATGTCAAGCAGCTTATGTCGTGCCGGTTCATTGGGAAATGCCAGCTTGCGATGATTCAGGTAACCCAGCTCGTCGGCACTATGGTGGGGCACTTTCAGCTCATCGGCGATGTCGTCCAGCTCTTTCTGCGACAGTTTTCTTTCGTAGATGACGATGGCATTATCCAGATTACCTCCCTTGATCAGTCCGGCATGGCGTAATTGCTGTATCTCGCGTACAAATACAAAGGTACGCGCAGGTGCAATCTCTGTCTCAAAATCGGTCATGGTGTCCATCGAGGCGGACTGATTTGGGATATATTGTGAATCGAATTCTATAAATGAGTTGATGCAGAAAGCATCATCGGGTAACAACGTGAGTTTAGAACCTGTTTCGGGATCGGTCACCTCAATCTTATTGCGAACAACATAGAAGTCCTTATCCTTCTCCTGTTCTTCGGTACCTACCTCCCTGATAGCTTTCACATAATCCGCTGCGCTGCCATCGAGAATGGGAAACTCGGATGAGTTGACCTCAATCAGGCAGTTATCGACTCCAAGGGCATATAACGCTGCAAAACCGTGTTCAATGGTGCTGACGGTTATCTCCCCTTTCCCTAAAACAGTACCCCGCTGCGTATTGACTACATATTCAGCCAATGCATCTATCACAGGTTGATCTTCAAGATCGACTCTTTTAATCTTAATTCCGTGATCTACAGGTGCAGGGTTGAACGTGACCACAATATCAAGTCCTGTGTGAAGTCCGGTACCACTTAAAGTGAAGCTGTTTTGTAATGTTCTCTGTTTCACTATCTCTTAATATTAATTACTCATTACGCTAATATGTGGGCAAATATACAACCAAAAACACAAAACTCCTTCATTTTTGTGTATAGATTCCACTTATAACTACTGAAAACGATTGTTTATCCGTTGGGTGTAAGCTTTTTCTTCAGTTCAGCCAGCTCTTTCTCCAACGCATTCAGCTGCCTGTACATATCAGGCAGCTTGGGTAGTATGATGCTCGTTTTAAAGAAACTTTTCACGGGGTAAGCCGGTGATCCAATCACAGCTGATCCCTCTTTGGTATTACTGATAATGCCGGCTTGGGCACCTATTTGGCTGTTTTTCCCGATGGTGATATGTCCGCCGATACCTGCCTGTCCACCAAATACACAATTCTCCTCAATTTTGGTAGAGCCGGCAATCCCCACCTGTGCGGCCATGGCGGTATTTTCACCAATCTCACAGTTGTGGGCGATCTGAATCAGATTATCAAGTTTCACCCCCCGGTGAATCACTGTTGATCCCATCACAGCACGGTCGATGGTTGTGTTGGCACCAATCTCCACATCATCCTCTATGAGTACGTTACCCATCTGAGGTATCTTATGATAGATTCCGTTCTCATTACTGAAGCCGAACCCATCAGCTCCAATGACAGTGCCGGCGTGCAGAATGCAGTTATCACCGATAGTGCAGTCGTGATATATCTTCACCCCCGGACTGAGCACGCTGTTCTTCCCAATTTTCACGTTATCTCCAACGTATGTCTGTGGATATATCTTGCTGTTGTCGCCAATCACCGCATTCTCTCCGATGTAGGCGAATGCACCCACATATACGTTCACACCCAGTGTTGCTGAAGGTGAAATGAAACTCATCGCTTCGGTACCACTCTTTACGGGTCTGTTTTGATTGACCATCTCCATCAGTGACGCCAGTGCGGCATAAGCGTTCGGTACTTTGATGAGTGTTGCTTTGATTGGTTTATCCTGCACAAAATCATCATTGATAAGAACGATATCGGCTTTGGTACCATAGATGTAGGAGGTGTACTTGGGATTACCGAGGAATGTGATTGTGCCGGGTATTCCTTCTTCAATCTTTGAGAAACTGGAAACTGACACATCGGGATTGCCGATTATTTCACCATTCAAAAAATCGGCTATTTGTTTTGCAGTAAAAATCATCTATTGTGAATATTTTTCGCAGAGGTCATCTAAACTCCTTAGAATAAGCCATCCAGAGAATAACTCATTTAAAATCTGTTTATTTTGCTTGAAGAAAGAATTATAAACAGCCTCCTAATTATCAATTTGAGTGCAAATTAACAACTTATTTTTTATCCTTTCACAAATTAAATCATAATATAGTTTAAAGGAAGAGTAAAGTTAATTTGTGAGATTGAAAATAATGTACTAATTTTGCGTCACTTTTTCGGGATGTAGCTCAGTCCGGTTTAGAGTACTCGTCTGGGGGGCGAGTGGTCGCTGGTTCGAATCCAGTCATCCCGACTCATTGAAAATAAAGCACTTGCGATTTATTTCGCAGGTGCTTTTTTTCTGTTATCAATCTGTTGACGTAAGAGGCACAGAATAGATAAGCCGCTTTATCTCTGAATAAAGCGGCTTAAAGAGATATTTTCTCTACTGGATTTATCCTTTCTTATACTTCGAGAAATCGGTGTTCATCATACTTCCTGTCTCCTGCAGTGCGTGATGGAAGGCGAAGCAGGAGTAGAGATCCTGCGGAATATGCCCCTTTACACCGCGATTGATGTACTCATGCAGCAACGGACGATAATCGGGATGTGCACACTTCTCAATGATCTCTATGGCACGGTTCCTCGGTCCTTTACCCCTCAGATCAGCCACACCATATTCCGACACCATAATCTTCACCGAGTGCTCGTTATGATCTTCGTGCGTCACCTTCGGCACAATACAGCTGATAGCTCCGTTCTTGGCTGTTGAAGGTGTGAGAAAGATGGAGAGGTAAGAGTTGCGGGTGAAGTCACCGGAGCCACCGATACCGTTCATCATCTTGGTACCATTCACGTGCGTAGAGTTGACACTGCCGAATATATCTACCTCAATAGCTGTATTCAGTGCGATGATACCCAGGCGACGGGCAAGTCCGGGGTTGTTGGAAATCTCAGAGGGTCGCAGCACAAGCTTGTTTTTAAAGAAATCGAGATCATTATAAAACTTGTTCAGCACCTCATTGCTTACTGTGAGTGAACAGCCGCTGGCAAAAGAGATATTTCCCTTCTGCATCATATCAATCACCGCATCCTGGATCACCTCAGTGAACACCTCGAAGCGTGGTATATCGGGGTTGTTGCCCATGGATGCCAGTACAGCATTGGCGATGTTGCCCACACCTGACTGGATGGGCAGGAAATGGGCTGGGATGCGACCGGCTTTCATTTCCACGACGAAGAATTCCGCCACATTATTCCCGATACGGGCAGTAACATCATCGAGGGGAGCGAAACCACCACCTTCACTCTCTTTGTCTGTTTCAACGACAAATATTTTGTCGGGGTTAACCTTCACATATTCCAGCCCCACACGATGCTGTACTTCAAAAATAGGGATCTCACGCCGTTTGGGAGGATCCTGCAACTCATACAGATCGTGCAGACCTCTCAGCTTTGCGGGCACTTTTTTATTCAGCTCCACAATCACGATATCTGCCAGCCGACAGATGGTGGGGGTGATGCCTACACCACTTGTTGGGACGATCTCACCACTCTCCGTCACATCACATGCCTCTACGATGGCAATATTTATCTTGCCAAGAAAGCCGTAACGTATCTCCTGGGCTAACTGGGAGAGATGCAGGTCGAAAAAATCAAACTCACCCTTGTTGAGTGCTTCCCGCATATCCTTGTTTGTCTGGTAAGGGGTACGGAATTTAATTGCCCTGGCGCGGGAGAGTGAACCATCGATGGAGTCACCGGTAGAGGCACCAGTGAATACACCAATCTTAAACGGATTTCCTTTTGCATGCTCCTCCTCGGCCCTTTTTGCAATCTCTACCGGCACCACTTTAGGGCATCCGGCATGGGTAAAACCGCTGAAGCCTACGTTGTCGTCATTTTTTACAAGAGCGGCAGCTTCTTCAGCGCTAATAAATTTTAAAGCCATATAAATTGATTTTTTTTATGTGTGTGCGATAATGACTGAACCGGTTTCAGTACTTGCGTTGCAGAATCTCACCGTAAATCAGGCCCTTTTTAAGTTCTTCCATACCTCCGTCCGTTAACAAATCTCGGACAAGAGGATGTACAGAACTGCCTTTCTGAACAGCCGGGCGTTTTGAATTAAAATCATCTGAGGAGTCACTCTCCTGTGCAAAAGATGAATCTGCATCAAATACGAAAATTGAGCTCTTCAGGGATGATTCTTTCTTGAAATCGGTCACCAAATCCATGGATGACTGGAATTGCGTATGCACCTCTTTTCCGGAATAGGTGGGAGGGAGCGCAGGTGGGGGGGTGGTTTTTTCGTTGCCCAGCTTATTTCTCTGACGCTCCATTTTTTGATAAAAAGTCTCGTCTATCTTATCCGGAACAGGTACAGCATTTGTCCCGGTCTGTTTTTTCTGCAGATTTTTCTTCTTCCTGGAATCATTAAAAAAACCCAATATCATGAAAAATACCAGAAGGATAAAATAAATGATGTCTCCAAACTCCATAATTTGATTAATTTTGTGACTTGACAAAAATAATGATTTTTCGCGAATTAAGTGGCATTTGGAGATATAAAAATTTCAGGAGTAACTTCACAGTCACTCCCGAACATTTAACCAAAACCTTAACTATGAAAAATTTTTATTTTTCCCGAGCAAATATAGTTCAAGAATGAGAAAGAAACAACTATTCTCCCCTAAAAATGGGTAATTTAACATTTTAGACATATTCTTATCTAACACAGCTGAAAGTAAAGAAAATGAATTCAGACATAACCAAAGAGAAAAAACTTTTTATTGAGACTTACGGATGCCAGATGAATGTGGCAGACAGTGAAGTAGTTGCATCCATCATGGAGATGGATGGCTACAGCCTCACGGACAACGACAGGGAAGCAGATGCCATTTTCGTCAACACCTGCTCCATCAGAGATAATGCAGAGCAGAAGGTGATACAGCGGTTGGAATACTTCAATTCACTGAAGAGAAAAAGCAAAGGCCACCTCATCGTAGGTGTGCTGGGATGCATGGCCGAGCGGGTTAAGTCTGACCTGATCGACAATCACCATGTGGACGTGGTGGTAGGTCCCGATGCTTATCTCGATCTGCCCAACCTGGTGGGAGCAGCTGAACGGGGAGAGAAAGTGATGAATATCGAACTCTCCAAAACGGAGACATACAAAGATGTAATCCCTCTCAAGATGGAAGGAAGCAATATATCGGGATATATCTCCATCATGCGCGGATGTGACAAGTTTTGCACCTATTGCATCGTCCCCTTCACCCGCGGACGTGAACGAAGCCGTGAGCCTGAAAGCATTCTCAACGAACTGCGCAACATGCGCGGGAAAGGTTTCAGGGAGGTCATCCTGCTGGGACAGAATGTGAACTCATACCATTATCAGGATGGGGAGAGACAAATCGAATTTCATGAACTACTGGCGATGGTGGCAGAGGAAGCTCCCGGCATGCGTATCCGTTTCACCACCTCCCACCCCTGGGACATGAACGATGAGACACTGGAGACGATCGCCGGATACAGCAATCTCTGCAATTATATTCACCTCCCTGTGCAGTCCGGCAGCTCACGCATGATGAAGCTGATGAACAGAAGATATGACAGGGAGTGGTATATGGAAAGGATTGCCGCCATCAAACGGATCATCCCCAATTGCGGGCTCTCCACCGATATCATGTGCGGTTTTCATTCCGAGACGGAGGAGGATCATCAGGAGACACTTTCTTTAATGCGTGAAGTGGGTTTCGACTCAGCTTTCATGTTCAAGTATTCGGAACGTCCGGGGACCTATGCAGCTAAGAAACTGGAGGACGATGTACCGGAAGAGGTCAAAAACAGGCGATTGCAGGATATCATTCAGCTTCAGCAGGAGCTGTCACACCAAAGCAACGAGAAAGACCTGGGCAAAGTGTTCGAGGTGCTGGTGGAAGGGTTCTCAAAAAGATCCAGAGAACAACTCTTTGGTCGTACCGACCAGAACAAGGTGCTTATATTCGACAAAAAGCATCATCGTATAGGTGATTTCGTAAAAGTAAAAGTCACCGGCTTCACCTCAGCCACCCTATTGGGTGAATCATTACCAGCTGAATAACATCAGCCTATTCACAGGTTTATCCTAAACAATTTCGCCTATCAAACGTTTAATTTAATGCAGGGACCCTCAATCGGATAAAGACAACGGGGTCCGTACGATAAGAATCAACCTGGATTAAAAGAAACTACTAACAATTAAACGCAAAAATTATGAAATCAGAAGCAAAATTATTATTGGGATTAGGTATTGGCGTGGCACTTGGCGCAGCGGTAGGCTATATCATGGGTACTGACAGAAAAGAAGAGTGGCTGGAACAGGCGAATGAGTTCGCAGATAAAGTAAGAGCGAACGTTAAATCTGCCGTATACAAAGGTAAAAGCGAAGTACATGATCTCAAGGAGGATATTGACGATATTGCTGAAATAGCAAAAAAAGAACTGGCAAAACAATAACGCAAACGCTAATTGACCTGAATGATGGAAGATAAAAAAGTAAGTACGCTGTTCGAGGAAATGAGGGATGATGTATCCAACTTCATCACCAGCACGCTTGAACTCGGAAAACTGGAAGTGTATGAAAAGGTTAGTTTAGGTTCATCGGCAATTACTTACGGGTTAATCATCGCCGGGGTTACCCTTTTTGCACTATTGTTCATTTTTATAACACTCGGACTCTATCTGGGAGAACTACTTCAGAGTAGCTGGGCTGGCTTCGGAATTGTGGCAGCTTTTGCTCTGCTCCTGGTGCTGATTATGTTGTTTGTAGGGAAGCCTTTTAAGAAGAAAGTGACCAACATGGTTGTACACTTCCTGATGGAGAATGATGACAAAGATGATAAAAACAACAGCAAATGAGCACATATAAATTAACTCCTCTAGAAGAATTACGTTTGGAGAAGAAACGGCTGAGTGAGGAACGGACAATTGCTAGTCAGCGCCTCTCCTATCAACTGCAGTATTTAAACGATAACTGGGGGTCGATGCTCACCAAAGGTCTCGCCTCATCTGTCAAATCAAAATTTGCAGAAACGGTTGATAATATATCAAGCGGCTCTTCCTACTCGGTCACACCATTCGTGACAAGAAGGACCAACCCCTGGGTTAACTTCGCGATGTCTAATCTGCCTCTTATCAGTTCTGTGACATGGAAATTAACGAAACCTGCCATTTTAGCCTTCGCGGTTAAAAAGGCCACTTCGGTGATTTTCGGCAGAAAAAAGAGAAAAATCAAATAGTAGATCTGTGGACGGTACTTATACCGTCCACTTTTGCTATCTTGGCACAAAGCTGATTCACCTCTTCGGCACTATGCACGTGCACGTTGAAAACACCTTCGAAAATACCATCTTTGGAAGAAACATTCACACTCTGAATGTTCACCACCACATCCTCAGCCAGCTTGGACAGGATACGCCCCAGGATACCCACACGGTCAATTCCGGTGAATACGATGGATGCCAGAAAGGAGTATTGCCGGTAGTCGCCCCAGGCGACAGAGATAATCCGATCGCCATAGTTTGACTTCAGCTTCAGCCCGGTCTGACAGGAACGCTTATGTACTTCAACCTCCTCTTTTTCGGTCACATAACCAAACACATCGTCACCCGGCAGCGGGTTGCAGCAGGAATAGAAGATGAAATTCTTCCGAAAATTCGTTTCAGTAAGCGGATGAATCTCTTTCCTGTCAATTTTAACCGTTTCCGGTTCAACCGGGACAATTACTCTCTTCTCTTCATCCTCCTCTGTTTTTTTTGTTTCGCCAGGTGATTTTTTTATTGCACTCATTGCCTGTCTCACATACCGCACAAACAAATTGTCCTGCTTCTGCGGCTCAGCCTTCAGTTTAAAGAATGCCTCCTTATCGGATGGCAACTGTACTTCATCATTACCAATCATATAATAAAGATCCTCTTTATTTTCGGCTTTGTATGACTGGAGTATCCTGTTAAAAAGTGTGTTATCAATCGGTTCGTTATTAAACAGCAGATCGAGCATATTCTTCCCCTTCTCTGCAACACGACGCCGCTGACGGCGTAACGATGCCTCTATCTTGGTTCTCGCTTTTGCAGTGGTGACAAAATTGATCCATTCGGGCTGTGGATAAACCGACTGGGAGGTGAGTATCTCAATCTGATCACCACTGTGCAGCTTCTGGCTGAGCGGTGCCAGGGTGTGATTCACCTTGGCACCCAGGCAGTGATCACCAATCCTTGTGTGGATAGAATAGGCAAAATCGAGTGCCGTGGCACCCTGAGGCAATGTGCGTATATCACCTTTGGGGGTGAAGACAAATATCTCTGAGGAGAAAAGGTTCATCTTCACTGTATCCAGGAAATCGATAGCGTTCGGATTCGGGTTGGAGAGGATCTCCTGGATCGTCTTCAGCCACTTATCCAGTTCATTGTCTTCCTCAATCCTGTTCTCCTTGTATTTCCAGTGAGCAGCGAACCCCTTTTCGGCAATATCATCCATGCGACGGCTGCGTATCTGTATCTCAATCCATTTACCGTCAGGCCCCATCACGGTAAGGTGCAGCGCCTGGTAACCGTTGGATTTTGGGTGGCTCACCCAGTCGCGAATACGATCGGGACGAAGTTTGTAGATATCGGTGATAGCCGAATAGATGTCCCAGCACTGTTTCTTTTCATCCATCCCGGGAAAGACCTCAAAGATAATACGCACGGCAAACAGATCATACACCTCACTGAATTCAATCCCTTTTGTCTGCATCTTGTTCCAGATGGAGAAGATCGATTTAACACGTGCCCGCATCTCATACTCGATATTCATCTTATCGAGTGACTTTACAACTGGTACGGCAAAATGTTCGTAAATCTTATTTCTCTCCGGTGCGGTCTCTTCAATCTTGTTGGCGAGATCGGTGAACACCTCCGGATGTTCATATTTAAAACAGAGCTCTTCCAGCTCGGTCTTGATAGCGAACAGACCGAGGCGATGTGCCAGTGGTGCGTAAATGTAGAGTGTCTCACCGGTAATCTTGAACTGCTTGGTAGGACTCATGGAGGAAAGGGTACGCATGTTGTGTAATCTGTCGGCAATTTTTATCAGGATCACCCTGATATCATCCGACATGGTAAGCAGCAGCTTGCGAAAATTCTCTGCTTGCGCCGACACGTTCTCACCGAACATACCGCTCGATATCTTCGTCAACCCTTCCACAATCACCGCGATCTTATCACCAAACAACGCACGTATATCTTCAACTGTATATTCGGTGTCTTCAACCACATCATGCAGCAGGGATGCAGAGATGGAGGTGGAACCCAGCCCCATCTCTCTCGAGACAATGCGGGCTACAGCCAGCGGGTGCATCACATAAGGTTCTCCCGAACGACGACGCGCCCCTTTATGGGCCTCCTTTGCCATGTTGAAAGCCTTGGTGATGATATCCACTTTCCGCCGGTGATTGGAGTTCAGGTAATCATTGAGAAGACCTTGAAATTCATCTTCAATCAATTGATCTTCAGCAATCAATTTTTCTTCGTCGTTCATATTGTGTAAAACCCCTTTATATTTTTGCGTATATATCAAACGAAAATACGAATAAATCCAGAGAAAAAATCACTTCGGGGTTAATTTTTACAATAGCTGCTCATTTTTGAACAAAAATCAACTATCTTTGTTTCTTCAATCAACAGGGGTGCCCAATTATCGGGCTGAGATCATACCCAAATCACCTGATCCGGATAATGCCGGCGGAGGGAATAAAGAGAAGCTCACCTAAGGGTGGCTCTTCAGGTATACATCTTATTTTAAATCCCCTTTTTTATTTCACTAACAATCGATGTACAACGCCATTGGCATTGTTCATCCTAAAAATTACGTAAATGAAAAAGGCTTTTTTATGGCTGACAATCACGTTGGCTTTCGGTTATCAAGCAGGTGCACAGGGTGCGCAGAGGAAAGAAATTGCGCAACGTGCGCAGCAGATGCAGGTTACATCTGACACACAGGAAGCACCTGCAGACAGTCTGGAATTTATTCAGCTGGAAGAGGTGATTGTCTCCGGTACGCGGGCAGGCCTCCAGACACCGGTATCCTACACTAATATCACATCCTCAGATATCAAAAAACAAAATGCCGGACGGAATATCCCGGCCATTCTCCAGACCACACCATCACTTGTCTCCTTCACGGAGGATGGCCTGGGTGTGGGTAACACCTATTTCAGAATCCGCGGTACAGATGCCACACGCATCAATGTCACCCTCAACGGGATGCCGCTGAACAACCCCGAGAGCCAGGAGGTCTACTGGGTCAATCTTCCTGACCTCTCCAACTCGCTGCAGAGCATTCAGATTCAGCGGGGTGTGGGTACATCCACCAACGGTTCAGGCGCTTTCGGAGCCAGTATCTCGCTGAAGAGTGGGGGCGCCCGCTCAGAGGCTTACGGCGAGGCCTCCACAGCAGTAGGCAGCTACGGCACTTTCTCCTCCAGCATTGCCGCCGGCACAGGGATACTGCAGAACGGGCTCTCTTTCGATGCCCGCTTCTCGCGGGTGTTGGGTGAAGGGTATGTTCGCAATGGCACGGTGAACCACTCCAACCTCTATGCCGTCATGTCACACTATAGCGACAGTCAGATTCTGCGGCTCAGCTACCTGAAAGGAATACAACATACAGGTATCACCTGGGAGGGGGTGTCGGAAGAGCAGATGCAGGATGAGGAGTATGGGCGCCGTTATAATCCTGCAGGTGAATATGAAGACGATACGGGCAACCGTCTTTATTACGGTAATGAGACCGACAACTACTATTCTGATATCCTCCAGCTCACCCTCTCCAGGGAGCTCACAAGTTATCTCTCCTTCAACGCCGGAATCAGTTACAACTACGGATATGGATACTACGAGAACTACAGGGAAGATAATAATTTCACTGATTTCGGCCTGGAACCACAAACGATGGAAGGTGAGACCTACGACAGCTCTGATTTTATCCGTCGTAAGCTGATGGAGAATGATTTCTACGTGGCCAATGTCGGGGTCGGTTACAGCAGAAATGCACTGAAGCTCAACTTCGGAGGCCTTTACAGCTTCTACGACGGTGATCATTACGGCAGGCTACCGTGGATTAAACATTCGCAAAATATACCGGCGGACTACGAATGGTACCGCAATTTGGGCAGGAAATCGGAAGTGAGCCTCTTCACCAAGGCGGAATACCAGCTGACGGAGCAACTCTCCCTTTTCGGCGATCTGCAGTACCGTAATGTAGGCTATCGTTTCAG
Organism: Bacteroidales bacterium; assembly: GCA_012727735.1. Classification (GTDB taxonomy): domain Bacteria; phylum Bacteroidota; class Bacteroidia; order Bacteroidales; family Dysgonomonadaceae; genus Proteiniphilum. The sequence continues at coordinate 6,255 of JAAYGM010000141.1, read as the reverse complement.
CGGCATGGATGATGACCTGATGGATCTGACGGGTGATTTCAACTACAACTTCTTTAACCCTAAAGCAGGACTGTTTTATCAGCTGAATGAGGCAACCAGCCTCTACGCCTCTGCAGCAGTGGGACAGCGGGAGCCGTTGCGTGCGGACCTGAAAGATGGGATCAAGGGTGGAGCGGTGAACCCGATCCGGGCTGAGAGGATGATCGATTACGAGCTGGGATACCGCTATAACAAGAACAGTCTGCTGCTGGGTGCGAACATCTATTATATGGATTATGACAATCAGATGGTGCAGACCGGGAAGCTGACAGACATTGGCTACAAGCTGATGGAGAACGTGAGGGAGAGCTACCGTGCGGGGATTGAACTGGAACTTGCCGTACCTTTGTGGCAGGACAAACTGCGGCTCGATGCCAACACCACCTTCAGCCGCAACAGGATCAGCAATTACACCGCCTGGTTCGATCAGTATGATCATCCCGACAACTATGCGTGGGTAGGCCAGATCTCCAAAGAGTATGGCACAACAAACATCTCTTTCTCACCCGATGTGGTCAGTGCCGTGAGTCTCACCTGGCAGCCTGTCACCCCCTTCTACATGAACCTGCTGGGTAAGTATGTGAGTAAACAGTTTCTGGACAACACCTCCGATGAGGCCAAATCGATCGATGCCTATTTCGTGAGCAACCTCTCTGCCGGCTACACCTTCCGCAAGACGAAACTGGGAGAGATCAGCCTACAGCTGTTTGTGAACAACCTCTTTGACAGCGAGTATGTTGCCAACGGATGGGCCGCGACCGACACCTTCGCAGACGGTAGCAGCATCAACTGGATTGGCTACTACCCACAGGCGACGCGCAACATCATGACCCGGTACACGATCTCATTTTAATTTATGCAAACCATCGAAATCATCGGCGCCGTCATAGGCCTTCTTTATCTCTTCCTGGAGTACAGGGCCAGCAAGTGGCTCTGGCCCGTGGGTGTGCTGATGCCCGTTTTCTATGTATGGATCTTCTTCCAAAGCAAGTTCTATGCCGATATGGGCATCAACATCTACTATTTTTTCGCCAGCATCTACGGCTGGATCAGATGGAACAGAGATAAAAATGAGGGGACGGGATTACCCATCACCCATACACCGAAACGGTTTATACTTCCCCTGACGGTGTTCGGTCTGGTACTCTTTGGCGTGATTCTTCTTATACTTATACGCTATACTGACAGCGCGGTGGCCCCGGGCGACAGCCTCACCACTGCCCTGAGCATCCTGGGTATGTGGATGCTGGCACAGAAATATGTGGAGCAATGGTGGTTGTGGTTCGTGGTGAACCTCATCTCATGTGGGTTATATATCTGGAAAGGACTCCACCCCACTGCCGCCCTGTTCGCCATCTACTCAGTCATCTCTGTTTTTGGTTATTACAAATGGAAGCATATGATGAGAACGATCTCGTGACTTTATTATTCAGATAGCAGTTTGGGAAACATTACCAGTTTAAAAAATATTAAATTTAAATCGGGCTTAACGGCACTCTCCATTGTATCATACACTCATTTATAGATGGCATCATCTATGCGGTCACCTTCAGTATCAGTATCGTCTCCGGTTTCCTGGCTGCAACGGGACTGTTCATTCATAAGTTTGCAGAGGGGATCATCACCTACACGCTCTCCCTCTAGGGAGGCGTGAAAGAGAAGAGGCCGATGCTTTACGTTTTCCTGGGGGGGCGTAGCGTTGGCTCTCTTTGTCGTATTCTCTAAGATGTTTAAATCCCGCTGAGCCAGTACCGACTCCACCAAGCCGGTGAATGACCGGCGGATCTGCTCATCCTGAAAGAGCGAATCGAGTGAGCCCTCATCGCAGCTCTGTCGTATATGCTCATTCATCGGGATCTGTGCGATCAGGGGGATATGAAACCGCTGTGACAGTCTCTCACCTCCGCCCTCCCCAAACAGGAAATAGCGCTCTTCGGGATGCAGTGTAGGGGTGAACCAGGACATGTTCTCCACGATCCCCAGCACAGGCACCGCCACATTCTTGTTATTGAACATCCCGATGGCCTTGACTACATCATCAAGCGCAATAGCCTGCGGGGTGGTCACCACGATAGCCCCCGTGATTTCGTAAGACTGCAGCAGGGTGAGATGCACATCACCGGTGCCGGGAGGTGTGTCGATGATCAGATAATCCAGTACTCCCCAGTCGGTATCATTGAGCAGCTGTTTCAGCGCATTCGTCACCATGGGACCGCGCCAGAGAAGAGACTGTGAGGGGTCGATAAAGCAACCGATTGAGATCACCCTGATCCCGTTGCGGTCGAAAGGCTCAATCCAGGTCTTCCCCTCTTTCTCGATCGAGAGCGGACGCTGATGATTCAGGTTGAAGAGGGTGGGTACCGAGGGCCCATGGATGTCGGCATCCAGCAGTCCGGTAGCATAGCCCTCTCTGGCCAGCGACAGAGCGAGGCTTGCCGCCACGGTCGATTTGCCTACTCCTCCCTTTCCGGATGCCACGATGATGATGTTTTTTATATGAGGCAGCTTCGTCTTTTCAAAAGCCGCTTTTGCTGTTTTGCTTTTTACGTTCATCTTCTTTTCTTTATTTTTTTTAGTTTTCCCTGTATCAATCGTTTTTGTAAACCGGACATATGGTCAATGAAGAGGATACCGTCGAGATGATCATACTCATGCTGAAAGATCCTCGCCTCCAACCCCTGCAGCTCCTCTTCCACCGTCTCAAAAGCCAGGTTCTGATATTTCACATAAATCTTATCCGGTCTCTGAAGTTCACTGAATATCCCGGGGATGCTGAGACATCCCTCGTTAAAGGCCACCTCTTCCTCTTCAATCTCAACAATCTGAGGATTAAGAAAAACCTTCTCCACCGCTTTGAAATAAGGATCACCTCCATGCATCGGCGTGGTATCAATAATAAATATCTTTTTTGAGATGGCTACCTGAGGTCCCGCCAATCCTATCCCCTCCGCTCTTTTAAGCGTCTCGAACATGTTTCTTGAGATCTCTCCGGGCCTGTCCTCTTCAACCACATCAGAGGTGTTGCGCCGGAGCATCTGTGAGCCATACAGTAGGATAGGTACAATCATACGCTTCTTATTTATGCAATTTTTGCTTGCTCTGTATTCATTTCAATATGAACATGCGAAAATTCTATTAATTATTGTTGTTATTGCTTCCTTCTTTTTCGTAGCAGATGAAGCCTCCTTTCTTCACTCCCAATAAATCGGCAATCACATCACACTTCACCATCAGCAGGAAAAAGAGAGCGCTCTTCTCCACCGCTATCAACCCCTCCAGGTTTCCCTGACCGTTTGAGATGACAAGATCCGCCTTGTCGAAGAGATCCTGAAACGCGACAGAGCTACGATCCAGCATCATTGAGGGGACATCGTTACCATTCTCTGTGGCCAGCTCTTTCTTTTCCGGGAGAGCGAGCGAGCTTGGCAATCATCTTCTCAAAAACACGGGCAAAGCAAAAATAACATCTGTAATCTGAATCTACTTTTTCCTTTTTCTGCCTTTTCAGTGATTACAAGCGTTTGCTCCTGAGACAAGCGACTGCCGATAGTGGTCGGAAACCAGCTCACGCGGGTTCTTATATTCAGCACCTATATGTACCTTGATCTGTTGCTGCTGAAACAACGCTATCGCCTTCTGTCCTATCCCGGCTGCAATCACTTCGGTGACGCCTCTCTCCGACAGCCATGCAGGCAGTAAACCGGGTTGATGAGGCGGTGGCGTTACAAAGGACTCTTTCAGGATGACTCCATCCTCAACCTCGATAATGGAAAACTGCTGACAATGGCCAAAATGCTGGCAAATCCTGCCCCCTTCCAGGGGAATTGCGATCACCTGTTTCATGCAAATCTACTTTTGCCGGATCCGTCTCTTTTTCTCTGATTCTGTCTCAAACCCCTCCCGAAGCCTTGCTGAAAAGGAGTATCCAAATCAGTTCTCCCCTGCGATTCTACGTTGTTTCTCCCTTTCCTGGCCGGGTTACAACCTCCCCGTCCTCTTCCGCTCGCGGCGCCCGCTCCGGCAGGTCCTTTTTTGTTAAATCCTGGCATAATTACCTCCGTTTTATATCAGATAATACTGAATAATTTTCGCTGTAATATTTTTACAGCCGCAACAAATGTAATGAACATATGTTCACTATGCAAATTATTTTCTGATATATTTATATCGGCATAAATCTAACAGAGCGCGCGGAGGAGGAGTGTTTCAGGCACAAAAAAAACCGGCCGATGGGAACATCGCCGGTAACATATTTACAAAAAGAGAGATAGAATAGTGGAAGCGTTTAACTTACGATCGTTTCTGTCAGTTCCTCTATGGAGAAACCTGCAAAATAGCGGGAGGTGTCGAGTTGCGTAAGCACACTCCTCACCTCTTCAAGGGCGTATTTCACCCCTTTCAGTGCCTCCTGCACCTCCGTAAGGTCGCTGTTCTTACCAAAGAAGGTACCAAAGAAACGGATATCGGCAATCTTCCCCTTACTGAGGTTGAGGAACACCTGCATTTTACCGGCAGGGAAGCGCCTCTCGCGTACCACCTCTGCAGCGGGGTTCATGCCGTAGTTCCACTCCCAGTTGCCGAACTTCTCCCGACGAGATTGCTCTATGGCCGCCTCCTCTGCCTCACTGAAACGATACTCTCTCATCCCGGGGAACCTCCGTTTCATCTGTGCCAGGATCCTCTCTGCAAACTGATGCACGGTGATTTTTACAGGCAGGTTAGGCAGGATGTTGTCCACACGGCTGCGCACCGACTTCACCCCCCTGGAGCCTATAGTCTCCCCCGACACCTCCAGGGCATTGGACAGCACCGTCAGGTCGGTATCGAACAGAAGGCAGCCGTGGTGCATCACCCGATCATCGGCATAAGCCTGTGCGTTACCGCAGATCTTCTTCCCGTCGATGGTGATATCGTTCCGTCCCGAGAACGTCGCCTCCACCCCCAGCTCTGCCAGCGTCTCTATCACTGGCTGTGAGAAGGTCTTGAAATCAAACTCATCCTCACCCTCCTCATCGTCAGAGATGATCGTATAGTTCAGATTGTTCAGGTCGTGATAGACCGCACCCCCGCCGGTGATACGCCGTACCACATGGATACCGTTCTCTTCCACATAGCGGGCGTTGATCTCCGCCAGCGTGTTCTGGTGCTTACCCACAATGATGGCAGGCTCGTTGATCCAGAGGATGAAGATCTTATCAAACTGTCTCAGGTTCTTGAAACAGTACTCCTCAAGGGCAATATTATAATCAGGTTTATTGGATCTGTTGATGATATAAATCATAGTCACTCTAAATGAAGGCGGGTTTCAAAAGCGTAAAAAATCTTTCAAATCTTTTTTCACACTCCGAAACCCGCAATTACTGATATTAATTACCTATTTCTTTTTCTTCGGGATATGTATCGCCTCTCCCAACACATCGGCAAACGCCTCGGCAAGTGCTTCAGAATAGGTGGGATGTCCGTAGATGGTGTTTACCACCTCATCCACCGTGATCTCCATCTCCATGATCAGCGATGCCTGTGTGATAATCTCAGCAGCCGAAGGGCCGATGATATGCACACCGAGCACTTCACCGTACCGGTTGTCGGCGATCACCTTCACAAACCCTACCGCATCACCCGATGCCAGTGCGCGCCCATTGGCGGCGAAGCTGAACCGTCCGATACGGATATCCTCATACTTTTCACGTGCCTGCTCTTCGGTGAGTCCCACCTGAGCCACCTCTGGTGAGGTGTAGACCACCGAGGGTGCAGAGAGCAACTTCACCTCGCGGTGATTGCCCTTGACTGCATTCTCTGCAGCCACCTCTCCCATGCGGAAGGCAACGTGTGCTAGCATCTTGATGCCATTTACATCGCCGGGTGCATAAATCCCCTTCACGCTGGTCTCCATGAAAGCGTTCACTTTTATCTTACCCCGCTCTGTTTCCAGCTTCACCTCACCTACACCGTCCAGGTCAGGTACGCGGCCGATGGAAATCAGCGCCTTGTCGGCGATCACCGACTCTTTGCCGTCGATACGTATCTCCAGCTTATCACCCTTGTCCACGATCTCAGTGATACGGGCATTGGTGATCACCTTCATCCCCTTCTTCTGAATGATCTTGTTCAGCTCGGCCGAGACCTCCAGATCGAGGGTGGGCACGATGCGGTCCATCATCTCAATGATGATCACCTTCGATCCCAGGCCTGCGAATGACTGTCCCATCTCAGTAC